>JBPCOF010000187.1:0-6131 GCA_051000515.1 Geodermatophilaceae bacterium
GGAGGGTCGCTCGCTCAGCAGGCTTACCGGTTGCCGCTGGCGAGTCCGCGTTGGGCAGCGATCGCCGCGAGTCGCTTGTCGCGGGTCCACAGGCGGGCACCGGTCGTCAGCATTGTCGCGGCCAGCATGTGCGCGTCGACGTATCCGATGCCGAGGCCGGTCCCTTGGGACAGCGCGCGTAGCCCGACCTCGCGGGTCTGCAAGGTCGTCGCCCAAGGCCCTGAGGTTGCGTACCGATCGGCCGAGTCAGTCCAACTTGGTGATCACCTGCCGCGGGGATTGTCCATCCTTGGGTGTTCCATATGAGGAAGGACGGGACGCTGGCCGACAGTCGATCGCTGGGACCGGCGGGCGGCGATTCAAGCGCAGCCGTTGGCGACGTGGGACGCCGCGCACTATCTCGGGAGCTGCAGGAAGACCTCGTCAGGTCGGGGATCAGGCCACGGGGTAAGCCAAGGGATGAACCCGGCGCTCAAACAACAGCCGTGCCATCACCTCGTTATCCCGACGGTGACTGACTGCCACCACTTCCACCCCCGGATCCAGGCGAAGCCGTCGAGCAAGCTGATCAACGGCAGGCGCGCCCGTAGCCCCGTCGCTGGGCACCCGCGTCGATCATGAGCCGCTGGATGAAGCCCACTCCAGCGCGGACCTCCACGAGGGCGAAGCCGACGGGCAACGACGCCAAGCGGGCCATGCCGCGCTCATCACCGTCGAAGACCGCGTAAGCGGTCAGTGCCTCGTCCGCGCCGGCTTGTCCCAGCGACTTCACGTTCGAGGCAACCCAGCCCGCCTGCTGTTCGGTCACCCGCAACGCCACGACGGCACCGAACAGGTCGGCACCGCCCGGCGAAGCGTCACATCAGTCACGCAGCTCAGCACATCGACGCCTCAGCGCTACGTCAACGGCTTTTCGACCGGTTGCACTGACCCACCGACATGGATGTTCAGCCACCGAAGATGTCTCTCGCCGAGAGAATGGCCGGTCCGAGCCCCCAGACGCGCCATGTCCCGTTCTCGACCCGGACCAGCGTCAAGATCGTCATCGGAGTCAGGAAGGCTTCGAACACCTGGGAAGCAGCCGCGACCGCGGGGACGAATCGCATGAATGCGAGCTTGTCCGCAGCGTCGACAGCAAAAATGACCCTCGAGGCTAAGGACCGGCCGGCGAGGTGATTGATCGCCCACTGGTAGTCACCCCAGGCCCGGGCGTCGTAGCTGAGCTCACGCGCCAAGTCGAGACCGCCGAGCAGCCCTGCCCACCACGCATAGCCAACCTGGGCGGGATTAGTCAGGTCGCCGAGTTCACCAAACGCCGCAATGGCCTTCTCGTCCTCGACCCCTACCAACGCAGCTACCGCCGAGGCCGGCCCAGGAGGATCGCTGAAAGCATCGGCAGCAAGATTGGCGAACATCGGGACGGTCGCTGTGAGAGTCGCCAGGAACCGAGTGACCGTCTCAGGCGGGTTTCGGAGGGCAGCGCTCTCTCGCTCAAGGGTGGCAACGACGACGTCGGCGTGCTCGCCGAGCAACTGGACCAGGAAGCTTTCCGGATGACAGATCCTGACCCCGTACGGGGCGCCCGCCTCGTCCGGAAAGTCTCTCAGATTGAAGGTCACGACCATATCGGCACCGCCGCGGACCGCCGCGGCGAGAACGTGCCTGTCCTTGGGATCACACCTCATTTGATCGATGAGGTCATCGAAGCCGTCGATCAGCGCCTCCTCGCCGAAAGCGGCCCGCATCGTGGCGACCCGGCGTCTCGCCTGCTCGGGCGCTACTCCCACCTTCGGGAGGCTCCTCTCCACTTCGTCCAGGATCAGATCCGACCAGAGCGGCTGGAACAGGCCAGCCTCGGCGAGCCAAAGTAAGGTCGTCGCAAGCCTGATTGGGACGAGCACACACGCGTCAAGAACAACGACCGGCCCGCTCACCGAGTGGGGATCACCTGATCGGGGGGCGTGTCCTCGGTGATCTCCTGTGCGAGACCATGCAGCGCGGCCTGGCGACGAGCGGCGTTGGCCGTTTGATAGCGGGCAAGCTCGGATGCGCCGATCCGGCGGTGCGCTCCTCCGCCCTGGGCCGTCAGCTCCCCACGGTCGACAAGCCGTACAACGGTCATACGACTGACGCCGAGCAGATCGGCGGCCTTCTGGGTGCTGACCACGATGTCGGACGGGAGCACGACCGCCTCGGGACTGAACTCCAACACATCTACGAGACGAAGGAAAGCATCACGGGTCGAACCCGAGGCATCGAGTGCGTCACCCGATTCGCGGAACACCTCGTCAAGCGCTGCTCGTAACCGTCGCGCCAGGTCATGTGCGATCGCCCCAGCCATACCACAAGCATACGTGGAAACGCGCAAAACGCACACCGTCAAGCTGGGTGACCGTCCGGGCTTCACTCTCTCGCGGCGACCAAGGTGCCGATGTGTGCGCAAGCCGAAGGATCAGCGGGACACCGTCCCACTGACGATCGTCAATCGGTCGGCGTTGAGGCATTCTGCCGGTGTGGCTGTCCGCGTCCGTCCGGCTGGTCCGGCTGACGGCGATTTCCTTGCCGAGATGCTCGTCGCCGCGGCCTTCTGGCGACCCGACGGGCCTATTGGAGACGTCCAGTCGGTCCTGGCACGACCAGAGCTGGCGCACTACGTCACAGGCTGGCCCCGGCCAGGCGACATGGGGGTGGTCGCCGAGGACGGGCCACCGGTCGGCGCGGCCTGGCTGCGCCTCCTACCCGAGCAAGATCCTGGTTACGGCTTCATAGACGCAGAGACGCCGGAACTGTCGATCGGCGTGGTGCCGACGCACCGCGGGCGAGGCGTCGGGTCGCTGCTGCTCGAGGCGCTGATCGGGGCTGCGCGCGAGCGCTACCCGGCACTGAGCTTGAGCGTCGAGGCGGACAATCCCGCACGGCGCCTGTACGAGCGTCACGGCTTCCAGGTGGTCGGCACGGTCGACGGCTCGCTCACGTTGCTGCTGCCCCGCTGAGGATGCCCCATCGAAGATCAATAAATCTCGGCCCGACCGCACGGATGATGTGCCATGCTCATCGTCGACCGTTGGAGTTGGAAGGAGGTGCGACGTTCCGTGTCGATGACCGTTTCCGCGCCTCCTGGAGTTTGCTGACCTAGGGCAGCTTGCCCGGCGGCGCCACCTGTGAGAGGTGGTCTCGTGGCGGTAGACAACGAAATCCAGCTCGACCGACTCGCTCGTTCGTTCGCCGCAGTGGGCGAGCTGATCGATGCGATCCAGCCCGGCCAGTGGTCCGCGCCGACTCAGTGCATGGACTGGACCGTGCACCGTCTCGTCGAGCATCTGGTCGGCAAGAATCTCGTGTTCGCCGCGGTGCTCGCTGAGCAACCGCTGCCGCAGCGGGGTGACGGGATGCCGAGCGACCAGCTCGCCCGCGCCTATCGCGAATCGGCTGCCGTGTTGCTCGACGCGTTTGGGCAGCCCGGCGTTCTCGATCGCTCCTACCAGGGCCCGCTCGATGCCGCCACCGGCGCGGAGCGGCTGAAGATCCGCATGTACGACCTGCTGGCCCATGGCTGGGACCTCGCCCAGGCTCTCGGACGACCGGCGGATCTGCCGGAGGATGCTGCCGAGGAGTCGCTGGCCTTCGCCCGCGCGGATGGGCGAGCAGTACGTCCCGGCGGCGGCTGTTTCGGGCCGGCCCGGCACGTCGCCGACGCCGCCCCGGCCATCGTCAGGCTGGTCGCGTTCCTTGGCCGCGACGTGCCGGCAGCCTGAGCGCTTCGGGTGGGGGGTGTTGAGAACCGAACGTTTCCCAACACCCCGGACCCCGGCGACGGCCCGCGGTGGCAGCGTAAGTCGCTGTCCCGGTAGCCAAGCAACGACAGCCGGGACACGGTCTGGCCAAAGCTCAGGCCAGCCGGCGGTCCACCGTCAGCTCGCTGGGGGTGTCCCCGGTGTTAACGGTGTCGCTGGGCTCGATGAGCAGAACCTCTGCGCCGTCGGTCGAGACCGGCTGGTGGTGCACTCCGCGCGTTACGACGTACAGCTGGCCGGGTCCCAGAGTCACCTCGCCATCGTCCAGCCGGATAGTCAGCAAGCCCGCCAGCACCAGGAAGACCTCGTCGGTCTCCGGATGGCTGTGCCGGGTGAACTCTCCCTGCGTCTTGACTACGCGCAAGTCGTAGTCGTTCAGGGTCGCCACGGTGCGCGGGGACCAGGGCTCCTTGAGCTTGGACAGGACGGCGGCAAGGTCCACTGGCTGGGTCACGAAGCGATCCTGCCTCACGGCGGCGGCGGCGCCCTGGTGCGTGTGCCGGTAGCCGATCGCTCACCGACTCGTCGCCCACTGTCTGAAGACGTGCTCGACTAGCCGGCGTGCTGCGGGCGGGTGGTGGCGCAGGAAGAGATCGGGCTCGGTGAGCTCGAGTTCCATCACCAGGGGCCCCCGCTGCGGGTCGACGATGTAGTCGACCCTGGCGTAGGCCAGGTGCCCGACGAGCGGCAGGACGGTCCGCTCCAGCTCGGCCGTCGCGTCGTCTGGGTCCACGAGCTGCTCGGTGCCGCCGTGGGAAGCCTGCACGCGGAACTCCCCGGCGGCCGCCACCTTGTGGACCAGGTGGGACACCTGCCCGGCGATCACGACCA
This sequence comes from Geodermatophilaceae bacterium, assembly GCA_051000515.1. Classification (GTDB taxonomy): domain Bacteria; phylum Actinomycetota; class Actinomycetes; order Mycobacteriales; family Geodermatophilaceae; genus JACCQS01. The sequence continues at coordinate 4,626 of JBPCOF010000187.1, forward strand.
GGGCGTACTCACCGGCGGTCTGTACCGCCGGCAGAAACTCCTGGAGGAGCAGGTCCTCGAGCACCACACCGCTGGCAGAGACCGAGTCGCAGGAGCGAACCCCGGCGACGTCGGGCAGGCGGCTCATCCTGCGCCCTCCGGCTCCGACGGCTGGCTTGGCCACTACCGAGCCGGCGCCGAAGGTCGACCGCAGATCGCTCTCGTCGACGCCGTCGCCCGCGCGCAGCAGCCGGCTCACCGGTACGGGAATGCCGGCGGCGGCTAGGTCCAGCAGGTAGGACTTGTGAAGGTTGCCCTCCGTGACCGCCAGGGGGTTGAGCGTCGGGGTGCGCGCGGACTGGGCTCGCAGCCAGGCGGCGAACTCCCGCAACTGAGCGGTGTAGTCCCACGGGGTGTGCAGCAGAACCGCGTCCGGCCAGGCCCAGCCGGGGCCGCGCCAGTTAATCAGACGTGCCTGCACCCCGCTAACGGCGGCCGCCTGCAGCAGCACAGCCGAGTCGACGACACCGCCGATCGTCCCCGCCGATGCGGCCAGTCCTAGCTTGATCGCATGCCTCCTCGACCCCGCAACGCCGGCGCTGTCCCGGCTCGTACAGCCCTGTACTCAAGCAGAGCATCCCGGGCGCCGGCAACGCGTGGCCTCTTTCGGCGGCACCGCCGGTTCGCGGTGCTGCCGGCCGAACCGCTGACCGTTCCCCGAGGTGACGCCTGTCCGATAGTCGACCCTCTACCGGGAGCACCGCAGGCCAAGGGAGGTGCGCCTGCTGGGCCCTCCCAGTAGCCCCGTCCGAATTGGGAGTCCCGCGCAAGTGCCCTATCTGAGACACCTTCTTCGGCTCAGGAACGGTCCTCCACGAGACGCCGCTCGCCGGACCGGAGTGCTGAGCTGGAGCAGCCGTCTCGCGACTCGCGTCCGTGAACTACGGCAACCAGGGAAGGTTCGCGGTCGTCCTGAAACCACCGTTAGCGGCACCCTGCGAGTTCATGCCGCCGGCGGTTGTCCTTCAGCTCGGCTGCTACACCGCGAAGGCTTGCCCGCAAAGTAGGCAGTGGAACGGCCCGGCTGCCTCCTCCGGCACCTTCACTGGCTCGTACGAGTGACAGGGCGCAGCGACGATGGTCATGTCGTCTGGTTCCGCCAGGGGCGCCGGCTCGTCGGGTGTGTCTATGTGTCCTGATGTCGTCACCCGCAGGTTCTTGGAGCTTAGCCCCTTGAACGCGTCGCGCATGAGTTCCTCGGAGTGACGCAGGAGGCTGGGCATGGCAACGCCTTCAATGTGCTGCACCTGCGCTTCCGTGTTCCAGTGGTCTGTCGCTGCTGGTAGTCCACAGAGCGGGCAGAAGTAGGAGGTGGGCGGTGCCGCGTGCTCTGCTTCCTCGTTAGTCACCCGTCTCCCCTATCGGGGAGCGCCCTTCTGGGCTGAAAATGGTGGTGCGGTCGCCCGTTGACGTCGTGCTTGCTTGGTCCTTTGAGGCCGTCCGTTAGTCGGGCGCTGGGAGCTGTGC
>JBPCOF010000240.1:0-14344 GCA_051000515.1 Geodermatophilaceae bacterium
GGTCGGAGCTGCCCGAGAACAGTCTCGCGCACGACGGGATGCTCGAAGAGCAGGTCCTGCTCACCGGCCGTCATCACATGCCCTGTCACGAGCGCGTCCGCGGCAGCGGCCAGCCGATCCTCGGACAGATCGGCGACAACGCTGGCCATTTCCCGGGTCGGTACGCGCGCCGAGGACCGCGGCCACGTTGGCCAGTGTGATCGCGTCCACCGGCAGTCGGGCAAGCAGCGCCCCGAATATCGCACTGGGGCCCAAACCACCCACGACACCAGCGGTGCTCGGGTCGGTCAGCGCCAGACCCCGAGTCTCGAGTTCGTCGATCAACAGGCCGGCGAGGAAAGGGTTACCTCCACTGGCCGCGTGCACGGCACGCGCAACCTCGGTCGCCGCCTGGACACCATCGCGAACACTCAGTGCGGCCACCGCCTCCGGTGTCAGCGGCGACCATCGCGATCGGCACGACCAGGTAGGTATTGATCGTGTGCGGCGAGAAAGCGCTCAACTGCCGCACCCGGGGCGAGGGTCCGCATGCCGCGACGATATCGCGCGGGCATCCGCACCGTGGGTGGCCGCTCGCGCGGCGATTCCGCACTGCTCAGCCGACCGGCGATGTCTCCCGCAGGTTCGCCCAGATCTCCCGCGTTGCCGTCGACCGGTTCAGGGTGATGAAGTGGATCCCCGGTGCACCCTCGTCGAGTAACCGCTGGCACAGTTCGCTGGCCTGGATGATCCCCTGGGCGCGTACGGCGTCTTTGTCCTCGGCGATCGTCTCGAAAGTCCGTGCGAGACCAGGCGGAAACGGCGCCCCTGAGAGTTTCGGAGCGCGTTCGATCGTGCTCATCGAGGTCACCGGCATGATGCCCGGGATGATCGGGACGTCGCAGCCCAATGCCGAGACCCGGTCGCGCAGCCGGAGGTAATCCTCGGCATCGAAGAACATTTGGGTGATCGCGAAGTGGGCACCGGCACGTACCTTTTCGACGAAGTGACGGGCATCGACCTCGATATCGGCCGAGCGTGGATGCTTGTAAGGAAAGGCGGCAACTCCGACACAGAACTCCCCCGCGCGACGCACCATGCTCACCAACTCGGCGGCGAACTCGATCCCCTCCGGATGCTTGACCCATTCAGCATTCGGATCTCCGGGCGGATCCCCGCGGATGGCCAAGATGTTCCGCAGTCCCGCAGCCGCGAACCGGCCGACCACATTGCGCAGTTCGGCGACGCTGTGGTTGACGGCCGTGAGGTGGGCCATCGGCAGCATCGTGGTCTGCGTGGCGATCCGCTCGGTCACGCGTACGGTGCCTTCTCTCGTGGTGCCGCCGGCGCCGTAGGTGACAGATACGAACGAGGGCCGCAGCCGCTCCAGGTCGCGCAGCGTCCGCCACAGCACCGCCTCCGACGCCTCGTCCTTCGGCGGAAAGAACTCGAAGGAGAAGCTCGGTACGCCGGCGGCCAACTGCTCACGCACGGTGCCGGGCATGGGCTCAGGCTATCCGAGGGGGCGCACGGATCGACTGCGCGACTCGTGGCCGATACTGGGTAGTCGTGACCTCGCCATCGAACCCTCGACCGGCCGATCTGTTGGACCGGAACTCCCTTCGCGAGCGGGTCGAGATCGAACTGGCGGCCTTTCTGGACCGGCGGCTGGCCGACCTCGCTGCCATAGACGCCGATCTGACACCGGTCGGGGAGGCGATCTGTGACCTGGTCCTGCAGGGCGGCAAGAGGCTACGTCCGGCTTTCACCTACTGGGGATGGCGTGGCGCGCTGGATGCCGTCTCCTACGGTGGATCGCCTGTCCAGGAAGCCACCGCGGAGCGGGACGACGAGACAGTGGTACGAGCGGCCGCTTCCCTGGAGCTGGTTCAGGCCGGTGCCCTGATCCATGACGACGTGATGGATCGGGCCAGCACCCGCCGGGGCCAGCCGGCACTGCATGTGCGCTTCGCCGAGTTGCATGCCGAGAACCGCTGGGCCGGACCGGCGGCTGGATTCGGTCAGGGTGTGGCCATCATCGCCGGCGACATCGCGCTGACATGGGCACAGGAGATGATCCGTACCTGTGGACTTGACCAGGCCGCGCTGGCCAGGGTTGCTCCCGCGTATGACGCGATGCGCATCGAAGTGATGGCCGGGCAATATCTCGATCTACGCGGACAAGTGGACTCACACCGCCCCGATGAGAAGGCGCTGGCTGCGGCGTGGCGCACGGCGCGGTACAAGGCGGCCTCCTACACCGTGCAGCGCCCCCTGCACATAGGTGCGCTCGTCGACGGCCCGCACGCTCCAGAGGGGCCGCTGCTCACGACCTACACGGAATACGGATTCGCCCTCGGCGAGGCATTTCAGCTGCGCGACGACGTTCTCGGGGTATTCGGTAATCCCGAGCAGACCGGCAAGCCCGCGGGCGACGATCTGCGCGAGGGAAAGCAGACTCTCTTGGTGATCCTGGCCCGCAGACGGGCAAGTGCGAACGCTCGGGATCTGTTCCAGCGGCTGATCGGCCGCGCGGACCTGTCCGGGCTGGACATCGATCAGCTGCGGATGGTGATCGAAGGATCCGGCGCGCTCGCCGAGGTCGAGGTGTTGATCGACCAACGGGTCCAGGCCGCGCTGATCGCGCTGGATCAAGGCCCGATCGGCGGCGAACCCCGGGAGATTCTCGAGCAACTGGCCACCACGCTGACCGCCCGCGACCGCTGAAAGCCCTAGAACGCCATTGCTTGGGCGCGGCGGTTCACTTCGTGATGACGCTTCCCGTGCAGGGCCTCGATCGGCTTGCCGGGCAGCGAATCGTCCTGGGTGAACAACCACGTGACGGCCTCGGCATCGCTGTAGCCGCCGTCTCGTAGCACGGTCAGGACGCCGGCCAAGTGCGTGAGAATCCCCTCGTCGTCGAAGAAGGCGGCCGGCACGTGTGGCGTCCCCTGGTGTTCGACCGTGGCCAGCGCCCGGTCGCGGATGAGCTGGCGCACCCGGTTCACCCGGATTCCGAGTCGCTGGGCCACCTCCGGCAAGGTCAGCAGATCCATAAGCTCAGCCTATGGCTGACTCTCAACCCTCGGACGCCGGACTCCCCCTCGCCCAGCGGACCGGCACCGATCTGGAAGCCCTTGCTCGGGAGCTGCTTCCTCCCGCGGTCTACGACTACTACGCCGGCGGGTCGGAGACCGAGACCACCTTGCAGGAAGCGCCCCTGGCCTGGCGACGATGGCGGCTGCGGCCACGCATGCTCAGCGGTGTTGCGACGCCAGACTTGGCAACGACCGTGCTCGGCACGCCGGTCGCAGGTCCGATCGGCGTTGCGCCGTGGGCCTTGCAGCGCATGGCCCACCCGGAAGGGGAACTGGCCACCGCGGCGGGATGCGCGCGTACGGGCAGCCTGATGACCGTGTCCACGACGGCGACCGTGCCGCTGGACGAGGTTGCGGCCGTGGCACCGGAGTCCGCCAAGTGGTTCCAGCTCTACCAGGTCCATGGCCCGGCCTACACCGACGACCTCGTGCGCCGTGCTGCAACTGCCGGCTACCGCGCCCTGGTCGTCACCGTGGACCTCCCGATCCTGGGTCGCCGGCTGCGGGACCTCGCCAACGATTTCCAGCTCCCCGAAGGTCTCGTGATGGCTAACCACCCGGACCAAGCCGTCGAACCAGTCAATCCCGAGTTGCCGGAGTCTGCCGCTGGTGGGAGCGGGGTGTCGGTGCGGCGGCTGAGTCAGGCGCTGGACTCCGCGGACAAGACTCCCCCGTGGACGTATGCCGACGTCGAGCACTTCGCCGGGCTCACCGAGCTTCCGGTCGTGGTCAAGGGGGTGCTGCGCGGTGACGACGCCGAGCGCTGTCTCGAGGCGGGAGCGTCGGCGGTATGGGTGTCCACGCACGGCGGTCGGCAGGTCGATCGCGCGGTCTCGAGCGCCGCTGCCCTCGTCGACGTGGTCTCGGCGGTGAACGATCATGCCGAGGTCTACGTCGACGGAGGTATTCGATCCGGCACGGACGCTCTGATCGCTCTGGCGCTGGGGGCGCGGGCGGTCTTCTGCGCTCGTCCAGTCATCTGGGGGTTGGCAGTCGACGGTGCCGACGGAGTGGCCGGCGTTCTGTCACGGCTGCGCACCGAGCTCGCGCACTCGATGACACTCTGCGGTGTCGCCTCGGTCGACCGGGTGCCCCGTGACCTGGTCACCCTCTGACAAGCGAGTCGCGCGAAGCCCTGCGTCGGGTCAGCCGTAAACTGGCTGGTCGTGGAGACGACGCTGCTGGACCCGGTGGTCGGTCTCGTGCTCGAGAAGCGCTACCGCGTCGAGCGCCGGCTGGCACGCGGCGGCATGTCCACGGTCTACGAGGGCACTGATCTCCGCCTGGATCGCCGTGTCGCTATCAAGGTGATGGCTGAGGCGCTGGCCACAGACCCGTCCTTCATCGCCAGCTTCAATCGCGAGGCCCGCTCTGCAGCAAGGCTTTCCCACCTCAATGTCGTTTCGGTCAGCGATCAGGGCGAGGACGACGGCTTCGTCTTCCTGGTCATGGAACTCGTGCGCGGGCAGACGCTGCGCGCGGTCATCCACGAGAACGGGCGACTCAGTCCCGAGCAGGCCTTCGCCGTGCTCGCCCCCACGCTGTCCGGCCTGTCCGCCGCGCACCGAACGGGGCTGATCCACCGGGATGTCAAGCCGGAGAACATTCTGCTGTCCCGGGATGGCGTGGTGAAGGTCGCCGATTTCGGCCTGGCCAGGGCGGTCGCAGGAACCGGTACGACGTCAGTGACCAACGGTGTCCTACTCGGCACGGTCGCCTACCTCGCCCCCGAACAGATCGAACGCGGCGCCGCCGATGCGCGCAGCGATGTGTACGCCGCCGGCATCGTTCTGTACGAGATGCTCACCGGCAAACCTCCGTACGCAGGTGACAGTGCACTGTCGGTGGCCTACCAGCACGTCAACAACGACGTTCCGCTGCCCTCCCACACGGTGTCCGGAATTCCGGCCGAGATCGACGAGCTGGTCTCCTCAGCCACCCGGCGTGACCCAGCAGCGCGGCCACTGGATGCTGGCGCCTTTCTGGCCGAGCTCTTCGACGTGAGCACCGATCTGGGCATGTCGCGAGTGACGGTGCCTGTGCGCTACCGCGACAGCCCAGCGCCGTCGCACCCGATGCCCGGCGCACTTGATCCCGGGTCGAGGACACCGCAGGGCACTCGCGCCGCCCGTACGCACCAGACGGCGGTGCTCGGCGCGGTCGCTGGTCGATCCTCGAGTCAGGACGCGAGCGGCGTCAGCTCGACAACTGGCCCAGATCCGGGATCCCGACCCCGGCGCCGTACCGGCCGAATCGCCCTCGCTCTGGTCCTTGTTCTCGCTGTCGTCGCCGGCGGTGTCGGTTGGTGGTTCGGCTCCGGGCGCTACGCAGTGACGCCGGGGGTGGTCGGGTTCACCGAGGCGGCAGCCGTACAAGCGGTTCAGGACGCCGGGCTTGATCCGATCGTCGAGGAGGTCTTCAGCGAGACCGTCGCGGCTGACATGGTGATCTCGGCTGATCCGGAGGCCGGCGCCGAGATCATGCGGGGAAGCACGGTCAACCTCCAGGTGTCCAAGGGACCGGAGCGGTTTGTCGTGGACGAGTCGCTGGTCGGTCTACCCGAGGCAGATGTTTCGGCCACCTTGGCCAACCTGCCGATCGCCGTCGTTCGAGCCGAGGGGTTCAACGAGACCGTGCCCGTCGGATCGGTATTCGGCTTCGACCCCGCTGCCGGGACCGAGCTACGCAGGGACCAGCAGGTCACCGTGCTGGTCAGCATCGGTCCGGAGCCGCGCGCGATACCCGAGGTCTCGGGAATGACTCAGGACGACGCGCAATCCGCGCTGGCCGCAGTTGGGTTCGCATTCGACGTACGCGAAGAGTTCAACCGCGACGTCGCCGCCGGCATTGTGCTCAGGACAGAGCCGGCTCCGGATTCCGGCCCGCAAGCGGTCGGTTCCACGATCGTCCTGGTGATCTCGAAGGGACCGGACCTGGTCGCCGTGCCAGACGTGCGAGGAAAGGACCGCGACACCGCCCTCGCCGAGTTGCAGGCTGCTGGTTTCGTCGCCGAGGTGACATCGTTCCTCGGCAACCGGGTGACCCAGCAGAGCCCCGGGCCCGGCGAGCTGGCCGAACGTGGTTCGACGGTCAGCATCCTGCTCAGCTTCTTCTGATCGGCTTCAGCGGTCCAGCAACTCCGCTATCACCTCACCGGCGCGCCGGACGCCCTCGTCGTCGACGTCCAGATGGGTGAGCATCCGCACCCGGTCCGAGGCCACCTGGGAGATCAGCACGCCCTGCTCCGCCGCGGCCTTGGCCAGAGCCGACGCATCCACCCCGTCGAGACGGACGATATTGGTCTGCACCTGGTCCGCCGCAACTCCGAGTCGTTCGGCCAGGAACCCGGCACGGGCATGGTCCTCGGCGAGCCGATCGATGTGGTGGGCCAGTGCGTAGCGGCCGGCAGCTGCGAGGATTCCGACCTGGCGCATGCCGCCCCCCAGGCGCTTGCGCAGGATCCGGGCCGCTGCGACCCGCTCGGCTGAAGCGATGACGACCGACCCCACCGGCGCACCCAGTCCCTTGGACAGGCAGACCGACAAGGTGTCGGCCAGTTCGCCGTACGACGACAGCGACGTACCGGTTGCGACCGCGGCGTTCCAGATGCGGGCCCCGTCGATGTGCAGTGCCACGCCGCGATCGCGTAACTCGCCGGACAACCTGGTCAGCTCGGCCAAGGGCTGGATGCTTCCGCCGCCGCGGTTGTGAGTGTTCTCCACAGCTACCGCGTTCGTGCCCATCGTGTGCCAGTCGCCCTCGCGTACCTGGGCAAGCAGTTCGTCGGTGTCGAACAGGCCCCGTCGACTGACCACAGTCCGGGTCTGGATGCCGAAAACCGCTGCGGCGGCTCCATGTTCGTAGGTGACGATGTGTGCGTCCGCGTCGGCCAGGATCTCCTCACCGGGACCGGCCAGCAGGCGCAGGCAGATCTGGTTGCCCATCGTGCCGGTGGGCACGAACAGTGCCGCCTCGTGTCCGAACAGCGCGGCGACCTCGGCCTCGAGCGCATTGACCGTTGGGTCTTCGAGGTAGACGTCGTCGCCGACCTCGGCAGCAGCCATGGCCGCCCGCATCGCCGGGGTGGGTCGGGTGAGGGTGTCCGAGCGAAGGTCGACGACGCCTGCGGAGTCGGCCAAGTAGGAGGAGTCGACGACGCCTGCGGAGTCGGCCAAGTAGGAGGAGTCGACGATGTCCTGCGACTCAGCCACGCAGCATCTCCGCCACGAGGAAGGACAGCTCGAGGGACTGTCCGGTGTTCAGGCGGGGGTCGCAGGCGGTTTCGTACCGGCCGGCGAGGTCCGCGTCGCTGATGTCCTGCGCGCCGCCCAGACACTCGGTGACCGCCTCGCCGGTGAGCTCGACGTGGATGCCGCCGGGGTAGGTGCCGAGTTCGAGGTGCACCTCGAAGAACCCCATGACCTCATCGACGATCCTGTCGAAATGCCTTGTCTTGTAGCCAGATGCGGTTTCGTGGGTATTGCCGTGCATCGGGTCGCACTGCCACACGACCTGGTGCCCGGTCGCCTGGACCTTCTCGATGATCGGTGGCAGCACGTCGCGTACCCGGCCGTTGCCCATCCGGCTGATCAAGGTGAGCCGGCCCGGTGAGTTGTCCGGGTCGAGGCGCTCGACCAGCTCGACTGCCTCGTCGGGGGTCACCGTGGGTCCGAGCTTGACCCCGATCGGGTTGGCCAACTGGGCGACGAACTCGAGGTGGGCTCCGCCGCGTTGGCGGGTCCGCTCGCCGACCCAGACGAAGTGGGCCGACAGGTCATAGGCCCGGTCGTCCTCCATCCGACACAGCGCACGGTCGTACTCCAGGATCAACGCCTCGTGGCTGTTGTAGATGTCGACGCTGCGCAGGGCGTCGTCGTTGACCCCGCAGGCGGCCATGAAGGCCAGCGCCCGGTCGATCTCTTGGGCGATGGTCTCATAGCGCACCCCCGCCCGGGATTGGGCGACGAACTCCCGGTTCCAGTCGTGTACGGCGTGCAGGTCGGCCAGGCCACCGCGTGCGTAGGCGCGGATCATGTTCATGGCGGCTGCCGAGTTCGCGTACGCGCGCACCATCCGCTGTGGATCGGCGACGCGGGCCTCGGGCGTCGGCTCGAGGGAGTTGATCAGGTCGCCACGATACGAGGGCAGCCCCAGGGCATCCAGCTCCGAGGACCGTGGCTTGGCGTACTGACCTGCGATCCGTCCGACCTTCACTACCGGAACGCTGGCGCCATAGGTCAGGACGACGGCCATCTGTAGCAGCGTCCTGGTAGTCCCGCGCAATCGCGGCTCGGTGTTGTCGTCGAAGGTTTCGGCACAGTCGCCGCCCTGCAGCAGGAATGCCTTGCCAGCGGCTACGTCGGCCAGTCTCGCCCGGAGCATGTCGACTTCGCTCGGGGCCACGATCGGCGGCACGGTGTTCAAGGTCTTCAGCACCGAGTCCAGTTCGGCTCGGTCCGGCCAGGTCGGTTGTTGGACGATAGGCAGGGATCGCCAGCTGTCGAGATCAGGAGCCGTGCTCACCGTCTCAGCGTACGGCGCAGCCGCCGTCCCCCCGTTGTCAGTGCCGGGTCAGGCACCGGGCGGGCGGTAGGTAAGAGTGTCGGGATAGCCGTCGCGCGCCAGCAGCTGCGCAGCTCCGTCACGAAGCGCTGCCGCGGCGATCCCGAGCGAACCCGGGCCGACGGAGAGGCGGGCTACGCCAAGACGGGCGAGTTCGCGCACGGGGATCGCCTTGGGAGACACGATCAGCGAGAGCCGGCCGTCGAAGGCAGCCACCAATGCTGCGACGTCGTCGGGAGCGCCGGCCCCTGGAACGAAGATGCAGTCAGCTCCGGCCTCGAGGTAGGTCCGCCCTGCCGCGATCGCTCGATCCAGGTTCTTCTCCCCGAGCAGGTACTCATCGGTGCGCGCGTTGATCACGAAGTGGATTCCGGCGACAGCACCCGCGCCGCGAGCGGCGGCGATGGCCCGGGCGTGCTCTTCGGCCGGCCGGAGGTGGTCCTCGAGGTTCCCGCCGACCGCACCAGCCTCGATCGCGGCGGCCACGGTCGCAGCAGCATCGCCGTACCCGCCCTCGAGGTCTGCGGTCACCGGCAGGTCCACGACCGACGCAATCAGCCGGATCGCCTCGATCATCTCCTCGACCGGGATCTGTTCGCCGTCGGCGTACCCGCGCGCGGCGGCGATCGAGTGCGAGGCGGTGGCGATGGCCCGGCAGCCAGCGGTCTGCGCAACGACGCGGGCGCTCCAGGCGTCCCAGACGTTGACTAGGACCAATGGATCACCCGAGCGATGAGCATCCAGCAGAGCGTCGGCCTTGGCAGCGAGATCAGTCGTCATCTTGCAAACCTAAGGGTTCATCCGCGGTGACCCGGCGCGACGAGCGGTCCGCTCGATACCGTCGATCACTGCCCGCCAGGTCCACCGCGCCAGGTCATGGCCCATGCCGGTGATCTCGAGAAGCTCCGAACCCGGGATGGCGGCAGCTGTGGCCCGCCCCCCCGAAGGCTGCATGATCCGGTCCTGGTCACCGTGAATGACCAGTGCTGGCATCTGCAGTCGTCCGAGGTCTGCGCGCCGGTCGCGTTCGTTGAGGATCGCCGCCAGCTGGCGGCCCGAGTCATCACCTGGTCCGCGACTCATCGATCTGCGTATGGCAATTCGAACGGTACGGGCGGCGTGTCGGATTGCGACCTCCTGTGCGATCAATGAGCCCAGCGACACTCCGACCACGTGTGCGCCCTCCGGCGCCACCTGCTCGATCAACCCGGCCGTGTCGTCGGCCATGTCGCCGAGGCTGTAGGTCGCGGTGGCGCGCCGGCGCAGGAATCCGAACGCTGATACACCGGGCCCAAGAATGCGGGTGGAGTGCCCGACGTCACGGTTGTCGAAGCGCACGATCCGCAGACCGCGCCCGGCGAGTTCGGCGCAGAAGTCGTCTCGCCACCAGGCCATCTGCAGCCCGAGCCCCATGATGAGGACGACGGTGTGTTCGGCCTGCGGGTCACCGATCGCCTCGTAACACAGCGAATTGTCCCCTACCTGCCAAGGACCGCTCCCCCGTGGTGGGCAGAGGCCTCTGGCCAGACATGGTCACTTGAAGGGTTCGCATCGCATGCGGGAGGGGTTCACGGTCCGCCCACCCGACTTGACGCGCGTTCGTCTCACCCGGCTCGCGGATGTTCGCGCGCCAAGTGAGACGAAAGCCGCCCAAGTCCACCGGCCACCGTGCTCGTCCTCCTCGTCAGCCGAAGAAAACCTCGGCCTCCTCGTCAGCCGAAGAAAACCTCGGCCTCGGCGTAGCGCTCCGGCGGCACTGTCTTGAGTTGTGCGGTTGCCGCTGCCAGCGGTACGCGCACGATGTCGGTTCCACGTAACGCCACCATCACGCCCCAGTCCTCACTGTGGACGGCGTCGATCGCGCTCAGGCCGAATCTGGTGGCCAGGACGCGGTCGAAGGCGGTGGGCGTACCTCCGCGCTGGACATGGCCGAGCACGACCGCACGGCTCTCCTTGCCGGTGCGCGCCTCGATCACGTCGGCCAGCGCCTGCCCGATGCCACCGAGCCGGACGTGGCCGAAGTCGTCGACCACACCCGATCCGAGGATCAAGCCGCCGTCCCGGGGCAGAGCGCCCTCGCTGACCACGAGAACCGGCGAATACCCCGAGGCGAAGCGATGCTCGACGTAGGCGACGACGGCATCGATGTCGAACGGGTTCTCCGGGATCAGGATGACGTTCGCGCCGCCGGCCATTCCCGCATGCAAAGCGATCCAGCCGGCATGGCGGCCCATGACCTCGACGACGAGTGCCCGGTGATGACTGTCGCCGGTGGTGTGCAGCCGGTCGATGGCCTCCATCGCCACGCCCACCGCGGTGTCGAAGCCGAACGTGTAGTCGGTCGCGCCCAGATCGTTGTCGATGGTCTTCGGTACGCCGACGGCGTGCACTCCGGCGGCGGCCAGCTTGGTCGCGACTCCCAGCGTGTCCTCACCGCCGATGGCCACCAGGGCATCGACCCCCAGCCGTTCGAGGGTGGCCAAGAGCTTGCCTTCGCCGTCATCGGTCTTGTATGGATTGGTCCGCGACGTGCCGAGGATCGTCCCGCCGCGCGGCAGGATCCCGCGTACGGCGTGCACATCCAGAGGCATCGTGTTGCCCTCGATGGGTCCACGCCAACCATCCCGGAAACCGACGAACTCATGTTCGTAGGTCTCGACGCCCTTTCGTACGACGGCCCGAATGACGGCGTTGAGCCCCGGGCAGTCCCCTCCCCCAGTGAGTACTCCGATGCGCACCGCTACCCCGCCTCGTGCGCTGAGCGCACCGCTCGCTCTCGGCTCATGAGGCGAAAGCCTAGGGCCCCGTCCTGAGCGCCTGCATGGCCTGCCAGCGCGCGAGGTTGTGCCGCGCGTCGGCCAACGCATCGTGTGCATCCGAACCGGCCCCGGGAAGCTTCGGCCTACCCAGGTCGGCCCAACGTTGGCGCAGCTCGCAGGTGAATCGCGGGATCGGCCGCGGCAGTTCGGTCATCGGACCCCACAGCTGAGCCAGGGCCACGTGATCGTAGGAGGCATACCAAGCCCACAGTTCGATCTCTTCGCCGGGAGCGGTCAGAAAGGACAACAGATCGTCGCGAATCCGATTCCGCGACCGCCACGCCGGATCGGCCGGCGAAGGAAGCTGCCCAAGAACATTGCGCCGCACCCACGGAATCGCCCTGTCGGAATCGAATTCTGTTGATACAGCGTAGAACTCGCGACCGGTCTCGTCGACCACACCGATGGAGATCAGGTCGATGGTATGACCATCCTCGATGAACTCGGTGTCGTAGAAGTACCGCCGCATCAGGTGAACGGTTCAGCCGGCCAGTGTGGCCGGGACCCGCTCGGCGGCCTCGAACGGGTCCGGCCTGAGCATCGCGACGACCTCTTCGGCACTCTTGCCGGTCACATCCATCGCTGCCTTGACCTTCGCGGCATAGACGTCGACGTACTGCTGCCCGGACAGCAGCATCAGTTCGTACATCACCTCGTCGGTCATGGACCGTTCGACGAACCGATCGCCGGACATGCCTTCGTACCTCGAGAAGTCCAAGGGCAGGCCCACCCGGATCCGGACCTTGTGTATCCGGGGGATCTTCTTGCCGATCGGCTGGATCTTCTCGGTGTCGACCATGACCACCGGGATCACGACCGCACCGGATTCCAGCGCCATCCGGGCCAGGCCGGTCTTGCCACGATAGAGCCGGGCATCGGGTGAGCGGGTGCCCTCCGGGTAGATGCCGAGCAGCTTGCCCTCCCGCAGAATCCGAATACCGGTGTCCAAGGCGTCTTTGGCCGCGGTCCCGCTGGTCCGGTCGATCGGCACCATGCCGGCTCCCCGGAAGAACCATCGGACGAACAGTCCCTTGGCGCCCTTGCCGGTGAAGTACTCCGACTTGGCCAGGAACGTCACGCGCCTGGGCACCATCAGCGGCAGGAAGATCGAGTCGGAGAACGAGAGGTGGTTACTGGCCAGGATCGCCGGGCCCTTGCTCGGAACATTCTCCAAGCCCTGAATGTCCGGACGGAAGACCAGGCGCAGGATCGGGCCCACCAGGACGAACTTCAGAACCCAGTAGAACACCGACACCACCCGACCCTTCGAGTGTCAGACTAGGGACGAACCAGCCATTGTCACAACGCAGTCACAACCGCACTCACCACCGCGGTCACCACCGAACCACTCAGGAGGAAGACCCATGCCGGTGCTGGCTGGTGCCGAGCCCTTCACCTCCGACGGCGGTCCGGTCGGGATTCTCTTGATCCACGGATTCACCGGTACCCCGCAGAGTCTTCGCCCTTGGGGTGAAGACCTGGCCGCGCACGGATACTCGATCAGCTGCCCCCGGCTACCCGGACACGGCACGGTGCTCGCAGACATGAACGCCACCCGGTGGCCGGACTGGTACGCCGCGGTCGAGCGGGCACTGGAGGAGTTGCGCGGGCGATGCACGGAGGTCTTCGCCGCGGGGCTGTCCATGGGCGGAACCCTGGCGATCAGGCTGGCCGAGCAGCACGGGGAACGGCTGTCCGGACTAGTACTGGTCAACCCCTCGTTGGCCACCGAACGCAAGGACTTGGCCCTGCTCAAGATCCTCGCAAAGGTGCTGCCCTCCTGGAAGGGCGTATCCAACGACATCAAGAAGCCTGGTGCCCGCGAACTCGCCTATCCCAGGATTCCGTTGAAGGCAGCGGTGTCGCTGCAGGATCTCTGGGCGACGACGCGCGCCGAACTCGCCAAGGTGGACGTACCGATCCTGACCTTCCGGAGCACCGAGGACCATGTCGTCGAGCCGCTGTCGGGCAGGCTGCTGCTCGACGGGGTGCGCTCGAATGACGTCACCGAACAACTGCTGCACGACAGCTACCACGTAGCCACCCTCGACAACGACGCGGCGCAGATTTTCACCCAGAGCGCGGCCTGGATCGCCGATCACGTCGGCAAGAGGGGGGTCTCGTGACCGCGCCCCGTCGCCGCGGGCGGCGCGACAACGGACTGGACGCCTCCACGTTCCGGGCGTTGCGCGACGTCGATCCACGGGTCGGCGAGCATCTGCTCGACGTTCTGCGCGATGCCGGGATCGCCGCCTATCTCGATCCCACGTCCGACGTGGACGCAGTCACCCGAAGCATCGCGCTACCCAGTCCACCCAGTGACCGGCTCTATGTCGACCGCAGGCTCACCGCCGATGCCCACGCGCTGATCCACGATTACGACCTCGACGCCGACGACGCCGCCGGTCCCAACTCCGCCCAGCCACCCGCCCCGGTTGTGTCCCAGGTCGCGAGCAACTCGTCCTCTACCTCTGCGGGCTCGACAACGTCGAACGTCGATGATGCGCAGTGGCGGGAACTGGTCGCTGCCTACGAGGCTGACCACGGCCGGCTCGGTGACACACTCACCGACGACTTCGACGCCACGGCCCAGCAGCGCGCGACCGAACACGAGGCCGCCGCTCGGGCAGCAGTCGAAGCCGAAGAGGCCGCCGCGGAGGAGCACTACGAACCGCCACCACCGCCTCCACTGCCGGTCCTGTCCAAGTCCGCGGCTTATGCCCTGATCCTCCTGGCCGGCGGAGCGCTGCTGCTGATCGCCCCCGGCCTGATCGGGTTGACCGGAGATGTCGGCTTCATCTTCGGCGTCCTGGGCATCGCCGGCGGCGTCGGCATGCTGGTGTGGCGGATGCGGGAGGGACCGCAGTTCGACGATCCCGACGACGG
>JBPCOF010000271.1:0-3491 GCA_051000515.1 Geodermatophilaceae bacterium
TGTGAGCCCGCGGCATGTCGCGCGATCTCCAGCGCTGCCGTCGGGAAGGCCACCCCCACGTTGAGTTCGGTCAAACCGATCGAACCGTCGGACATGAGCCGTACGTCGGCGGCAGCGGCCAGCACGCATCCGCCTGCGATGGCGTGCCCGTTGACCGCCGCAACGACCGGCCGGGGGTGGGTGAAGAAGCAACACCCCGACCCCGTCATCGAGCCCATCGATCCGGAGCGTCTCCTCACGCAGCTCCCCGCCGGCGACGCCGCTGTGGGGGAGGTGCCAACTACCGTCGTTCCCTATCCCCCTCAAACCCTTGTGGCGTCTAGCTGTCGACGGCTCTCAACGCCGCCACCGGCCGACGAGCAACTCGCGGGTTGTGGCTTCGATTCCCGCGGGGCCCACCGTGAACGGCCCTATGACAGAGACCATCCGGAACGAGCAAGCGCACCGGGCCCGGCTCGCCCGTATGGGGAGCCGGGCCCGGTGGTCACGGGGTATAGGTCAACTGCTCGGCGATGGCCAGAACGTCCTCCCGGGATAGGGTGTCCGGTGCTTGGAGGAGGAAGACCGGCCCGTCGGGGAACTGGGCCGCAACGTTCCACATGCGCCTCTTCTCCTCTCGGCCCGCGAAACCTGGCCCCGTAAAGGGGTCTGGCACCGAGACCAGCTCGGCCGGTTGGCCCTGGACCGTCACCTGCTCCACCGGGTTGCCCTGCGTCATGTCCTCCAGGAAGCCGGGCACGGTGTAGTCCTCCTGCCAGCGCCCGTACATGCTGACGCTGATCCGGTTGCTGATGCTGGGCTCGGCGTCACTGATGAGTGTGAGGGTGCTGTTGTCCTCATAGCCGGAGACCGACCAGGCCGCCGGGGCCAGCCCGACCTGGAGCGGGACCGGCTGGGGGCGGTCGACGATCGTCTGGGCTACCGAGGCCAACTCCGTGATCTCGCTGTAGGTGTCGCCCTCGCCCCAGAGGTAGACCCACTGGCCGTCGGCCCGCTGCCAGAAGAGTTCGGCGAAGGAGGCGCTGCAGACTTCCGCGGGAGGCTCGGTCTGGCCCAGCGTGCCCGGAACTTTGCGGCAGGACGGTGAGGCGTAGTCACCGCGGATGAAGTCGGCCTCGGCGCCGTTGATCCCCACCGTTCCGCTTTCGAGGATGTCGTCGTTGGCGTGGTAGTCCTGTGGACGACTGCCCGTCTCACCCTCCCGCGGGTCCTGCGTGGAGATGGAGAAGGTGAACCCGGGGTCGTCGTTGGATCGGTAGCTGGCTGTCCAGGCGGCTGGTTCGGTCCCGAAGGGTGTGATGCCCCCGTACAGGCTGAGCATCGCCGTCAGGCTCGCTGGCTCGGGGTCCAGTGAGTACGGAAAGGTGATCGCCTCGGCTGCCAGCAGCGTGAGCCCGCCGGGCGGATCGATAGGGCCCTCGGTCGGCAATGCGGGGCCGGCAGTGGGCGAGGGCACGGGTGCGGCGGTCGGCGTCCGGTCTTGGTCGGGTGTGGTGACGACGACGGCGGTGGTCCAGGCCGCGGCGGCGACGAGTACCGCTGCGCCGACGCGCAGGATCGCCTTCCGGTTCGGGCGGCGGCGGCGCGGCCGAGGCGCGGTACGTGCGTCCTTGGCGTCGGAGACGAGTTGACGGGCGGCGATCACCGACGCCGGCTCGCTTCCGGAGGCGCTGTGCGTCCCTGGGTGCTCGGCCCCGGTCTCAGACCGGAGAAACGCGAGAAAGTCCTCGGGCAGGGCCGGCAGATCTGCATCGTGGACGAGGGCAGCGGCAACGAGCTGGGCGTCCAGTTCTCGGTCAGTGATCATGGTCGGTTCTCCTGGACGTGAGCAGGGATATGCGCAGCCGGGTGCGGGCCCGGTGCAGCCGGACACGAGCAGTGCCTGCTGACAAGCCGAGAGCGGTCCCGGCCTCGGCCGGGGTCAGGCCTTCCCAGGCGATCAGCGTCACGAGTTCACGGTCTTCGGATGAGAGCTGTTCGAGCGCCTCGTGGACCAGCCGGCTGTCGGCACGGTTCTCGTGGAACGTCGACGGGTCGGGGATTGCCGCTCCGGCGAGCGAGTCGGCCAGCCGGGCACCCAGTCGACCGGCCCGCGCGGTGCTGCGGGCCGTGTTTGCCAGGCATCGCCGGGCGATGCCGAACAGCCATGGCCGGACCTCTTGCGGGTCCGCTGGCATGTCGGTCCGTCGTCGCCAGGCGGTCGCGAAGGTCTCTGCCATGACGTCGAGGGCGTCCTCGCGAGAGACCGAGCGTCTCAGGGCATAACCCAGCACGGCCGTACCGGAACTGCGGTAGGCGTCTTCGAAGAGGTCGTCCGGGGACACAGGTGGGTGGTCAGTCATGGGCGGCGGCTGCCCTTGCATCGCGATCACACACCTACATGTCCGGCTCGGGCCGATCGTTACAGCGGCCACCCCTCGCGCGTCATCTTTCACAGCCGAGCGGTCGGCCAACGCGCGGTGAGCCGCTACGCCGCGACCCTTGGCCTGATCGCGTTCTGAGCGACCCGGCACACCGCAAGCGGCATCCGTTGCGGCCTTGACCGGCCTATTCTCCGTGCGAGCGTTAGATGTCGTAGAACTGCGCCCCGCGTGACCGGTAATCGTTGACTATCGTTGAAACCGGCTGCTGGCCTGCCCTTATGACGCTCTGTGCAGTTGGTAATCGTTGATAGTTTGCGGACTTCCTGCGGACTTTCTGTGGACTAGAACGTCCACAGTGGACAGTCTGACAGGGTGCTGCCGACGTGACGGTGCTTACGTCCGATAGTCGCTCCCGCGCTCCTCGGCGACGACCACGGCGACTACCTCCCTACGCACCCGGATCTCATCCTTCAACCGCTCAATGGAACCACCGGGCCAGGGATGATCCTTAGCCCAGCCCGCCTGCGCATCGCCCCACAACCGCACAGCCCACCTGACGGCGGTAACACTCATCGGAACAGGTCCTCGGATCATCCGCCGGCAACCGCGCATCCGGGTCCACCAGGACCAGCCACCCCGACACCACGACGAGCGCAGATCCGCCGCCAACCACGGACCCGCCCCCGGCCCCGGACCCGGACCCACCGCCGGTCCCCTAGGGGTACCGCTCAGGCAACCCCGTCGGTGGCTACGCCGCCGGTGGGTAGGCCACGGTCCGTAGGGACCCCGGTCCGGTGCCCTGCTCGCCCAGCGAGGTGCCCGAGATGACCACGCGACCGCTGCGATCATCGACCGCGATGGCAGCGGCGTCACTGCGTCGGGGCCGCATCTCGCTGAAGATCGTCGTGTCCACCACCTGACCGTCCCGGTCGTAGGCCAGCAGCAGGTACTCGTACGGAACGTTGCTCCCCGGCTTGAGGTCGCTGAGTCCGGTCGCGTAAATGATGCCGCGGCGAGAGTCCACCGCTACGTCCTGTGCCGCGTCGGCGCCGCCGACCCCGTCGAAGGTGGTGACCCACCGCTGCTGACCGTCCGAGGCGTAGGCGAGGGTGAAGGCGTCCGGCCGCG
>JBPCOF010000301.1:0-4057 GCA_051000515.1 Geodermatophilaceae bacterium
CAGCCGGCGGTGGGCGTCGGCGATGATCGCGCTCAGCCGCGCATCGGCCTCCTCCCGGTCGCTGACCGGCCGATCCCGCCAGGCGTAGTAGCCCGAGCGGGAGACGCCTAGTTAGCTACGAACGGACCCCCTATTCCCCGCGGATCAGGAACTGGCGTGATGTGCGGGACCCGAACATTGTCCGCGCTGACCCGGACGCTGCAGACGCCGGGCTCGTAGCGTTGGTGCCATGGCGCTCCTGGCATCGGCCTTGCCCGGGCCGCGAGCGTGGACACACTGGGCGACCGGCATTTCGAAGAGGAAAACACCACATCCGTCGAAACGACCCTCCGCCACGGAGTGGGTCACAACCACTGCTTGTGTCACGGCGACGTCGGCCAGCCGGGGATCGGCAGGGTCAGTGATCTCGATCGGCGCCGCCACATCGCCATCCTGCCCGGGGCGAGCGAGGTCAGACGCGCCTACCTCGCTCTCGACGCGGGTTAGGCGCCGCCTACCCGGCAGCGAGTCAAGATCACAGCTCCATCACGTACCCGATGCCACCCCGGCCCTTCGGCCTATCCTCGTCGCGAGACCCCGGGGAGATTCGGCGCCGTCGGAAGAAGGCCGGCGCCGCAACGTGGCGCAACAGGGCGGAGGTGACCGGTGCCGTCCATCGTCGAAGACCGGGCGAGCGGCCCGACGACCGGCCAGATCCAGGTCAGTCCGGCCCAGACCACCCCGTCGGCTGATGTGGGCGGTCGGGACACCCGCCCCCCGCGTACCGCACGGGGATTGTTGCTGCTGCCTCCGTGGATCCGCGCCCCGATGCTCGGCCTGCGTCAGCCCGGAGCCTTCTTCGCCGTAGCCGTCGCTGCCGCGATCCTGGCTTGCGCTGCGGCATCGGCGGCGTTGTTCCTGTCCTCGGCGAGCTCGGCATCGCTGCAGCAACAGATCAACGACCGGTGCCCCAACGCCGCGTACCCGATGATCGGGACCACTACATACCTTGGCGGCAACGCTGAGTTTCCACCCGAGTTCACGCCGCAGACCGACCAGGCATATCCCGAAGCCCTGGCCCGGCAGGGAATGAACAGCAACCCGGTGTTCATCGGGTCCGGGTCCTC
This sequence comes from Geodermatophilaceae bacterium, assembly GCA_051000515.1. Lineage (GTDB taxonomy): Bacteria > Actinomycetota > Actinomycetes > Mycobacteriales > Geodermatophilaceae > JACCQS01. The sequence continues at coordinate 1,107 of JBPCOF010000301.1, forward strand.
GCTGACTCAAGACGGCCTGACACCCAGCGGGCGCAATACCCCTGCCGTACGGCCGTTCTACCGGCCCGGCGCCACTGACCAGATCACCGTGCTGGACTCCGGACCCGGCAACGGAATCTATGTGCCGTCCTTCACCGCTGACTACGCAGGGGTCGGAGTCGGTGACACCTTGGAGGTCGATGGCGCCACCGTGCCCGTCGTCGGCGTGTATCAGAACCTCTACGACGAGCCGGTACGCCCGTTCTGGTGTTCCTACAGCAGCCTGTTCAACAACGAGACCAACGCCAACACCCCGCCTGCCGACATCCTGATCGCGACCGACGAGGCCACCTTCTACACCCTGGCCAACGCCCACGACACCGCCGTGGCGACCGCCAGAGGGGGCTTCAGTCCCTTCGACCTCATGACCGCCACGCGGATGTGGGAGGTCCCGGTCGATCCGGACACCGTGACACATACCTCGGCCACCGAGAACGTCGCCCGGCAGAACACCGCCCTACGCGAGGTGAGCACCATCTCCAGGGACACCCGCGACCTCCCGCAGAGCTTCCAGAGCGAGGAACTAGGTCGGCTGATCGATCGCTCCCAGCGCCTGGAGAACGGCTTGCGCGGGCCGGTCATCCCCACTGCGGTCGCCGGGACGATCCTGGCTCTGCTGCTGGTCATGGCCGCGGGCAGCTACTGGGCCGATCGCCGGCTGCGCGAAGTGCGGCTGCTGTCCTCGCGGGGCGTCGGGCCAGTGGCACTCGCGGTCAAGGCGGCCCTGGAACTGGTCATCCCGGCCGCACTCGGCACCGCGGCTGGCTACTACCTGGCCCGCGGCCTGATCGCCCTTGCCGGACCGGCAGACGATCTCGATCCCGACGCACTGCGCAGCGCCATCCTGACCACGATCGGCGGATTCGTGATCGGCGTGACCCTCCTGTCGGCCGTGGCCGGCATCCGCTCGCGCAACTTCACCGAGAAACCGATCGGGCACAAGCGCTCCTGGCTCACCCTGGTCCCGTACGAGCTGATCCTGCTGGGCGCGGCCGGTTACCTCTGGTGGCAGCTGCAAGGCGAGAAGGCCGTCGTGTTCGACGGCTCGGTCGCGCAGGTCAACGGGCTGCTGGTCTCCTTCCCGCTGCTGTTCCTGGCCGGTGCGGCCGTGCTGGTCGTACGGCTGATCATGCTGGTCCTGCCGGCGCTGCGTCGCAAGGCGCAGGGTTGGCCGCCGGCGGCATTCGTCGCGGTCAACCAGCTGACCGCCAATCGGGTGGTCAGCGCGAGTCTGCTGGCTGCGCTGTGCCTGCCGATCGCGGTCCTGACCTACTCGGCCACCCTGACCGCGTCCAGCCAGCGAACCGTGGAGAGCAAGGCTCTGACCAGCGTGGGCGCCGAGCGGGCGGTGACCAGCTTCGGGGTGTTGGCGGCGACACCAGCCCTCGACGCGGCCGGCACCCTGGTCGCGCGCTATCAGGAAGCCTTCGTCGACGGGGCCGAGGCCACTGCGCTGGGCGTCGATCCGGGCGACTTCGCGAGCGAGGCGTACTGGGAGGACAGCTTCGCCGACCTAAGTCTCGATGAACTGCTCGCCAGGCTGTCCGAGCAGGTCGGCGACCGGATCCCAGTGGTCGCATCCGGCGGTGTCCCGCTCGGCCCGATCAGTCTCGAACTAGGCGGCACCCAAGCCCTCACCCTTGATGCCGAGGTCGTCGCCGTGGCCGACGTGCTGCCGGGCCGCCGTACCGCCGAGTCTCTGCTGCTGCTCGACAACCGGCTGGTCAGCGGCGAGGTGCCACAGTCGGCCAACCTGCGATACGAGATCTGGACCAACGGTGATCCTGCGCCGGCGGCGGCCGAGATCCAGGAGCAGGGGGCGCGGCTGTTCCGCGTGTTCACCACCACCGAGGTATTCGAGCTGGCCAATTTCCTCGGCGTGTCCTGGACCTTCGGGTACCTGCAGGCACTGGCCGCCTTCGTCGGAATCATCGCGATCGGCGGCCTGCTGCTCTACCTGGAGACCCGGCAGCGCAAACGCACGGCCTCGTACGCCATGGCCCGCCGGATGGGATTGTCGCGCTGGGCTCACTTCCGCTCCTTACTGGCCGAGCTGGGGAGCGTCCTGGTGGTCGCCGGCATCGTCGGTGGAGGGCTGGCCGCTGCCGCAATCGCCATGGCCTACCGCCGGCTGGACGTGGACCCGATCAGAGTGCCCAGTCCGCTCCTCGCCATCCCCTGGGTCACGTTGGCAGCCATCGCGTTTGCCGCGATCCTGGTGGCTTTCGTGACCGCTGTGTACGCCCAACGCCGTTCAGATCGGGCCAACCCTGCGGAGGTGCTGCGCCGTGGCGGATGACCGAAGTTCCGACCCGTCCTGGGAATTCAATTGGGGCGACTCGGCTTTCGATGAGGGTGCCGACCACGACAAGATGATGGTCGGGTCGGACAATCGGGCCAGCGTGCTGCTGGCCAGATCCACTCGTTCGGCAGCCGCATCAGTCCTCGACGTCGGCAAGGTGTATCGCACCGCCAGCGAAGAGGTGAACGCCCTGGTCAAGGTGTCCAGGGACTTTCCGCGCGGACGGATCACTGCGATCGCCGGTCCGTCCGGCTCGGGCAAGTCCTCGTTGCTCCGGATTCTGGCCTGCGTCGATCGGCCGAGTTCGGGATCGGTGCGAGTCGGTGGCCGCGACGTCGCGTCCTTACGTGTTCGTCAGCGGCGGGCCCTGCGGCGCTCGTCGGTGTCGTACATGTTCCAGAATCCGATCGACAACCTGGTCGACTACCTGCCGGCGCGCGAGCAGGTGCGGCTGGCCTCTCGATTGCGCGGGATCCGGACCAACGTCGAGGAGATCGAGCGGCTGCTACGGGTCCTCGGACTCGACCATCGGCTCCGGCACACCCCGCACCAACTCTCCGGCGGCGAGCAGCAACGCCTGGCCGCGGCCTGTGCCGTCGTCGGGTCGCCG
>JBPCOF010000066.1:0-4337 GCA_051000515.1 Geodermatophilaceae bacterium
GAGATCGGCTCGGCCAGCATGGCCAGTTCGGTGGCTTTGGCATGCCCGATGAGGCGCGGCAGTGTCCACGAGGACCCGGTGTCCACCGACAGCCCGATCCTGGCGAAGGCCAAGAGGAACACCGCGCGAGACGCTGCGACCCGGAAGTCGGCGGCAAAGGCCAGCGAGGCTCCCGCGCCGGCAGCCATGCCATTGATCGCCGCGATCACCGGCTTGGGCATGGTCGCGATCGCCTGCACGATCGGGTTGTAGTGCTCGGTCACTGTCGACAACGGCGCCGGATCTCCCGCCTGCAGCAGGGCGACGTGCTCTTTGAGGTCCTGACCGGTACAGAAGGCGCGGTCCCCGGCACCGGTGAGCACCACCGCCCGAACCGACTCGTCAGCAGCCAGCTCGTGCAGCCGATCCCGCAACGCGACCTTCGCGGGGTTGTCCAGAGCGTTCATCGCCCGTTGACGGTCCAGCGTGAGCGTGGCCACTGCTCCGTCGCGGTCCACGTGTACGGACTCGGTGTCTACGGACTCGCTCACCATCGCCTCCAGGATGCTCGCCTGTCTGCCCCGCGCCACACAACAGAGCGCGCGCTCACGCTAGCGGAGCCCCGCGGCCAAGCCTCGCGGGCCGATACGGGAGAATATGGGGCAACAGTCAAGCCACAAGGTAGCCGCTCCGCGTCGGATTCCCCCCGCGGGAACGGCGGGGCAAAGGAGGCACGCATGGCGGCCATGAAACCGCGGACCGGCGAGGGCCCGCTCGAGGTCACCAAAGAGGGGCGCGGCATTGTGATGCGCGTACCGCTCGAAGGCGGCGGCAGGTTGGTCGTCGAGATGACACCGGACGAGGCCAATGCGCTGTCAGAGGCCCTCAAGGGTGCCACTGGCTAGCTCGCGACCGTACTGCTCACCCACAGCAGGAAACACAAGGCCCCGGAAGGCGCGGACTGCGCCAACCGGGGCCTTGCGCGCTGTCAGCGCTCCCGCCGACCGGCGACCTCAGTGCGCGGGCCGTGGCGGTGGGATGTCCGACTGCGGTGTCACTGACGGAGGCGGCGTGCTCGGAAAGTCGTCGGCGTTCTTGCCATCCAGGCCGTCGAGTGCATCGCGCAACTTGTCCTTGCCGGTGGCGATGTGCTCGGTGTGCTTGCCGCCGGACTTGGAGTCGACGAAATCACCGGCCTTGTCCATGCCGGTCTGGATCGTGTCGCTGTGCTGGTCGACCAGGTCGCTGACCTTGCCCTTGAGGTTGTCGAAGGTGCCCACGTTCACACTCGCCTTTCTGAGGTTGGTGTCTCTGGGTCGATGACCCCCATGATCACCCAGGGTCTCATGGCCGGCTGAGCGCCGCCGTGTACACCTGTGCGGTGCGTACGGCAATCGCCGGCCAACCGAACTCCTCGAGGACGCGCTCTCGGCCGGCTCTTCCCATGGCCGCGGACCGCTGCGGGTCGGCCAGTAGCTCGGTCAGTCGCGCCGACAGGTCGGCCTCGAACGAGCGTGGATCGTCGGCCTCGTAGTGCACCAGCAAGCCGGTCACGCCGTCGACCACGACTTCCGGAATGCCACCGACGTCGCTGGCGACGACCGCCGTCGCGCACGCGGCGGCTTCCAGGTTGACGATGCCCAGCGGTTCGTAGATCGACGGACAGCAGAACACGCTCGCCTGGCTGAGCAGGCTGACCACATCCGCCCGGGGCAACATCTCCTCGATCCACACGACTCCGGTGCGTTCCCGTTGCAGGGTGGAGATCCCCGCCGCCACCTCGGCGCCGAGTTCGGGGGTGTCGGCCGCTCCGGCGCACAGGACCAGCTGCGCCTGCGGCGGCAGTGCCCGGGCGGCGTTGACGAGGTGGATCACACCTTTCTGCCGGGTGATCCGACCGACGAAGATCACGTACGGCCGATCAGGATCGATTCCCCGTGCGAGCAGGCTCGCCCGGTCCCGCGTCGGTGCGTAGGCGACGGGGTCGACACCGTTGTAGATCACCTGCACTTTGCGCGGATCCAGGTCGGGATAACAGCCCAGAATGTCGGCCCGCATGCCGCGGCTGACAGCGATCACGACCGCTGCCGCCTCGTACGCCGAGCGCTCGACATAGGAGGAGATGCGGTAGCCGCCACCGAGTTGCTCGGCTTTCCAGGGTCGTCGAGGCTCCAGCGAATGCGCAGTGACCACGTGAGGTACGCCATAGAGCATGGAGCCCAGATGCCCGGCGAAGTTGGCGTACCAGGTGTGTGAGTGCAGGACGTCGCAGCCGACTACGGCGTCCACAATGGACAAATCGATGCCGAGCGCCTGCACGGCTGAGTTGGCTGCGGCGAGCTCGGTCGGAACCGAATGGGCCCGGGCACCGGGTCGCGGCTCACCGAAACAGTGCACGTCGACGTCGAGACCTGCATGGCGGCGCAGTGCTGCCACCAGGTGCTCGACGTGCACCCCGGCGCCGCCATAGACGTCGGGGGGGAACTCTCTGGTCAGGATCCCGACTCGCACGGCTGACGACCCTAACCCTGACCGGGCTAGGTTCGGCTCATGGCTGCTGATCCGCGGGTCCTGGGCATCGTGCTCGCCGGAGGAGAGGGCAAGCGGTTGTGGCCACTGACCGAGGACCGGGCCAAGCCGGCCGTGCCGTTCGGCGGCAACTACCGGCTGGTCGACTTCGTCCTGTCCAACCTGGTCAACGGCGGTTACCTGCGGCTGTGCGTCCTGACGCAGTACAAGAGCCACTCCCTGGACCGGCACATCACCACGACCTGGCGGATGTCGACGCTGTTGGGCAGCTACGTCACACCCGTTCCGGCCCAGCAGCGACTGGGGCCCCACTGGTTCACCGGTAGCGCGGACGCCATCTACCAGAGTCTCAACCTCGTCTACGACGACGCTCCGGATCACGTCGTCGTCTTCGGCGCCGACCACGTCTACCGCATGGATCCGCGCCAGATGGTCCAGCAGCACATCGACACCGATGCCGGGGTGACGGTGGCCGGGATTCGCGTGCCGCGCTCTGCGGCTTCCCAGTTCGGGGTGATCGACACCGACGCCGACGGGCGGATCGAGCGCTTCCTGGAGAAGCCGGCTGATCCACCCGGCCTGCCGGACAGCCCGGAGGAGGTCTTCGCCTCGATGGGCAACTATGTGTTCACCACCGACGCTCTACTCGATGCCCTCCGCGCCGACGCGGCCGACGAGAACTCCATGCATGACATGGGCGCCAACGTCATCCCGATGCTGACCTCGTCAAGGTCGGCTCGGGTCTATGACTTCAAGGACAACGTCGTACCGGGGGAGACCGAGCGGGACAAGGGTTATTGGCGCGATGTCGGGACGCTGGACAGCTATTACGACGCTCATGCAGATCTCGTGTCCGTGCACCCCATCTTCAACCTCTACAACCGGCGCTGGCCGATCTTCACCAATCCACCACAGCTGCCTCCGGCCAAATTCGTCGAGGGCGGCCGCGCCGGCGACTCGATCGTGGGCGCCGGCGTGATCATCTCCGGCGGCACGGTGTCCGGGTCGGTGATCTCCCCGGGATGTCGCCTGGCCCTGGGCTGTGACGTCGCGGACAGCGTCTTGATGGACAACGTCACCGTCGGAGCGGGCGCGGTCATCCGCCGGGCGATCCTGGACAAGAACGTCGTGGTTGCCCCCGGCGCCCAGATCGGCGTCGACCCGGTCCGCGACGCCGAGCGTTTTCACATGTCACCGGGCGGCGTCGTGGTCCTGGGCAAGGGCGCGGTCGCCCACGCCGACTAGGCGGAGACGGCGATCAGGAGGCCGTCGCCGACGGGGAGGACGGCCGTACGAACGGACTTCTCGGCCCGCAGGTCTGACAAGAGGTCCCGCCAGGCGACCGTGTCCGGGTCTCTCGCGGACTGGTCGGCGACGCGGCCGCGCGCCAGCACGCCGTGCCAGGCCAGGATTCCGCCGGTCCGCAGAAGACGTTTCAGGTGGTGCAGGTAATCGGGGTATTCACCGGGCGAGGCGTCGCAGAAGGCCAGGTCGTAGCCGCCGTCGGCCAGTCGAGGCAGCACATCTGTGGCTGAGCCGTTGATCAGGCGGGCCCGCGGAGTGGGGATCTCGGCATCGGTCAACGCAGCCCGAGCCGCCCGCTGGTGCTCCCCGTCGGTGTCCACCGAGGTCAGGACTCCGTCCGGTCGCATGCCGGTGAGCAGCCACAGCGTGGAGATCCCCGCGCCGGTTCCGATCTCCACGACGGCCCTGGCCTGCACCGCGGTGGCCAGCGCAGCCAGCGTGGCTCCCACGGCAGGTGCGATCGCCGGGCAGCCGACCTCGGCTGCCCGCGCCCGGGCACTGGTGATCGTCGGCGGCTCGTCGGC
>JBPCOF010000185.1:0-17390 GCA_051000515.1 Geodermatophilaceae bacterium
TAGTTCGCGAGCACGCTCGGCCACCAGGCCCACATCTCGTTGACCTGCGACGGGTACTCGACGAAGTCGCGCGGGACGCTGGTCCCGGAGAAGCGCGGGTAGCCGACGTCGGAGAAAAGGCCGTGCAGAGCGTGCCCGAACTCGTGGAAGGCGGTACGCACCTCGTCAGAGGTCAACAGGGTCGGTTCTCCCTCGGCCGGGCGCGGGATGTTCAGGGTGTTCACCACGACCGGCAACGTGTCGAACAGCTGGCTCTGGTCGACGAAGGTGTTCATCCACGCTCCGCCGCGCTTGGACGCCCGCGCATAGAAGTCCCCGAGGAAAAGGCCCAGCTCGGTCCCATCAGCATCGGTGACCTCGAAGACGCGCACATCGGGGTGATAGGTCGGCAGATCATGGCGTTCGGCGAAACTCAATCCGTACAGCTCGCCGGCCGCGTGGAACATCCCGTGCACCAGAACCCGTTCCAGCTCCAGGTACGGACGTACCGCGGCGGCATCGATGTCGAACCGGGCACGCTTGACCTGCTCGGCGTAGTAGGCCCAGTCCCAGGGCTGCAGCGATCCGATGCCACCGTCGGCCTCGAAGGCGGCCTGCAGCTCGGCCTCCTCGACGCGGGCGTTGGCCACGGCCGGTGCGACCAGCCCGTCCAGCATGTTGGCTACTGCATCAGTGGTGCCTGCGGTCTGATCCTCGACGATGTAGGAGGCATGGTCGGGGTAACCGAGCAAGCCGGCCCGTTCGGCGCGCAGGCTCGCCATCCGGGCCAGGGTGACTCGCGTGTCGTGCTCGTTGCCCCGCAGGCCACGCGAGGTCGCCGCACGGAAGACTCGCTCGCGCGTTGCCCGGTCGGCCAGCGATACCAGGACCGGCTGGGCGGTCGGCAGGATCAAGGGCAGTAGGTATCCCGACTCGTGACCGTGGCGGCGGGCGGTCTCGGCCGCGGAGGCGATGGCGTCCGCAGTCAGACCGGCCAGCTCTGCGCTGTCCTCGACGTGGACAGCAGAGGCATTCGTCTCGGCCAGCAAGCGAGCTGAGAAGTCGGTCGACAGGCTCGACAGTTCCTCGTTCAGTTGGCGCAGCCGGGCTTGATCGTTCGGGGAGAGCCGAGCACCCGCGCGTACGAAATCGCTGTGATAGCGACCAAGCAGGCGGTGCTGTTCCGCGCTGAGCCCCAACTCAGCCCGCCGGTCGTACAGGTCCTCGATCCGGTCGAACAAAGCGGCATGCAGGTGGATTGCGTCCGAGTGGGCAGCCAGTTGCGGCGCCACGGTTGCCTCGATCGCCCGCAGGCCGTCGGTGGAGGTCGAGCCGACCAGGTTGAACAGCACCGTGCTGACCCGGTCCAGCAATCGCCCTGATTGTTCCAAGGCGACGAGCGTGTTCTCGAAGGTCGGCTGATCCGCCGAGTCAGCGATCGCATCGACCTCGGTCAGCTGCTCCGCCATCCCCGCCTCGAAGGCGGGAAGGTAGTGCTCCTCGCGGATCAAGTCGAAGGGCGGCAGCCGGTAGGGGAGCTCACTCGGCCGGACGAAGGGGTTGGCATGTGAGCGGCCGGGCGGAGCCTGGAGCGAACCTTGGCCGGGGTTAGGGGGCAGCACCGCATCCATCCACCTTGCCAGAGCTCAGTCGCCGACCGAGCGGCACTCGCGTGCCCGCAACGCCGCGACGTAGTCATCGGGTGCGGCCGCGACCTGGGCGGCGTCCGCGATCAGGCCAATGGTGCGCGCCGAGGGAAGGCCGCCCTCGAAGGCATCCAGCACGTAGGCCCAGGCCAGTACGTCGCCGGTCAGCGTGTGCACCCGCACCCGCATCGTGATGTACAGGTCGGTGTCGGCCCCCTCCCAGGCATCGAGGAGGCGCTGGTCCTCGGCCGAGACGTCGTAGAGCGCGACGAAGACGACTTCGTCGTCGACCGGGACGATCGTCGGCAGCGCCCCTTCCCAGCCCAGTTCCTCGCCGCCGAAGGTGAGTCGCCAGCCGCGGATCCAGCCGGTGCCCGCCTCCGGGGAGTGCGGGCAGCGACGGATCATCTGCGTCGGATCCATGTTCGACCCGTACGCGGCGTAGAGCGGCACCAGCGCAGCGTAGCGACGCGCGGCGCGGCTCGGCAGGAACGCCATCGTTCAGAGTGCCGCCGGGTGCGCGAGAATGGCCCGGTGACCAGCATTGTGATCGTCGGAGGCGGACCCGCCGGGTACGAAGCCGCGCTGGTCGCTGCCCAACTCGGCGCCGATGTCACCGTGGTCGAGCAGGACGGCCTGGGTGGGGCGTGTGTGCTCGCCGACTGTGTTCCCTCCAAGACCTTCATCGCCTCCAGTGGTGCGTTGACCAGCGTCCGGGACAGCGCAGAGCTGGGCGTACGGGCCGGAGAGGTCGCGCAGTCGAGCCTGGATCCGGGCACCGTTCATGGTCGGGTCAATGCGCTGGCTGCCGCACAGTCGGCCGACATCCGGACCCGGCTGGCCCGTGAGGGAGTGCTGCTGGTCGCTGGATCAGCCAGCCTGGCCGATGCCGCGCCGGGTCTGGCGCGCCACGTGGTCCACGTCGAGTCCGCGGACGGAGGCCAGGACATCGACAGCGACGTCCTGCTGCTGGCCACCGGCGCCGATCCCCGCGTCCTGCCCGGTGCCGAGCCGGACGGTGAACGGATCCTGTCCTGGCGCCAGGTCTATGACCTCGAGGAGTTCCCCGAGCATCTCGTCGTCGTGGGGTCCGGGGTCACTGGCGCTGAGTTCGCCAGCGGTTACCTCGAGGCAGGGGTCCCGGTGACCTTGGTCTCCTCCCGGGACCGGGTACTACCCGGTGAGGATGCCGACGCAGCAGAGGTCCTCGAGCAGGTCTTCATGAAACGTGGGGGCCAGATCGTCAAGCAGGCCAGAGCCTCTGGGGTACGACGCGTCGGAAGTGCTCCCGGCGACGGCGTAATCGTGTCCTTGGAGGACGGGCGCGAGGTCCGCGGTTCACATGCCCTGATGACTGTCGGCTCGGTCCCGAACTCGGGCGGACTCGGACTCGAATCTGCCGGCGTCGCAGTGACCGCAAGCGGGCACATCACCGTGGACAAGGTGTCGCGTACGAACATCGCCGGCATCTACGCCGCGGGTGACGTGACCGGCGTCTGGCCGCTGGCCTCGGTCGCCGCCATGCAGGGCAGGGTGGCGATGTGGCACGCCCTCGGCGAGGCGGTGGCGCCGATCAAGCTGAAGACGGTGGCGGCCAACGTGTTCACCCATCCCGAGATCGCCACGGTAGGGCACTCCGAGAAAGTGATCGCCGAGAGAGCGATGGCGGCCGACATCATCATGCTGCCGTTGTCCACCAACGCACGGGCGAAGATGGTGGACCTGCGGGACGGGTTCGTGAAGCTGTTCTGCCGGCGCCCGACGGGGGTCGTCATCGGCGGAGTCGTCGTGGCGCCTGGCGCCTCCGAGCTCATCCTGCCGATCGCACTCGCGGTCCAGAACAACCTGACCGCCGCCGATCTTGCGCATACCTTCTCGATCTACCCCTCCCTGTCCGGCACGATTACCGAGGCCGGTCGCCGGCTCATGGCCGCCGACGACCTGACCTAGCCGAAGCCGACAGCGAATGAGCATCGCAGGGAGGTCTACGAGCCAAGCCGGTGCGCGCAGCGCACGAGGCGGATCAACAAAGTGGAGCGGGCGCGCAGGCGAGCGATGCGAGAGGGCTCGTCAGTGACTGTCTCAGGGGACGGAACGCTGGATCTGGCGTACCTGCGCGCGCATCCGCACGTCGTCCCGATGATGGTGCGGCACCAACGGATTCGCGCCACCCCATTGCCGGGCGGAGACAGTTGCGTCGCGGAACTCTTCACCCTCGACGGCGGCGAGCAGATCTTCGCCAAGTCCCGCGAGGGCGCGCCAGTCGGGTTCTTCGCCGCCGAGGCGGACGGCCTGGCCTGGATTGCCGAGGCGACGGTGATCGCGACGCCGGAGGTGATCGCCGTCGCCGGCGATCTCCTGCTCCTGGAATGGGTGCCCCGGGGCGAGCCGACGCCACTGGCCGCCGATCGGTTCGGCGCTGACCTGGCAGCCCTGCACGTGGCCGGCGCACCAGGCTTCGGGGCGCCGTGGCCGGGTTTCATCGGTCGGCTGGCGATGGACAACTCATCGGTCGCCTCAGAGCGGTGGTCAGACTTCTTCGCGGTACGCCGAATCGAGCCATACCTGCGGGCCGCCCGCGACGCCGGAAACGTCTCACCCGAGGACGCGGCAGACGTGTCGGCCGTGCTGGACCGGCTGGACTCCGTCGGTGTGCCGGAGGAGGCACCGGCCCGACTGCATGGGGATCTGTGGAGCGGCAACGTGCACTGGTCCGCCCGCGGTTCGGCGTACCTGATCGACCCGGCTGCGCACGGTGGCCACCGAGAGAGCGACCTGGCCATGCTGGCGTTGTTCGGTGTGCCGTTCCTCGACCGAATTCTGGCCGCCTACGACGAGACGGCGCCGCTTGGCTCGGGCTGGCGCGAGCGGGTGGGGCTGCATCAACTCTTCCCGGTCCTCGTCCACGCCGCCATGTTCGGGGGCTCCTACGGCGCCCAAGCCGGCGAACTGGCCCGCACCTACCTCTGACTCAGCCAGTGAAGATGATCATCGGAACTGAGCGGGGTTTTCGCCATCTCAACCCGAATAACCCCCTCGAGTTCCGATGATCAACGCGAATAGGGTCGGCTGCTGGTCACTCCGGGACGTCGCCGGCGATGAGGCAGATAACCGCGCCGCTGGCTACGACCTCGCCCACCGAGGCGCCGAGACCGCTCACCGTGCCGGCCTTGTGCGCGTTGATCGGCTGTTCCATCTTCATCGCCTCGAGGACGACTACGAGATCGCCTGCCTCCACCGTGGCGCCGTTCTCGACCGCGATCTTGACGATCGTGCCCTGCATCGGGCTGGTCAGCGCGTCGCCCCCGGTCGCACCGCCCGACCCGCCGCCGCCGCGACGTCGGGGCTTGGCGGGCACTGCGCCGGGCACTGCACCGCCGCCGCCCAGCGCCAGTCCGCCGGGTAGGGATACCTCCAGTCGGCGACCGCCCACCTCAACCACGACGGACTGCCGCTCGGCGGGAGCGTCGGGATCCTCGGTCGGGTCGGCGTACGGCGGGATCTGGTTGTCGAACTCGGTCTCGATCCACCGGGTGTGCACCGAAAACGGATCGGAAGTGAACGCGGGATCGGACACGACCGCGAGGTGGAAGGGCACGACCGTCGGCATCCCGCCGACCTCCAGCTCGGCCAATGCGCGACGGGACCGGTCCAGCGCCTGCTCGCGGGTGGCACCGGTCACGATCAACTTGGCCAGCATCGAGTCGAAGCCACCGCCGATCAGGTCACCCTCGACGACGCCGGAATCCAGCCGCACGCCCGGACCACTCGGTGGCCGCCACCGGGTGACCGTCCCCGGCGCGGGCAGGAAGTTACGGCCCGCGTCCTCGCCGTTGATCCGGAACTCGAAGCTGTGCCCGCGGGGCTCGGGATCGGTGTCGTACCCGAGCGGCTCCCCGTCGGCGATCCGGAACTGCTCGCGGACCAGGTCCAGGCCGGTGGTCTCCTCGCTGACCGGGTGCTCGACCTGCAGCCGGGTGTTGACCTCCAGGAAGGAGATCGTGCCGTCGGCAGCGACGAGGTATTCGACGGTTCCGGCTCCGACGTACCCGGCTTCCTTGCAAATGGCTTTGGCGGACTCGTGGATCGTGGCGCGCTGTTCGTCGGTCAGGAACGGCGCGGGCGCTTCCTCGACCAGCTTCTGATGGCGGCGCTGCAGGGAGCAGTCCCGGGTGCCGACCACGACCACGGTGCCGTGCGAGTCGGCCAGGATCTGCGCCTCGACGTGCCGGGGCTTGTCGAGATAGCGCTCGACGAAACACTCGCCCCGCCCGAAAGCGGCCTCCGCCTCCCGTACGGCCGAGGCGTACAACTCGTCGATCTCCTCGGCCTTGCGGGCAACCTTGAGGCCGCGTCCGCCCCCGCCGAAAGCCGCCTTGATGGCGACCGGCAGACCGTGCTCCTCGGCGAAGGCGTGCACCTCCCCCGGGCCGGACACCGGGTCGCTGGTGCCTGGTACGAGCGGGGCGCCGGCCTTGGTCGCGATGTGCCGCGCGGCCACCTTGTCCCCGAGGGAGTTGATCGCCTCGACCGGCGGGCCGATCCAGGTCAGCCCGGCATCGATCACGGCGCGCGCGAAATCGGCGTTCTCGGCGAGGAAACCGTAGCCGGGATGAACGGCGTCGGCGCCTGACTGTTGCGCGATCTCGAGGAGCTTGTCGATGCGGAGATAGGACTCGCCGGGCGTATTGCCACCCAGGGCGAAGGCCTCGTCGGCCACCCGTACGTGCAGGGCGTCGCGGTCGGGGTCGGCATAGACCGCAACACTGCCCAGACCCGCGTCACGGCAGGCGCGGGCGATTCGTACGGCGATCTCACCTCGGTTGGCGATCAGAACCTTGTGCACGGCGCGAACCTCCCTCCCACCAGCGCGACCCTATCGAGTCCGGTTCAGCACGCCTTCTCCCTCGCCAGATGACGGCTCACCAGACGTCGCCAGCTCGCCAGTCACAGGCCAGGTCGCCGCCTTGTGGAAGCTGCGCAGTTCCCGGAAGCAGATAGCTGGCGCCCTCGTCGTCAGGGGTTCGCGCCATCGCCTGTGGCGACAGGACCGACGCCGTCCCCGGCCACAGTTGCCAGCCCCGTGCGGCGTAGAAGCCGTAGGCAGCCTCGGTCGTGCTCAGCGCCCCGATCTCGTACGCGCTGCCGATGATCTCCTCGACTGCGGCCATCACGGCATGGCCATGTCCGTGCCCACGATGCTCCGAGCGCACCCCGACGCCCTCGACAAAGCCGGTACGCAGCGTCCGCCCGGCATGCATCAGCCGGCGCATTACCACGCAGCCGTGCCCGAGGAGCGTCGAGCCGTCCCAGACGAGGGCATGGATCCCGCCCAGTCCATGTTCGACGTCGTCGTCGGAGAAGTCCCCGTCGAAGGCCCCGTCGAGCAGCGCGCGGATGGCTCTTAGTTCGTCCTCGCTCAGCCATGCGGTGTGCGCGGTTCGGACCTCAGGCATGTCCGGCACCGGATTTCGGCGATGGCCGAAATCGCCCGGTCGACCTGATCTGGGTCGGTCACGATGCTCGGGCCGAGGCTGGTCCCGGCGGCGAGCCACCCGCGGCCAACCCTGCCCGACCGAGAAAGGCCAGCCGGGAGACCTCGTTCATCGGGGAAGTCTGGCATCCACTTCCCATTCGTTCTAGACGCAAGGGCAACAGACCGGTCAGGCTCGGGGCATGAGTGAGATACCAACCCGACTCCAACTCCGCCTGGTCGTCGAGAACGCCGCCGCCGCGTTGGACTTCTACGTCACCGCGCTGGATGGCCGCGAACTCGTCCGCTACACCGAGCCGTCCGGAAAGGTCGTGCACGCCGAGGTCGAGGTCGGGGAATCGATCTTCTCGGTCACCGAGGCGGACGGTGCGACGAATCGGAGTCCTGCGGACCTCGGCGGCAGCCCGGTCTTGTGCCATCTGCAGGTGCCGGATGCGGACGCGCGGGCCGGGGCGATGGTCGCGAACGGTGCCACGGTCGTGATCCCGGTCGGCGACGGGTACTACGGAAGTCGGGACGGTCGATTGCGGGATCCCTTCGGCCACCTCTGGCTGCTCTCCCAGCCATTGGGTGATCTCAGCGAGGACGAGATCCAAGCGCGCGTCGACGCAAGCGGGTCCTGAGGCCAGCTGTGTCAGGCCGTCGCCTAGCTCATGACGCGGCAATGGTTCACGCAGACATGCCGCCAGGCGCGTCGCTCGATGATGCTGGAGCCAGCGCGTTGGAGGTTGCGCGCACTCGGTGTCTTGGGTGCGCAAGTCGCCACGGCCATGTGCACATTCTGTTCGCCAGCGATGCGAACGCGGTAGCGCAGCAGCTCGGACTGAGCGCCTGCGCCCCGGGCCTCCGGCAAGGTCCCGCCCCTCCGATGACGAGCGAGTCCCCGTGCTGGGGCAGACCAGCCGCAGCCAGGGGGCGATCGCCTCGCCAGGCAACGAAACGGCGGACGCCTGGTGCGAGGTGCTCTGCGGCGATGAACGCACACACACGTGGATCCGAGGCGTATCCGGCGAGCAAAATCCTGACGAAGAGGTCGAGCTCGCCGACGTCACCGGCCTCGTGCACCGCCCATTCGCCGATGGGTTGGTCTGATTCTGGCCTGGCTGCTGGACACTTGAGATAGGCCAACGGCCTTTCGCCGGCCGGCTCGAACCCCTGTTGTTCCAGTCGTCGGGACACCGAGGCTGGTGACCACGGTGCTGTGCCGATGCTTGGACCGGGTGCGTTGGCTGCAGCAAAGACCTCCAGGGCGCGCGCGGCAGGGCGTCCAGCGATGCGGATGTGACTCCGGTGATCGAGTTCAGGAAACTCAGACCTGGTGACGTCGTAAGGACTGCGAAGAGGCCGTCCAGGTCGTGGGTCTCGAACAGTCCCGGCAGGCCTGCCTGCCTCGCGGCGGCGAAGGACAGCTGGGCTCGCTGCTGCAAGGCTCGCTCCGCCGCGAGCAGGTCCTCGTCGCGGGTCGTGGCTGAGGCAGTCTCATGCCCGCCTGCGCACATGCTCCCGCCGTAGGTCTGGACGCGTCGTCATCGCGGGTGCCACAGGTCGGTCAACCGGATGCCGAGCTGGGCCGCCTGGGCGCGCAACAGCGGAAGACTCAGCCCGATCACCGTGCCGGTGTTCCCATCGATCGAGTCGACGAACTGACCGCCGAGCCCATCGGTGGTGAACGCGCCGGCGACGTTGAGGGGTTCACCGGAGCGCAGATATGCCTCGAGTTCGGCCTCGTCCGGCTGGCCGAAGCGAACCGTCGTCACAGCTGCGTCGACATCGCTGGCCCGCACGCTGCCGTTGACGACGAGGAACACGGCCTGGCCGGTCCACAGCCGCCCTGTACGGCCGGCCTGGTCTGCCCAGCGTTCGCGAGCATCCTCGATGTCCGTGGGTTTGCCGAGTGCCTGGCCGTCGAGTTCGAGCACCGAATCGGCGCCAACGACTAGCCCATGGGTCACCGCAGCGGCGACCGCCTCGGCCTTGGCGCGAGCTAGTTCGGCAACCAGCGCAGCGGGGTCGGTGGTGGTGATCGCTGTCTCGTCCACGCCGCTGACCATGACCTGCGGGTCGAAGCCGGCCTGGCGCAGCAGTCGCAGCCGACCCGACGACGCCGAGGCCAGGATCAGCGGGCCCGTTGTCACCGTGGGAGCGCGCTGGCGCGCCAGCCGCCGTGGCCAGGCGAGAGCGCAGTCCGTACGGACCGTGACGCTGCCGACCAGGTGGGCGCCGGTGGCGGTGCGGCGGCTCGGCGCGCTCCGGCAACGGCAGCCAGGACGCTCACCAGGGCGGCGAGTTCCTCCGCGGTCGGCTCACCCCGCACGATCCGCAGAAACGGCGGCGCCGACTCCGCGTTGGCCTCCATCAGAGTGGGATGTTCCCGTGCTTCTTGGGCGGCAGGGTCTGGCGTTTGTTGGCCAGCAAACGCAACGCTCGTACGACGTGGATCCTGGTGTGCGACGGCGGGATCACCGCATCGATGTAACCGCGGTCGGCGGCCACGTACGGATTGGCCAGCGTGTCTTCGTACTCGGTGATCTTCTGCGCCCGAAAGGCTTCCGGATCCTCGGCGGCGGCGATCTCCCGGCGGTAAAGGATGCCGACGGCCCCCTGTGCCCCGACGACAGCCACCTGTGCGGTTGGCCAGGCCAGATTGATGTCTGCGCCAAGATGCTTGGAGCCCATGACGTCATACGCCCCGCCGTAGGCCTTTCGAGTGATCACCGTGACCTTGGGCACGGTGGCCTCGGCGTAGGCATAGATCAGCTTGGCGCCGCGCCGGATGATCCCGTCCCACTCCTGCGAGGTGCCGGGCAGGAAACCGGGGACGTCGACGAAGGTGAGCACCGGGACGTTGAACGCGTCACAGGTACGCACGAAGCGCGCGGCTTTCTCCGATGCGTCGATGTCCAGGGTTCCGGCGAACTGGGTGGGCTGATTGGCGACGACGCCGACCGGTCGACCCTCGATCCGCCCGAAGCCACAGATGATGTTGGGCGCGAAAAGGGTTTGTGTCTCCAGGAATTCGCCGTCGTCGAGGACGTGCTCCAGGACGGTGTGCATGTCGTACGGAGTGTTGGCCGAGTCGGGGATGAAGCCGTCCAGTTCGGCGTCGAGATCTGTGATCGCCCCAGGTAGCGCGATGTCCACCGGGACGTTCTCCACCCCCGGCATGGCGTCGAGGTTGTTGGAGGGCAGGTAGGACAGCAGCGCCTTGACGTAGTCGAGAGCGTCGGCCTCGTCCTCGGCAAGGTAATGCGCCACACCGGATTTCGTGTTGTGGGTCCGGGCGCCGCCCAGATCCTCCAGCGTGACGTCCTCACCGGTGACTGTCTTCACGACGTCCGGCCCAGTGATGAACATCTGCGAGGTCTTGTCCACCATCACGATGAAGTCGGTCAGGGCGGGGGAGTAGACGTGCCCTCCGGCGGCTGCGCCCATCACCAGCGAGATCTGCGGGATGACCCCCGAGGCGTGCACGTTGCGCTGGAAGATCTCGCCGTAGAGCCCAAGGGAGACAACGCCTTCCTGGATCCGTGCACCTCCGCCCTCGTTGATGCCGATGACCGGGCAACCGTTGGTCATCGCGAGGTCGAGGATCTTGACGATCTTCTCGCCGTAGACCTCGCCGAGGCTGCCACCGAAGACGGTGACGTCCTGACTGAAGACGCACACCGGTCGGCCGTCGACGGTGCCGTAACCCGCGACGACGCCGTCGCCGAAGGGCCGCTTCTTCTCCATCCCGAACACCGTCTGCCGGTGCCGGGCGAACTCGTCTAGTTCGGTGAATGAGCCCTCGTCGAGCAGCGCCTCGATCCGCTCGCGCGCGGTCATCTTGCCGAGGTCGTGCTGCTTGTCCGCGGCCCGGGAGTGCCCGGCCTCGGAGACCTCGTCCACCCGCCGCCGGAAGTCGGCCAACTTGCCGGCTGTGGTGTGCAGATCGGCTTGGTCGTGGCCGGGTTCCGGCACGGGGCCTGGCTCAGCAGTCACGCGCCGTAGCGTATCGGCGTGCCCGACCCAGCCGAGCTGACCGCCATCCGCGGACCACTCGACGCCGCTTCCATACGACAGGAACTCCGACGCCGATCCTCGCGCTGGCCGCAGCCGCAGATCCTTTCCACCGTCAAGTCCACGAACGCCGAGCTGATCGCTGCCGCCCGTCGCGGGGCGATCGAGGGCCTTGTGGTCGCCGCCGAGGAACAGACGAGCGGACGAGGACGCCTGGACCGGAGCTGGACCAGTCCACGGGGCGCGGGACTGACGCTGAGCGTGCTGCTCAGACCGGCACCGCCGATGGCGACGTGGGGATGGCTGCCGATCGCCGCCGGCGTAGCACTGCTCACCGCCGTACGGGCACTGTCCGATGTGGACGTCGCACTGAAATGGCCCAACGACCTGCTGCTGGGTCCCGACCGCGCCAAGGCGGCCGGCATCCTCGCCGAGTCCGCCGACGGCGCGGTGGCGGTGGGATTGGGTCTGAACGTCTCGACCACCGCCGATGAGCTTCCCTCCGGAGCGACGTCACTGCTGGCTCACGGCGCGCTGGTGTCCAGGGAGGCGTTGCTGGTCGAGCTCATCACATCCCTGGAATCCTGGTACGCCGCTTGGTCAGACGCGAACGGGGATGCCGACGACAGCGGGCTGAGGGCCGGGTACGAACGCTGCTGTGACACGCTGGGTCAGGAAGTGACTCTGCAGTTCCCGGCAGGGGAGGTGCTGCGCGGGACTGCGGAAGGAATCGATTCCTCCGGCGGCCTGCAGGTTCGTACGGCGGACGGAACGCGCACCACGGTCGTCGCTGGGGACGTCGTCCACGTGCGAGCCGGTGTTTGACGCGCGAGGGCGTTGCGGTGGTAGGCCGTCGAGCGTCGGTGCGCCATGCTGGAGGGGTGCCCTTCCCCGAGAACCTGCTCGCCGGCGACGAGCGCGTCGTCAAGCACCTGCATCCACACTGGCTGACCGTCTTCGTGCCCACGGTCTTGTTCATCCTGGTGGTCGGTGTCGCGTCGTTCCTGGTTGCGGTGATCCCCGACGGCGACGCCCAGGACATCCTGCGAATCGTGGTGCTGGCCCTCGCAGTCATCGTCTTGATCCTGCTGGTCATCGTCCCGGTCCTGCGGTGGCGCACGACCCACTACGTGATCACAACGCACCGGGTGATGGTGCGGACCGGGATCCTGAGCCGGCACGGCAAGGACATCGGGCTGACCCGGATCACCGACGTCTCGTACACCCAATCGCTGTGGGATCGGATCATCGGCGCCGGCACGCTGACCATCGAGTCGGCCGGCGAGGGGCCACCGCAGGTGTTCCGGAACATCCCGAATTCCGATGACACCCAACAGCTGATCAACCACCTGGTCGAAGAGGACGAGCAGTCCCGGGCGCGGGACAGCGCGCAGTACCTCGGTGAGGCCTACCGCGACCTGGACGACGAGCCCGGCCAGAGATAGCGGCGGGTCACCAGCCGAGTTCGGCGCAGCCGGTGTGGTCGGCCGGTTCGATCTGCAGCGTGGCATGCGCGATGCCGTGGTGGCTGCGCAACAGTTCTCGAGCCTGATCGAGTACACCGTGGCTGTCCGCGAGATCGTCGGTGACCAGGTGCACGGTGGCCACATGCATCCCGGACGTCAATGTCCACACGTGCAGATCGTGAACGCTCTGGACACCTGCGACGGCGCACAGGTCAGCAGTCACGGCGTCTGGGTCCATCCCGGCGGGTACATGCTGGCCCAACACCGCAAACACCTGGCGGCCCAGGGAGATCGCGCGTACGACGACGAACAGCCCGATCGCCAGCGCAACCGCGGTGTCCCACACCGGAGACCCGGTTGCGGACACGAGCAGGCCGGCGATGATCACGCCGACCGAACCGGCGGTATCGGCGACCACTTCGAGGTAGGCGCCCTTGACGTTCAGGCTCTCTCCGGCGCCGGCCCGCAGCATCAGCAAAACCACGACATTGATCGCGAGCCCGATCGCACCGACGACCAGCATCGGCCCGGCGGCGACCTCGGCAGGCGCGCCGATCCGGCGTACCGCCTCGATGACCACGAAAGCAGAAGCGCCCAACATGAGCAGTACGGCCAGCAGCGAGGCGAAGACTTCGGCCCGGTACGACCCGTACGTACGCCGTCCGGTCTTGTCCACCCGTGTGGCGATCCGGGTGGCCACGAGCGCCGCACCGAGCGCCACCACGTCCGCTGCCATGTGTCCGGCATCAGAGACCAGTGCCAGTGATCCGGAGATCAGGCCGTAGACCAGTTCGACGACGAAGAACGCCGCAATCAACCCAAAGGCGACGGCAAGGCGCCAGCGATGCCGGGCGCCGGCGTGGCCGATGGCCGAGCCGTGCTTATGGCCGTGCGCATGGCCGTGCGAGTGCCCGTGGGTACGGCCGGCGGAGTCGCTCGCGTCGGTAGACACCACTAGCCCCGTTCCGGGTGCACGGCGTTGGTGTGCTGGGTGTGGGTGAAGGCCAGATCGAGCAGCATCCGCACATGGCCGTCGGCCAGGCGATAGAAAGCCCGGCGCCCGGCGCGGCGCGCGGTGACCACGCGATGCGCTCGGAGCAACCGCAGTGCATGCGAGGCGGCTGACTCGCTCATCCCGGTGACCGCCGCGAGGTCGCAGACGCACAACTCCCCGTCCAGCATCGCGACGAGCAGCCGGAGCCGATTGGGATCGGAGAGCAGGTCGAAGACATCGGCGGTATCGACGACCTCGTCCTCGGGCGGCATCCGCTCCAGGACATCGCTGACCCGCGCCGCGTCCACCACCGGCACCGCGCAGCCGTCGGCCGGCGCAGCGTGATCGTATGAGGAACTGTTCATATGTTGAGGACAATAGCGCGAAACTGGAGGGTCGCTGCGCGCCGCTCCGGGTTTTGTCGGGGGCCGCAGTTAACGTCCGGGTCATGCGGCTGCTGCACACCTCGGACTGGCACATCGGCCGGTCGCTGCACGGCGCAGACCTGCTCGCCGACCAGGAGCGGGTGTTGACCGGGCTCGCCGATCTGATCCGGGCGGAGTCGGTGGACGTCGTGCTCGTCGCCGGCGACATCTATGACCGGGCCATCCCGCCGGCCGCTGCTACTGCAGTCCTGGACTCGATTCTGACCACCTTGCGGGCCACCGGCGCACAGCTGGTCATCACGCCGGGCAATCATGACTCCTCGATCCGGCTGGCTTATGCGGCCGGCCTGTTGGCAGCCAACGGCGTGCATCTGCGCACCAGCGTTTCCGGCTTGGCTGCGCCGGTCCTCATCGATGACGCTCACGGGACGGTCGGCATCTACGGGATTCCCTATCTCGAGCCTGATCTCGCCAAGCACGCGCTCGGCACTCCTCAGGCGCGCGGTCACACCGATGTCCTGCTCGCCGCCATGGATCAGATCCGGGCCGATAGTGACCGGCGCGGGCTGACCCGGTCGGTCGTGCTGGCCCACGCCTTCGTCGCCGGTGGCGCACGCTCGGACAGCGAACGCGACATCAGTGTCGGCGGGGTGGAGGTCGTGCCGGCCGAGATCTTCGCGGGTGTCGACTACGTGGCCCTGGGCCACCTGCACCGTGCCCAGGAGATCGCCCCAGGGATCCGCTATTCGGGCTCGCCTCTGGCATATTCCTTTCCCGAGGCCGACCAGGTGAAGTCGGTGACGATGGTGGACATCGACGCCGACGGCCTTGCCGGTGTGGCCGTGCATGCCCTTGATCGACCACGCGCATTGGTCACCCTCACCGGGACGCTGGAGGAGTTGATCAGCGATCCGCGGCACGAGGTGCATCTGGCCGACTACGTCAGCGCACAGCTGCTGGATGTCACCCGGCCGGTGGATGCGATGCGCCGGCTTCGCGGCCGCTTCAGCCACTGCGTCCACCTCGACTGGGCCCCGACCATGAAGACCAAGAGCACCGGCAGCTACGGCGAGCGGATTGCCGGTCGCAACGACCTCGGGATCGTCACCGACTTCGTCCAACACGTACGAGCCACTCCGGCTACCCGGGCCGAGGCCGATCTGCTCTCGGCCGCCCTCGCCGCCGGGCGAGTCTCCGAGGCCGCCTCATGAGGGTGCATTCGCTGACCGTGACGGCCTTCGGTCCGTTCGCGGACACCGTTCGGGTCGATCTCGACGAGTTGAGCCAGGACGGGCTGTTCCTGCTCTGTGGCCCGACCGGGGCGGGCAAGACGTCCCTACTCGATGCGATCGCGTTCGCACTGTACGGCCGGGTTCCGGGGGCTCGGGGTCAGGAGAAGCGGCTGCGAAGTGACCACACCACTGCGGCGGTGCGAACGCAGGTCGTCTGCGAGTTGACCCTTCGCGGTGAGCGGATACGGATCACTCGTCGCCCCGAACAGGTTCGGCCAAAGGCGCGGGGCGGGGGCACGACCAGAGATCAAGCGCTCTTGCACGTCCAGCGTGCGGTGGCCGGAGCCTGGGAGCCGGTCAGTACCCGGTTGGACGAGGGCGGTGACTTTCTCCAGGCTCAGGTCGGGCTCAGCCCGGAGCAGTTCTGGCAGGTCGTCCTGCTTCCCCAGGGCGAGTTCGCCGAGTTCCTCCGGGCCGAACCCGATCAGCGAGCCAAGGTTCTGGAAACGCTGTTCGACGCCCGCCGCTTCACCGCTGTCGAGGACTGGCTGACCGAGCACGCGCGGTCCGCGCGGGCGACGCTGACCAAGGCCCAGGACAGGGTGGACCGGCTGCTGCATCGAGTCGAACAGGTCGCCCGCGGACTGCCGGCCACCGAGCCCGGTGCCGGGGTGCCACCCAGACCGGAGTCCGAGGATCCCGACGACATCAGGGCTTACCTGTCCGGCCAACGCGCTGGCGCGAGCGCTCAGTTGATCGCCGCAGCCGCCGAGGACGAGACGACCAGGACGCGGCTCGTCGCTGCTGAAGGCGGCCGTGACCGGGCTCGGCGGGCACTGCGCGCGATACAGCGGCTGCTCGCGCTCTGCCGGCAACGAGACTTCCTCGCGGCACGCTCCGAGCAGGTGGCCGACCAGCGGAAGGAGCTCTCGGCTGCGCTGGCCGCCGAGCCCCTTCGGCCGTTCCTGGACGTCGATTCAGCCAACTGGAAACGGACCGACGACGCAGCGGTGGATCTCGCCGACGTCTATTCGGATCTGATCCGCCTGGATGTCGCAGCACGGTGCCCGGTCCGGCTGCAATCGGCGGCTAGGGGACCTGATCAACTCGAGTTGCGCACGATCTCGGGTAGCGGCTCGGCCGGCTCCGAACTGCGGCGCTGGAACAGGGTTCTGCGGGACGAGGTCGCCCGGCTCGAGAACCTCGAGTCCGAGTGGGACACCGTCAAGGCAGATGAGTCGATGCTGGCGGTGGTTCGCGAGCGGCAGGTCAGCCGACAGGCTTCGTTGGTTGATCTCCATGAGATCAGCGACCGGTTGCCAACTGCCTTGGCCGACCTCGAGGCTCGACGCGACGCCACCCGGCTGGCAGCAGCCGGGATGGAACATGCCGCGGCCACGTTGACCGCCGCACAGGCACGGGTCGAGGCAGCAGCCCGCGCCGCGGCGCTCGCCGAGCTGGTGGGTACCGCTGTGGCCGAGCACCTAGCCAGCCAACGCGAAGCCCTGGGCGCCAAGGGCCGGTGGCTCTCACTGCGAGAGATCCGGCTGGCGGGGATCGCCGCCGAGCTGGCCGGTCAACTCTCCGATGGTCGGAACTGTCCGGTATGCGGGTCACCCGAGCATCCCTCGCCCGCGCAGCCGTCCGACGCCGCAGTCAGCGCGCAGGACGAGCACGCCGCAGCCGATCGCCTCGACAGGCTGGAACACGAGACCGCGCGCGTAGCTGCCAGAGTCCTCGAACTGCGCCGTGAGTACGACGCATGCTGCTCAGTCACCTCGGGAGCCACGCTGGCTGCCGTACGCAAAGAGCTCTCGGCGGCGGTGACGGCCGACGCTGCGGCAAAGGCCGCGACGCAGCAGTTACCTGAACTGGTCCACGAGTACGCGGACCTGGTCGCTGGACGAGAGGACGTGACTGCTGAGCTGGGACGGCTGACCGAAGCGCAGGCCGAGGATCGAACGACGGCCAAGGAGCTCACTGCCCGGGTGGGTGCTGGTCACCAACGCTTGGACAGGGCTCGGGGCGAGGACGCCTCCCTGACCGCACGGCGGGTCCGGCTGGGCGCCCTGGCGGACGCGGCCGAGGCTGTCGAGCAAGCAGCGTCGGTACGCGCAGGCGCGGAAGCTGTGGCACTGCGCAGCCGCGGAGAAGTCGCGGACCGGGTGCAGCGCCATGGCTTGCGCTCTTCCGA
>JBPCOF010000257.1:0-4832 GCA_051000515.1 Geodermatophilaceae bacterium
CTTCCCGAAGACCTGACGGTCTCGGGAATGTGCCACCGCTCGGGACACCGAGCTGTCCGCGAGCCCGGCCAGGTAGCCGAGGGCCGCGGTCTCCCATGCGGCGATTCGCCGGAGCGGGTCTTTGACGTCTGCCGGTGTCGACGTCTGATCGACGAGGTGTACATCTAGTGCGTCGGCGAAGTTGACGGCGCGCGAGGCAAGCACGGTCGACAGTGTGTATCCGGTGGGTCCTGGGACGGCAACGATGCCGCAGGATCCGACGTACATGGCCAGTCCGTCGACGAGGGGACTCCCTCCGAGCATGGACAGCACGTCGTTGAAGGGTGCGACGGCTCGGCCCATCTCGACTGCGGCGGCTCCAAGAAAGGGAAGGGCCTCGATTCCGCCGTCAGGAAGGTCGTTCCAGCCGACGTCGGCCAACGCGGCGCTCAGCGGGGGGTGGTGGTCATCCGCTGCGCTGCCCGGTTTCCAACCGTCGGGCTGGGCGTGGTGGGCGAGCAGCTCGCGCACGGAATCGGAGAAGGCGTCAAGTTCAGCAGACAAGGTTGGCATTCGTCCTCAGTCGTGCCGGGCGAGGCGAAGCTCGGCGTCATCGAGCTGCGGGAATGGGGCGGCTAGATCCAGCTCTGTCAAGATTGACTCGGTGTGCTCGCCTAGCCGAGGCGCGGGCCGGCTGAACGACTCGGTCGTGCCGTTGATCTTGAACAGGTTACCAAGAACGGCCACGGAGCCGCCGCGCTCCTGCTCGATCTGCTGGACCAGCCCATTTGCCCGGACCTGCTCGTCGTCGAAGAGCTGGTGCACAAGGCGGACCTCGCCGGCGGGCACGTCGGCACTCACACACGCCGCCAACCAGTGCGCTGCGGTCGCACCGGCGAAGATCTCTGCGAAGCGCCGAGACAGCGCGACCCGCGTGGCACGGTCCTGGGCCGAGCTCGGTACCAGCTGCGGGTTCTCCACCCACGGGTCCTGCAGCCCCAGCATTACCAGTACTCGGCGTCGCTGCGCGACGTTGAGGCAGGCCAGAGCGAAGAACCCGTCGGCTGCCTCGTAGCACCTGTAGTAGGGCTCGAGTTCGTCGTGTTCGAGGACTCGTTGGGCGACTTGCTCGAGGTCGGTCGCGGTGACGATCGCGCCAGCCGATTCTGGAGCCCGAGTGTCTAGATCGGTACGGACAAAGTCCTGCACTTGGGTGGCCAATGCGGCTCCGAGGAGCGAAACCTCCAGGTGTGGGGCGGACTCCCGACTGCGTCCGGCCAGCCCCGCGAGCACGCTGACGCACGCCAGCAGACCGGCTGTGATGTCGGAGTACGGGATGCCCCCACTTCGCCGCGGAACCGTGTCGGCGGCACGCGCATCGGCCATGAGGAGCCCCGAATATGCTTGGGCCACAATGTCGTACCCGATTCGACCGGACTGTGGGCCATCGCTGCCGAAGGCGGAGACGACGGTCACCACCGCGGTGGGATTCACGGCACGCACGGAGTCGGCGTCCAATCCGAAGGCAACCGCCCTATCGGGCGGCATGTTGTGCACCACGGCGTCGGCTGAGGCGATCAGAGCACGAGAGACAGCACGCCCGCGGGTGCTCTTCAGGTCGCAGACGACCGACCGCTTGCCCCGATTCAGAGCGTAGAACCGGCGGCTCTCACCGTCGCCGAGTGGTTCGTAGTGCCGGTAGGCATCCCCCGTAGGCGATTCGACCTTGATGACGTCGGCGCCGAGGTCGGCTAGCAGCGTAGCGGCGAGCGGACCAGCGACGAACTGCGAGTAGTCCAAGATGCGCAGACCGGCCAAGGGCAAGGAACCGGGCGGCATCGGCGAAGTGCTCCGTAGGGCTGAGTTCATCGAGGAAGACCGAGGCCCTGCTGGGCAATGACCTTACGTTGGATGTCGCTGGCTCCGCCCGCGATCGTCATGGAAACGGCTGAGCGGGCAAAGGCGGAAATGCGTCCCTGCGCGGGTGACCCGGGACCCCGATCGATGTAGGCGGCCGGTCCCAGGAGATCACCCGCGAGCGCCGCCACCTTCTGCTGAGCGAGTGAGACAGACAGCTTGCACATCGAGGACGCCCGCGAAACCGGCTGGTTGGCGGCGATCAGCCGTGTGGCGCGATGCCCGAGCCGGCGGCAGGCGTCCAGTTCACCGCGCAGCGCGAGCAGCGTACGGCGGTGGACCCGCGAGGTTGTGAGCTGCTCCAGATCGTCCAAGACGCGCATAGTCACTCCGACCTTTTCACTGGTCACCCGCTCGAAGTCCAGCGAACCCAGCAGAACGTTCCAACCGCCGTTGATCTCACCAAGCACATTGCCCGGGGGCACATACACCTCGTCCAGGACAACCTCGCCCAACGTGCCGCCGCCCAGCGTCTCGTGCAGATCCACGGTGATCCCGGGTGTCCGCATGTCAGCGAACATGACCGATAGACCGCGATGCCTTGGCAGCTCGGGGTCAGTCCGAACCGCCAGGTACATCCAGTCGGCGAGCTCGGCGCTGGAGGTCCACATCTTGCGCCCGCTGACCAGCCATCCATCGCCCGATCGCACGGCCCGGGTTCGAAGCGAGGCGAGGTCGGAGCCCGCCTCGGGCTCCGAGAAGCCCTGGCAGAACATCGTCCTACCGGCAACGACATCGGGCAGGAAAGTCGCGATGAGTTCCGCCGAACCGAACTTGAGGATCGCACTGCCGATCGTCTTAACCGAAAGCAGATAACCACACAGTGGCAGCCAGTGATAGCCCAGGCGCTCCTCCAGCCCGACCACGTCCACCGGATCCATGTCACGGCCGCCGAACTGCTGCGGCCAGGAAAGGCCGATGATCCCGGCTGCTCCCATCCGTTCGTTCGCCAGCCGGGAGTCGGAGTCCGATGGGGAGCCGTTGTAGAGGTTCTCGCCACGATCGTTCAGCTCAGCTGCAAGCGCACAGGCCCACCCGTTGAGTTCGGCCGCGGGGTCGACCAATCGTGGAGTGGTGACCGTCACGCTGCGCCTCCGGTCGCGGGCACGGCCCTCGGGTCGGCGCGCAGCGCATCTTCGATCGCGGCCACGACGTCGGTGTTGGCCCGGACCGAGGGAACAGCGACCGATAGACCGTAGATGTGGCCGTTGCCCACCCGGCGGAGTGCTACGGCCAGTCCGACGAGCCCCTCCTCAAACTCCTCGAAGGAACGGGCCACCTGCCTGGCCCGGATGGTGTCCAGCTCTGGTCGAAGCCGACTCCAGCTGGTGAGGGTCTTGTCCGTACGACGTTCGTAGGGCCCGGGTCCGAGACGGTCGAGCGCTACCTTGTCGTCCAGCTGCGCCAGCAGGCACTTGCCGACAGCGGTGCAGTGGGCCGGCGCTCGGGTCCCGATCGCTGTAGTTGCGCTCAAGGTCCGGTTGCTGGCCAGCGAGTCGACGAAGAGCACCTGCGTGCCGTTGAGGACGGCCAGGTTGACGTCCTCGCCGAACCGTTCGAAAAGGTCTGCCATCCAGCTCCGGCCGATGGCCACCGGGTCACGGGGACCGACCAGTGCCATCCGAGCGATTTCCGGGCCCAGTCGCAACCGCCGGTTGCCGGCGTCGGCCTCCAGGAACCCTTCGGCGACCAAAGTCCTGCATAGCCGCCCGACAGTCGGCAAGGGCAAGCCAAGCGCCGCAGCGATCTCGGACTGAGTCGCCTCCGGGCGATCGGCGCGGAAGGATCGCAGGATGTCTAAGCCACGGGTGAGCGTCTTGACGCGCTCTCCTGCTGAAACATCCGTGCGCATGGTGACAGTATTCCGGCGGGTCATCATCTTGGTCAAGCAAGGTCTGCTCCGAGTTGAGGCATGGTATGTCACTAGGTGAAACTGGTCGACTCATTCCTTGACTGTGCTTCATCTCACCCTTACTGTCTTGACCATCGTTGGCGGCGCCATCGGAGTCACCGTGGGCGGCGGCGCCTGACGTGGGTCCAGCTGAGGGTTAAGGAGAACCTGGTGAGCTACGGGGAGTACCTCTCCTACTACCAGGAGAGTCTCCTGCGCCAGTTCGGCGACCACCTCGCCGTGGTCCTGCTTTCGACGCTCCTCGGCAGCATCGTCGGAGCGGGCGCAGGTATCCTCGTGCGCCGCCAGCCAGGACCACGCGAGATCGTCCTCAAAGTCGCCGGCACGATGCTGACAATCCCGTCGCTGGCGCTCTATGCCGTGCTGATTGGCATCCTCGGACTCGGCTGGCCGCCGGTGCTGCTCGCGCTGACGGCCTACTCGCTGTTACCGATCATCCAGAACACCATCGTCGGGCTCAACAGCGTGAGCGCCTCGGTGCTGGAGGCGGCCCGCGGCATCGGGATGGGAGACAAGGCTCGACTACTCCGGGTCGAACTGCCGCTGGCCTGGCCGGTCATCCTGGTCGGCATCCGCACCGCGGCCATCATCCTGGTGAGCACCGCCGCTCTCGGAGCCGTAGTGCGCGGCCCAGGCCTGGGCAACGCCATCTATGCCGGCCTGAACAGCATCGGCAGCTCGGTGGCCCTCTACCAGGTGCTGACCGGAGTCGGTGGCGTCGTCATCGTCGGCCTGCTGCTGAACGCCATCTTCTTCGCGCTGGCCCGTCTCACGATCCCGAGAGGCATCCGTGGCTGAGACCCTGATCCGGCTCGAGCAGCTGAGCAAGACCTACGCCGGGCACTCCGTGCCCGCTGTCGAAAGCCTGGACTTGAGCGTCCCAGACGGCGAGATCGTCATGTTCATCGGGCCGTCGGGCTGTGGAAAGACCACGACCATGAAGATGATCAATCGGCTCATCGAGCCGTCGTCCGGACGCATTGTCATCGCCGGAGAAGACGTCACCTCGATCGACCCCAACGAG
>JBPCOF010000013.1:0-5204 GCA_051000515.1 Geodermatophilaceae bacterium
AGGTCGCGCTACCGGGCGACGTCGACCTACTCGTCCTGGACACCGCCCCGCTGTACCTGGCTGGCCGGGTCGCGCTGCGGGGGCGCTTGCTCTTCGACGACGAACCGGCGACGCGCGTGCGCTGGGAGGCGGACACCCGAACGGTCTACCTCGATGAACGCCCCTACATCGAAGCGATGGCCAAGGAGTACCTCGAGGCGGTGGCCGGCCGTGGTCGACGCTGAACGGCTCAGCCGGCTGCTGGCTCGGGTGCGGGCGGATGTGAACGATCTGCGCGATGCCGCGGAACGTAGTGGTCTGGACGAGGACCGGATTGGCCTCCTGGCGGTCAAGTACAGCTTCGTCACGGCTATCGAAGGGTGCACCAGGGCAGCCCAGCATGTGATCTCTTCGGAGGGCCTCGGGATGCCGCAGAGCAACGCCGATGCGCTGCGGTTATTGGGCAAGAACGACGTGATCGAGCCAGAGCTGGCTGAGGCAGTCGCTCGGGCGGTCGGTTTCCGAAACGTCCTGGTGCACGAGTATGTCGAGGTCGACGACTCCGTGGTGGTGGCCAACCTGAATCTGCTCCCAGACCTGGACGCCTTCGCGGTCCAGCTGGCCGGCTGGGCGGCGAAGAAGTGACAGGGCGGGAGTATCTGGTCTCCCGGATGCGCGGGTTCGGTACGACGATCTTCTCCGAGATGTCCGCCCTAGCGGTTCGGACCGGTTCGATCAACCTGGGCCAGGGCTTTCCGGACACCGACGGTCCACCGGAGGTCTTCGAGGCAGCCGTCGAGGCGATCCGAGCAGGCCACAACCAGTACCCGCCGGGTCGCGGGATCCCGACCCTCCGTCAGGCGATCGCCGACCATCAGCAGCGCTACTACGGGCTGACCTACGATCCGGACCGAGAGGTCCTGGTCACCGCCGGCGCGACCGAAGCGATTGCCGCGACGATGCTCGCGCTGTGCGAGTCCGGCGACGAAGTGATCGTCCTGGAACCCACCTACGACAGCTACTCCGCCTCGATCGCCCTGGCCGGTGCGGTGCTGCGGCCGGTCACCCTGCACCATCCTGAGTACCGACTGGATGTCGACGCCGTGCGGGCCGCCGTCTCACCGCGGACGCGGCTGCTGCTGATAAACAGCCCGCACAATCCCACCGGCCGAGTCCTGGATCGAGCCGAGTTGACCGCCATCGCCGAGCTGGCGATCGAGCGCGATCTGATCGTGGTCACCGACGAGGTGTACGAGCACTTGGCCTTCGACGGCGAGCACATCCCGATGGCCACCCTGCCCGGGATGCGCGACCGTACGATCACCATCTCCTCGGCCGGAAAGACGTTCTCCTGCACTGGTTGGAAGATCGGATGGGTCTGTGCCAGCCCGGCCCTTCTCGATGCAGTGGCCACCACGAAGCAGTTCCTCAGCTACGTCAACGGCGCGCCGTTCCAACCCGCGATCGTCGTGGGGCTAGCACTTCCGGAGAGCCGGATCGAGTCGATCCGGGTCAACCTGCGCGATCGCCGCGACCAGCTGCGCAACGGTCTACTGACCGCCGGACTGGACGTACACCCGTGCGAGGGAACCTACTTCCTGACCGTCGACGTGGCGTCGTTGGGAGAGTCCGACGGCCTGGCCTTCTGTCGCGCGCTGGCCGAGCGAATCGGCGTCGTCGGCGTCCCGAGTTCGGTCTTCTACCTCGATCCGGGACCAGCTCGGTCCCTCGTGCGTTTCGCGTTCTGCAAACGGCCGGACGTGCTCGACGAAGCCGTCCGGCGGCTTGCCGAGTTGAGGACACCCAGCGTCAGGAGTCCGGCATGAAGATTGCAGCGATCCAGCACGACATCACCTGGGAGGACAAGGACGCGAACTTCGCCCACCTGCGCCCGCAGATCGCTGCTGCTGCGGACAAAGGGGCCCGGCTGGTTGCGCTGACCGAGATGTTCGCCACCGGCTTCTCGATGTCCTCCACGACGCTGGCCGAAGGTCACGACGGCCCGAGTACGCAGTTCCTCCGCGAGCAGGCTCAGAACCGCGACATCTGGATCGGCGGCTCGATCGTGCAGCGCCATCCTTCGGTCCGGTTGCCCTACAACCAGTTCGTTCTCGCCGGGCCCGGCGGGCAGGTACACCGGTACGCGAAACGGCACCCGTTCACCTACCACGGCGAACACGAGCACTACTCCGCCGGCACACAGTCGATCACCGTCGATGTCGAGGGCGTCAGGATCACACCGTTCATCTGCTACGACCTGCGCTTTGCCGACCTGTTCTGGGAGCGGGCTTCGCAGACCGACTGCTACCTGGTAGTCGCCAGCTGGCCCTCGCCTCGGCGCGCACACTGGCGTGCCCTGCTCACCGCCAGGGCGATCGAGAACCAGGCCTACGTCGTCGGCGTCAACCGAGTCGGCAGCGGCGGAGGCAGCGACCACGCCGGTGACAGCCTGATCATCGACCCGGCGGGTGGGACGGTTGCCGATGCCGGTTCCAAGGAGCAGGTTCTTCTCGCCGACATCGATCCGGCCGTCGTGTCCCAGGTTCGGGCGGACTTCCCGTTCCTGGCCGACCGGCGGAAGTGAACCCTTGACAGCGACGTCGGCACTCGGACGTACGGTGAGCGAATGACTGAGTCGAGCAGCTCCGAAGCACAGGCGGATCAGCAGGGTACGGGTGGCTGGCGCGGTCCCGACGCCAGCGGGATTCCCGTCGACGTCCCGGCCGACGGTGATCCGGCCGCCGACGACCCGTCGGTTCCCGCCGTTGCGCAGGGCCACAGTGATGCGCAGGGCCACAGTGATGCGCAGGGCGACAGTGATGCGCAGGGCGACAGTGATGCGCCGATCAACACCGGGCAGACCGGCGACCCGACCGCCGAGAAGGACCCCGACGACTGGGTGACCGGTGACGAGCCGGCCACCGGCGCGCAGCTCAGCTACCTGGAGACCCTGGCCCGAAAGTCCGGCCGAGACATTCCCGAGCGGCTCACCAAAGCCGACGCTTCGAGGCTCATCGACGAACTCCAGGCTGGCTCCAGCTAACGCACCCTGCCCACCGAAGGATCACAGCGCCGGCCTCGACGGTATCGGGCGGCGGCCCGTCGTCGTCCCACTCGGTGAGATCCCACGCTTCCTTCTCGGCTTCGCTCAGATCGTCGTACCGGATCCTCTGTCTGGGGAACTTCAGCGGTACGGCAACCGCCTTCGGTGGCACGAGGTATCCGGCCTGCACCGCTTCGGCGAGGCTGAAGTTGACCGTCGGCACACCGTCTTCGAGGTGGAACAGGCTGTAGGTGTTGCGGTCCACCTCATCCTTGGGGGTCGCCGTCAGACCCACCAGCAGCGAGCGTGACTCCCTCCGACTCCTCCGGTGATCATCCTCGCAGATGACCGGTCGTTGATCGCGAGTTCAGGGCTCGTCGCCCACGTTGTCGTCCACGGGAGGTCGGTGCCTGGTTGGTCGCTGCAGGTCGTTGAGCTCTGGTTCAAATTTCTTGAAAAAGATTGCACTGCACCCGTTCTGGCACCGAAAAATGTCAGACCCCATCCCTAGTGTGACTGTTGTGAGTATCCAGTCGATCCCGGTCGAGACACTCGCCGTCGGGCCGATCGCGCCGCGAAGTTGCGCGGCGCGGCTGGACGGGATCGGCCAGGCCCTGGGGTCAGCCGCGGCGCAGAGCCTGTGGTCACTGAGCGACGACGAGGTGGTCAGCCGGGTCGAGGCGGCGATGCGGCTTCGTGCGCAGGCCGATGCACTGCTGTTGGCCGCGGTGGGTGAGGTCGACGCCCGGGATCTGGCCCGGCGCCGGGGTGCCACCTCGATCCGGGCGTGGCTGCGTGATGCGCACCGCTGCGACCCGCGCGAGGCCGGCCGGCTCACCGCGACCGCCCGCGGGCTGCGGTCCGCGCTTCCCGCCACCCAGGAGGCGATGGCCGCCGGCGCGGTCAGCCTGGATCAGGCCCGAGTGATTGTCCGGCACGTTGGCGAGCTGGCCAAGGAAGTCCCCGCCCCGCTGGTCGCCCGAGGCGAAGCGGACATGATCGGCTTCTGCGCCCACCTCGACCCGGTGCTGCTCGGGGTCGTCGGGCGGCGGCTGGCCGAACTCGTTGATCCCGAAGGCACTCAGGACCGCGACGAGGCCGACGCCGTCGACCGGGAAGCCAAGGCGACCGCGGCCCGCACGGCCACACTCACCGCGTGCACCGACAAGCCCGGCGGGATCCTGCGCGCTGTCCTGGACGCCGAGGGCTACGCCACCATCGCCGAATGGCTGGATGCCGCAGCCGCACCCCCACCACCGGACCCCGACGGGATCCGCGACCCCCGCAGCCCTGGACAGCGCCGCGCCGACGCCCTGGTCGCCGGCTGCGAGCAGGGCCTGGCCGGTGGGAGGGAGCGCGCCCGGGGCGGGCTCAAACCCCGGATCATCGTCACCATCCCGATCAGCTCACTGCTTGGATCGACCGGCTTCGGCTTGACCAACGGCGGACAAGAACTCTCGCCCACCCTGACTCGGGCGCTGGGCTGCGACGCAGAGTTCCTGACCGCCGTACTCGACGCGAACGGAAACCTGCTCGACTGCGGACGTGTCAACCGACTGTTCACCGGAAAGACCCGCCTCGCCCTGGAACTGCGCGATCGGGGCTGCGCCTGGCCGGGCTGTGACCGGCCGATTTCCTGGTGTGAGGCCCACCATGTACTGCCCTGGCTCAAGGGCGGCAAGACGAAGCCGTCGAAGGCTATACGTTGCTAAGCTGCCCTCATGGCGAAGGTGAAGGCGGCAGCGGTGTACGCGCGGATTTCCAGTGATCAGGCGGGTACCGCGCTCGGGGTGGGGCGCCAGTTGGAGGATTGCCGCAAGCTTGCCGCCGATCGCGGCTGGACGGTGGCCGAGGAGTATGTGGACAACGACGTGTCCGCCTACTCAGGTAAGGCGCGCCCGGCGTACCGGCGGATGGTCGCCGATCTGAGCGCCGGGTCGCGGGATGCGGTGATCGTCTACAACCTGGACCGGCTGCACCGTCGCCCGGTGGAGCTGGAGGAGTTCGTGACCCTGTGCGAGCGCTCCGGGGTGCGTGATGTGGCCACGGTGACCGCGGACATCGACTTGGGCAACGATGACGGCTTGTTCATGGCCCGTATCTTCGCCGCGTTCGCCGCGAAGGAGTCGGGCCGGCGTTCGGCGCGGCTTACGCGCAAGATGCAGGCCAATGCCGCCGCCGG
>JBPCOF010000003.1:0-33341 GCA_051000515.1 Geodermatophilaceae bacterium
AGACGAGCGAACGACGCCGTCGCGCTGGGCGATCAGCGCATCGACGGCGAAGCGGTCGTACGGTCGGCGTCGAGGCATGGTGTGAGCCTCCGCCGGCTGGCAGTCTGCCGTCGGCCTGAATTGCCAAGTGTGTACGGCTGCTGAACCTGTGCATAGACGGACTCAAGGACCCCCTGAGTCAATAGGTTTGGCACAAGGGGTCCTTAAACCAAGCCGCAAGGAGTGGGTTAGTCGGGGGGTTCGAGTGGGTCGGGGTCTTCGGGGTCTTCGGTGTCTCCGCTGGATGGAGTCATGTCCGAGGCGTCCTCCATCGGTTCGCGGGGATCGACCTCCCCGGACTCGCCGGCTCCCTCGACCGCTGAAGTGTCCTGGCCGCTCTCCGGGGTGTTCTCGCCTGGTGCCGGCTGATCGGGTCGTGTCATGAGCACTCCTTCGGGTCGTCGCTATCTCATCAGGAGAAGAATGCAACGTTAGGTTCGTACCAGGGTGCCCCTGAGTCGGATCGGGGGAGGCGGATAATTGCCGACGATGGGAAGGCTGCCGGCTCTCGATGCGCTCAAGATCGGTCCACATGCGGTGTGGCCGCCGGTCGAGCTCGCCCCGATGGCCGGCATCACCAACCCGGCCTTCCGAACCCTGTGCCGCGAACACGGAGCCGGCTTATACGTCTGCGAGATGATCACCGCAACAGCCCTGGTCGCCCGCAATCCCAAGACCATGCGGATGATCCGCTTCGCCGAGGACGAGTACCCACGCAGCATCCAGTTGTACGGCGTCGATCCGGTCACCGTCGGCCGGGCTGTCGACCTGATCGTGGACGAGGGCCGCGCCGACCACATCGACCTGAACTTCGGCTGCCCGGTTCCCAAGGTCACCCGCAAGGGCGGCGGTGCGGCTCTGCCATGGCGTCGGCAACTGCTGCGCAGCATTTTGCGTGCGGCGATGACCGCAGCCAAGGGCCGGGTGCCGGTCACCATGAAGATGCGGGTCGGCATCGACGACGAGCACACCACCTACCGCGACGCCGGCCAGATCGCCCAGGACGAGGGACTGGCCAGCGTCGCGCTGCACGGTCGTACCGCAGCGCAACTCTATGGCGGACAGGCGGATTGGGCCGCAATCGCCGACCTCGTCGAGCTGCTCGACATCCCGGTTCTCGGCAACGGCGATATCTGGGAGGCCGACGACGCGCTCCGGATGGTCGAGCAGACCGGCTGCGCAGGCGTCGTCATCGGGCGGGGCTGCCTCGGCCGCCCGTGGCTGTTCGCCGACCTCGCCAGCGCGTTCGACGGCGACCCGACCCGCAAGCTTCCCCCGCTGTCCGTGGTCGCCGCCACGATGCGCAGGCACGCAAGCCTGCTCCTCGACGAGTACGGGGACGTACGGCCGGATCCGTCCGATCCGCACGCGCGGCATCGCGGCATCCGCGACTTCCGTAAGCACATCGCCTGGTACCTCAAGGGCTTCGCGGTCGGAGGTGACACGCGCCGCGCGCTCTCACTGGTCGGCTCGCTGGACGAACTCGACGACCTGCTCGCCCGGATCGCCGAGCAGCCCTTCCCGACCGAGATCCTCGGTACCCCGCGAGGTCGGTCCACCAGCGCGCGCAAGGTGGCCCTGCCCCACGGCTGGCTCGAGGATCGCGACAGCCTCGCCGTACCCGAAGGGGCCGAACTCGACATCTCCGGCGGCTAGACCGATGGATGCCGACCCGGGGCCCACCAGAGGGCTCTCGTCCCCAAGCGGATCCACAGGCTGACCACAGCCCAGCGAATTGTCGGACACGGCAGTCAGACTGCATGCGCGGGTCGACTGACCAAGGGAGACAGCGGTGCAAGAGTCGATTTTCTGGCGCGTGGTTTCGGTGTACGACCCGGACGGCGGAGGTGCAGATTTCGGCTACACAGTTGGCCTGGCCGATCGCGGGCTTCCGGAGCTACACGTCTGGGCTCGCCCAACGCATGGTAGCGACCCCGGCACGGACTGGGTGTTCAGCAGCCACGACCAATGCCATCTGCTCAACGATCTTGCAAGAAGGTTGCTTGCCAGCAACCTCGAGGTCGGACAAACGTTCAGCCAAACCTACGACGGCTTGGCACGGGTCGATTTCGAGGTCGGCGAGCCTGTCACGCCAGCCGATGTGGAGGCGCTACAGGTTGACCAGCACACCGATGTCCTTCCGATCCGTTGGTCGCTGCACCGCCCCGTCGAAGGCAGGCTTGGACCGGTCGCCGCCGAACACATCGAAGCGATTCGCGGGCAGATTGCACGCACGACGGCCGTTCTCGATCCGGTTGCCGTACGTCGACTTCCGGTGATGTGGCGTCCGCGCGCCGAGGTGGATCTGCGCCCTGATCAGCGGTTCGGTCCGCTCACAGCCTTGGTTGTGGCGGTCGGAGCGCAACTGGCGACAGCCGACCTCGATGAACTCGCCGGTTTCTGTATGGCCGCGATTGCGCTGGAGGGCTCTCATGGACGCGGAATCGGTCAAGTTCTGGTGAATGCGGAGGCGCGAACGGAGGGCCGAACCAAGGCGGTACGACGCATCAGCCAGGCCGCAGAGGAGATCACCACGATCATCGCGGCTAGCCCGCAGCAGCCGACGCAGACAAGCCGCGCTCGCGGACAAGGTATTGGGCCATCACGGGAGCCCCCACTCGCCGCGCCTGGTTGAGAACCTGCGCGGGGTGCTGGCCGATGCTCGCACTGTCAGTGATCACCCGCGTGGTGGCCGTTGCCAAACAGGTGCCTGTCGACGTCCTGGCACCGCTCATCTCGCCGTACCTTGGGGTCATTCCCGGCCTGGCGACGGAAGTGGCCAGCCGCGCTTGCGCCTGACGCGGCACCCGGCTGGCGAACGAGGCTGCCAGCTAGAGAGACTGTCGAAACTGAGGTTTCCGCGATGTATCGCACAGGAGGCAGTCCGGGTGAGTGAGAAATACGTGTACGACTTCGCCGAGGGCAACAAGGATCTCAAGGACCTGCTCGGCGGCAAGGGAGCCAACCTCGCCGAGATGACCAACCTCGGACTGCCCGTACCGCCCGGATTCATCATCACCACCGAGGCCTGCAAGGTCTTCCTGGACAGCGGCACCGCGCCCAAAGAGCTCCCCAACGAGGTGAGCGCGCACCTCAAAGCGCTGGAGGACACGATGGGCAAGAAACTCGGCGACCCCACCGACCCGCTGCTGGTCTCGGTCCGCTCCGGCGCCAAGTTCTCTATGCCCGGAATGATGGAGACCGTCCTGAACGTCGGACTCAACGACGAGTCGGTGCAGGGTCTGGCCAAGCAGTCGGGCTCAGATCGGTTCGCCTGGGACTCCTACCGCCGGCTGATCCAGATGTTCGGCAAGACCGTTCTCGACATCGACGGGGACCACTTCGAGGACGCCATCGACGAGGCCAAGAAGGTCAAAGGCACTGATAACGACCTGGATCTCGATGCCGCGGACCTCCAGAAGCTGGTCGGGCACTTCAAGGGAGTCGTACTCGAGCAGGCAGGTCGCGAGTTCCCGACCAATCCACGCGAGCAGATGGACCTCGCTGTAGAAGCCGTCTTCAACTCCTGGAACGCCGATCGAGCCATCCTGTATCGCCGCCAGGAGCGCATCCCGGCCGACCTCGGGACGGCCGTCAACATCTGCACGATGGTGTTCGGCAACCTCGGGTCGGACTCGGGCACGGGTGTCGCGTTCACTCGCGATCCCGGTAGCGGCGAGCAGGGCGTCTACGGCGACTACCTGCAGAACGCTCAGGGCGAGGACGTCGTCGCCGGCGTACGGAACACATTGCCGCTCACCGATCTCGAAGGCATCGACAAGCCGGCCTACGACGAACTCATGGGCATCATGGCCAAGCTCGAAGGTCACTACCGCGACCTGTGCGACATCGAGTTCACCGTCGAGCGCAACAAGCTGTGGATGCTGCAGACCCGAATCGGGAAGCGTACGGCCGGCGCCGCTTTCGTGGTGGCCAACCAACTCATCGACGAGGGCATGATTGATCTCGACGAGGCCCTGCAGCGGGTCACCGGGGCCCAGCTCATGCAATTGATGTTCCCCAAGTTCGACGACGACGCCGACAAGCACCAGATCGCCAAGGGAATGAACGCCTCGCCTGGAGCAGCCGTCGGCAAGGTCGTGTTCTCCTCCGCCCGAGCGCTCGAGTTGGCCGAGCAGGGTGAGAAGGTCATCCTCGTACGGCGGGAGACCAACCCCGACGACCTCGCCGGAATGATTGCCGCCCAAGGCATCCTGACCTCACGCGGTGGAAAGACCTCGCATGCTGCGGTGGTCGCCCGGGGGATGGGAAAGACCTGTGTCTGTGGTGCCGACGCGCTACAGGTCGATCTCAAGGCGAACAGGTTCACCGCCCCAGGCGACATCGTGGTCAGCGAGGGCGATGTGGTCTCCATCGACGGTACTTCCGGTGCGGTCTACCTCGGTGAGGTGCCGGTCTCCCCGTCCGCGGTGGTGCAGTACTTCGAGGGGACCCTGGATCCGGAGGCGCAGGACGCGGGTGAACTCGTGAAAGCGGTGCACCGCTTCATGGCGCACACCGACAAGGTCCGCAGACTCAAGGTGCGCGCGAACTCCGACACCCCGGAGGACTCCCAGCGCGCCAGGCGCTTCGGGGCGGAGGGGATCGGGCTCTGCCGGACCGAACACATGTTCCTCGGTGACCGTCGTCAGCTGGTCGAAGAACTCATCCTGGCCGACACCGATGACGAGCGCCAGGCTGCCCTGGACGCGCTGGAGCCGTTGCAGCGCGCGGACTTCGTGGGAATCTTCCAGGCGATGGACGGGCTACCGGTGAC
The DNA here is from genome assembly GCA_051000515.1 of Geodermatophilaceae bacterium. Lineage (GTDB taxonomy): Bacteria > Actinomycetota > Actinomycetes > Mycobacteriales > Geodermatophilaceae > JACCQS01. The sequence goes on from JBPCOF010000003.1 coordinate 4,817, forward strand.
CGTCCGGCTGATCGACCCGCCACTGCACGAGTTCCTGCCCGACATCACCGACCTGTCGGTGACCGTCGCGCTGGCCGAGGAGCGCGGGCAGCCAGACCACAAGGCGGCCCGGCTGCTCATCGAGGTACGCCGGCTGCACGAGTCCAACCCGATGCTGGGGCTGCGTGGCGTACGGCTGGGCCTGGCCATCCCCGGATTGTTCGCGATGCAGGTACGGGCCATCGCAGAGGCGGCGGCGGAGTGCAAGTCAGCAGGTGGCGATCCACGGCCGGAGATCATGATCCCGCTCGTCGGGGCGGTGCAGGAGCTGGAGGCCATTCGGGAGGAAGCAGAAGGGGTCTTGGCCGCGGTCGCGAAGGCCGCCGGGGTGGACGTACCTGCGTTGATCGGGACGATGATCGAGGTGCCCCGTGCCGCACTGACTGCCGGCGAGATCGCCGGTGCAGCCGAGTTCTTCTCCTTCGGGACCAATGACCTGACCCAAATGGGTTGGGGCTTTTCCCGGGATGACGTGGAGGCCTCTTTCTTCTCCACCTATCTGGAGAAAGGCATCTTCGGGGTGTCTCCGTTCGAGTCCTTGGACACCGAAGGGATCGGCAGACTGATCCGGATTGCCGTGAAAGAGGGTCGGGCGGCCAAGCCTGATCTGCACCTCGGGGTGTGCGGGGAGCACGGCGGCGATCCCGATTCGGTGCACTTCTTTCATGAGGTAGGGCTGGACTACGTCTCCTGTTCACCGTTCCGGATCCCGGTCGCACGCCTGGAGGCAGGGCGCGCCGCACTCACGTCCGAGGCAAGCGACAGTCGCTGAGCCCGCGGGTGTGGACGAGACGGGCGAGCGTTGCGCTTCGCGTGGTACTCATGACGATGTGATCGGTATCGCCGGACGGGTCGCTGCGGCTTTTCTGGTCGCCGTAGGGCTCATCGTGGGCGTGACGGCGGTCAACATCTGGTGGACCGCCCGTCAGGACGAGCGCCCGGTGTCGGATGCGATCGTCGTCCTGGGGTCGGCTCAGTACGACGGAACGCCCTCACCCATCTTCGAGGCTCGCCTCGATCATGCCCTCGACCTCTACAACGCCGGAATCGCACCCATGATCATCACGGTCGGCGGGCGGCAGTCAGGCGACCGCTACACCGAGGCCGAGGCCGGGCTCTTGTGGTTGGAAGCCGAGGGTGTTCCGGCGGAGGCCATGATGGCCATTCCGGACGGAACCGACACATTGAAGAGCATGCAGGCCGTCGCGGGGGTGTTCGCCGAGCAGGGCTTGACGACTGCTGTGCTGGTCACAGATCCGTGGCATGCCATGCGGGCCACCCGGATGGCTGGGGATGCCGGACTCAGCGCGTTCAGCTCTCCGACGCGCCAAGGTCCAGCGGTGCAGACTCGATCCACGCAGTTTCGCTACATCGCCCGGGAGACTGCGGCGTACTTGTTCTATCGGCTGACCGGCTCGAGTGTGGTCGGTGCGCCCGGAATCGGATAGGACAGACATGCTGGAGATCTGCAAGGTCAAGGACAAGCAGGCGCCCATCCTTTGCGGTGATGAGGTCGTCGCCGTTGTGTCCGCCTCCAATGGGAAGGAAGAGGCAGTCCTCACCCGGGGTGAGGCGGTATGGAAGCTGCGCTCGCGCAAGGGCAAGCGCCTGATCGGGACGGTTGGCCACCGATCCGGAGATCACCGACACCGGCGAACAAGCGCGGTTCCCGGCCGAGCAGACATCGGCTTGGAAGGGGACGTGGGACATCACGCTCGAGGGAATCCGATACACATGGGGGCACGAGTCTTTCTGGCGTGGCACCCATCGCGTCGAGCGTGGCGGCCAGGAGGTCGCGACCAGCGGTATCGCCGGTACCTGGTCGACGCGCGTCACCCTCGAGGCCACCGACGACGTCCCGCTCGATCATCAACTCTTTCTGCTCTGGATGGTGTTCATCCTCAACCGCAGAGCCTCAAGCGCAGCCACCACCGCCGCCGTCGCCGCAGGCGCTGCGACAGCGGGCAGTTCGTGACGGCCACGTCGGCCACGCCAGCACGAGTCCGCACGTGAGGATTCGCAACGAGGACATAGCGCTGGTCCGGGATCGGTCGGCGATCGACGAGATCGTGGGCGAACACCTCCAACTACGACGAGCCGGCGGTGGAAGCCTGAAAGGCCTGTGTCCCTTCCATGACGAGAAATCCCCGTCCTTCCAGGTCACTCCGGCCCGTGGACTTTTTTACTGTTTTGGTTGCGGTAACGGGGGCGACGTCATCCGGTTCGTGGAGCAGGTCGAACACCTGTCCTTCACCGAGTCCGTGGAACGGCTGGCCACCCGCGCGGGTATCCAACTGCGCTACGAGGACACCGGGTCCGGCCAGGGCCGTCCCAGTACGCCGCCCGGCCAACGGGGACGGCTCCTCGAGGCCAACAAACTGGCCGCGGCCTTCTACGCCGAGCAGCTCGTCGGGGACGAGGCGTTACCTGCCAGGGAGTTCCTTGCCGTACGGGGATTCGATCGTGACGTAGCCGAGCAGTTCGACTGCGGCTTCGCACCGGGTGGCTGGGACAGCCTGACCCGCGCATTGCGGGGCAAGGGTTTCACCGAGAGCGAGCTGACCACCGCAGGATTGGCCAAGCAGTCTTCGCGCGGGACGCTGATCGACCGCTTCCACCGCCGACTCCTCTGGCCGATCCGGGACATCACCGGAGACGTGATCGGCTTCGGGGCCCGCAAGATCTTTGATGACGACGACGGTCCCAAATATCTCAACACCCCAGACACTCCGCTCTATAAGAAGAGCCACGTCCTGTACGGCATCGAGCGTGCCAAGGGCGACATCGCCAGACGTCATCAGGCGGTCGTGGTCGAGGGCTACACCGACGTGATGGCCTGCCATCTAGCCGGCATCCCCACTGCGATCGCCAGCTGCGGTACGGCCTTCGGTGTCGAGCACATAGGCGTCTTGCGTCGCCTGCTGATGGACCAGGACGAGTTACGCGGCGAGGTGATCTACACCTTTGACGGTGATGCCGCGGGCCAAGCGGCGGCACTGAAGATGTTCGGCGAGGACCAGCGCTTCGTTGCCCAGACCTTCGTCGCTATCGAGCCCGACGGTCGCGATCCGTGCGAGCTGCGTCAGGACCGAGGCGATGAGGCAGTGCGCGACCTGATCGCCCGTCGGGTCCCGCTGGTGGCCTTCGTCCTGCGGGCGACGGTGGCGCGCTACGACCTGGAGACCGCAGAAGGTCGGGTCGCGGCCCTGCAACGTACGGCACCCATGGTTGCCCACATCAAGGACCGGGGACTGCGTCCGGAGTACGCGCGGGTGCTCGCCGGTCTGCTCGGCATGGACATGGAGTCGGTGATCGCCGAAGTACGCCGCGCCGGTAGGCCCGGACAGCCGGCCACCAACGGTTCGCGTGGACAGTCGCCGGAAAAGGCGGGGGTCGACACTGCGGTGCCGACCAAGGTGGCCCGCCCGGACGATGGGCCCGCCTCGCTGATCGAACGCGAGGCGCTCAAGGCCGCGATGCAGCGGCCCGCAGTGGCGGGGCCGGTCTTCGATGCGGTGGGACCCGCGGCCTACACCCAGGAGGCCTATCGCCGCCTGCGGACTGCGATAGCGGACGCCGGAGGTGCGACCATGGCTCCGGTGAGCGGACCCAGCTGGGCTCAAGCCGTTGGCGACGGCTTGGACGATCCCATCCTGATCAGTCTGGTCACCCAACTCAGCGTCGAGCCGCTGCCGGCCGGCAACACGAACGAGTCCGACTACATCGCCGCCGTCCTTGCCCGTCTGCAGCACTTGGCGGCCGTCCGTGCGGTTGCCGCACTCAAGGGCAGGTTGCAGCGGATGAACCCCGAGGAGGCTCCAGAGGTCTACCAGCGGACCTTCGGTGAACTGATCTCGCTCGAACAGCAGGCGATCCTGCTCGGCGAGCGGGGCATGGGAGTGCTGCCCTGAGCACCGCCGGGGACCGGCCCTGAGCACCGCCGGGGTCCGGCCGTGAAGGCCGCCGGGGTCCGGCCATGAGGGTCGCCGGGGTCCGGGCATGAGCATCTGGCCGCGACGCCGGCCGGCCCTGCCTGCTCACATCCGCGCTTGGCTCGAGCCCGAGGAACGGGTCCTGACGTTCGCGACGACGCCCTACGGTGATCCGGTCGTGGCGACTCCGCGCGGAATCTGGACGGCCGAGCCGGGGTCGAGGTCAACCGGGCAGGCTGCCGAGGAACCCGACGGGCGGCTGCTGGCCTGGGAGCACATCGTGACGGCCAGATGGGCCGGTGACGTGTTGACGGTGACCACCGCCGAAGAGGTAACGGCGCACATCATGAAGCGGCTACCGCCGGTCAGCTTTCCCTTGCCTGAGCCGGCTGATCTACCACGCGTGGTCCGGCAGCGGGTCGACCGAAGCGTCGCGGCGTCGCATCGCCAGGCGCTGAGTGCCGGCGGCACGGTCCTGCTCGTCGGACGCCGGGTCAGCGGTCGAGACGGGCTGCTCTGGTACGCGGTCTTCGATCGGGATTCCGATGCGGAGGAGCCGGAAGCTCGCCGAGAGGCAACCATGCTGCTTGAGTCCGCGGCGGCAGGGCAGTCGGGGCCGCCCGACACCGGCTAGCTGTCGCTGCGGCTCAAGACGACTCCGCCGAGTCGTCGGACAACTGCGCGTACAGGTCGAGATGCAAACCATCCGGATCGCAGATGACGGCGTAGCGCTGGCCCCAGAAGGCGTCCCATGGTTGTTTGACGCCAAGGCCCTGATCGGCGAGTTCGACGTAGAGCGCATCGACAGCCGCAGGATCGAGTAGTCGCACTGCCAACCCGAGCCGTCCACCTGGGGTCGCCGACCAATCCGGGTCGATCTGGAGCAGCATCGCCTCGGTGTCCAGCATCAGCCGGATCCCGGAACCCAACATCGCTTCGGCGTGCGGCTCTGTCGCGGCCTCGGGCGGGAAATCCAGTCCAAGACGGGAGTAGAACGCGACCGAGACGGCCATGTCTGACACCGCAACTCCGATGGCATCGATCTTCGGTGCGCCCATCATTGCCTGCCTCCCGGATGGCGGTGGATGGCTGGACGGGCTCGACGGCTCTAGTGTCGCGAGCCGTTGAGTCGATTCATGGCCGAAGCCGAGGCGCGCGGATCGGAGGTTTCGCTTCCGATCCGGGACTTGACCGCCCCCACCGCGTTCTCAGCTCGGGCTTGGACCAGCCCGGCCGCCTCCTGGACGGCGGGATTGTCCCAGACCTGCCGCCAGGAGCGGAGCAGCTGCTCGTAGCGCTGCCGGCCGGCCCTAGTGCCCAAGACATAACCGAGGCCGAGACCGAGGACGAACGAGAACTTCATCATCGGACGAACTTACAGCGTATTGCGCCCGGCGGCGGCGTCCTGGGTGAAGAAACAGGACCAGGCTCGTGCGGTAACCTTGCCGACGCTATGCCGGCGCCGTGAAACCTGCCGCGCCGTCATTCCCCTGTAGCTCAATTGGCAGAGCACGCGACTGTTAATCGCGGGGTTGTTGGTTCGAGTCCAACCGGGGGAGCCTTAAGCTCCCTGGCGGGGCGGTAGCTCAGTCGGTCAGAGCAAAGGACTCATAATCCTTCGGTCCTGGGTTCAAGTCCCAGTCGCCCCACATGAGCTTCGCCGACCGTCGTGACGCCGGACGGCGACTGGCCACAGCACTTGGGCATCTAGCCGATCAGGACGTCGTCGTATGCGGGCTACCTCGTGGCGGTGTACCCGTCGCCTATGAGGTGGCCTTGGCACTCCGGGCGCCCTTGGACGTCGTGATCGTGCGCAAGCTCGGCTTTCCGGGCCAGCCTGAGCTGGCCATGGGAGCGGTTGGGGAGGCGGGCGCGCGGTTCGTGGACGAGAGCACCGTTCGCCTCTCCGGCCTGACCAGCAGCCAACTCGACGAAGTCGAACGGCGCGCTGCGGACGAGATTCTGCGCAAGGCGCAACGATTTCGCAGCGGGCAAGATCGGGTCGACCGGGGCGGTTGTACCGTCGTGGTCGTCGACGACGGCATCGCCACTGGTTCGACGGCCCGGGCCGCCTGTCAGGTCCTACGCGCGGAGCGGGTCGCGCGCGTCGTGCTCGCAGTGCCGGTGGCACCACTGGGCTGGATGCAGGCGATGGGGATGGCGGCCGACGAATATGTTGCGGTGGAGACACCGCAGCGCATGGTGGCCGTGGGCAACTGGTATCTGGACTTCTCGCCGACCAGCGACGACGACGTCGTCGACTGCCTGGCCAAGAGCAGGCAGTGGCGTCACTAGGGTCTCGTGCGGCACAATAGCCACACAAGTGAGCGCCCTCCGGGGTTGATGCGTTGGGGAAGACGTCATCGACAGGGGGACACGGTGCTACAGAAATGCAGTGATCCGGCTGGCCCAGCGCGGGGTGCAGTCTTCATCCACGCCTGCCCGGCGGCGCTGTGCCCACATATCGAGTGGGCCATCAGCGGAGTCGTCGGCTCACCGATCAGCCTCCCCTGGACGGCGCAGCCGGTCGACCCCAGCCAGTTCCGTACCGAGTACGCGTGGACCGGTCCGCGTGGCAGTGCCGCCCCGATCGCCAGCGCACTGCGCGCTTGGCCGATGATGCGCTTCGAAGTGACCGAAGAACCCAGCCCTGGCTGCGACGGCGAACGGATCTGCCACGTGCCCGGGCGGGGCATCTTCCGGGGGATCGTCGGTGCCAACGGCGACTTCCTGGTCGGCGAGCAACAGTTGCGCCGACTCCTGGCTACTGCGACCTCACGCGAGGACTTCGTCCACGGGATCGAGACGGTCCTCGGGTCCGCGTGGGATGCCGACCTCGAGCACTATCGGCATGCCGGTGACCGCTCCCCGGGCGCCTGGCTGCACCAGGTCAGCTAACTGGCGGGTCAGCTGAACTGGCAGTCCCGCGCCCGCGATCAGAGTGGGATGTTGCCGTGCGCCCCTCGTCCGGCTGGCGCGGCGGCAAGAGCCTCGATCAGGCGCCGCCTGGTGTCCGCCGGTTGGACGACGGCGTCGACCACCCCGAGTTGCAGCGCGCGGTTGACCCCACCGGCGATCCGCTCATGCTCCTTGGCCAGGTGCTCGTGCAGGGCCCCTCGATCCTCCAGCGCGGCGGCGGCCAGTTTCTTGCGGTGCAGGATGCCCACCGCTGCCTTTGCGCCCATGACCGCGACCTCGGCCCCCGGCCAAGCGAATACGGCCGTGGCACCCAGGGAACGAGCATTCATCGCGATGTAGGCCCCGCCATAGGACTTGCGGGTCACCAGAGTCACTCGTGGGACAACCGCCTCGGCGAAGGCGTGCAACAGCTTTGCACCCCGGCGTACGACGCCGTCCCATTCCTGACCCACGCCGGGGAGATAGCCGGGAACGTCGACCAAGACGACCAACGGTAGCCCGAAGGCATCGCACATCCGGACGAAACGTGCGGCCTTTTCCGCCGATTCGGAGTTGAGGCAGCCCCCGAGGCGCATGGGATTGTTGGCGACGACTCCAACGCTGCGGCCGGCCAGGCGACCGAGCGCGGTGACTACGTTCGGCGCCCAGCGGGTGTGCAACTCCAACGGCGGGCCATCGAGCAGGGTCGTGATGATCGGCTTGACGTCGTAGGCGCGTTGCGGTGAGTCGGGCATCAACGTTGCCGGGTCGACCTCGTTCTCGCGTACGGCGGCGCTGATGTCGAAGCTTCCCTGGATGGCCAACAGTGAGGTCGCCGTACGGGCAGCCTGAAGTGCCTCGGCCTCGGAGTCGACAGTCACGTGGACGACCCCGCTGCGGCGACCATGGGTGTCGGGTCCACCGAGTCGTTCCATGTCGACGTCCTCGCCGGTCACGCTGCGTACGACGTCCGGTCCGGTCACGAACACCCGCCCGGCGGGGCCCATGATCACCAGGTCGGTCAGTGCGGGTCCGTACGCCGCGCCACCGGCGGCGGGGCCAAGGACGACCGAGATCTGCGGAACCCTTCCCGAGGCGCGGACCATGGCGGCGAAGACGAGCCCGACCGCGTCGAGGGCTTCCACGCCCTCGGCCAGCCGGGCACCGCCGGAATGCCAGATCGCAATCACCGGGACGCGCTGGCGGACCGCGCTGTCGATGGCATCGACGATGTGCCGGCAGCCCTCCGAGCCCATCGCCCCGCCCATCTTCGTGGCATCGGTGCAGTAGGCCACCACGGCTGCGCCGTCGATGGTGCCGCGGGCGGCGAACACGCCGCTGTCGTCGCGACGGGACAATTCCCGCAGCGAGCCAGGGTCGAACAGGTTCTCCAACCGCAGCGACGGGTCACGAGGATCTCGTGATTCCAGACCAGGTGCCTGAGCCAGTGCAGTCACGACTGTCTCCATGCTTGTCTAGATGCGCCGCTAGCGCGGCGGGACGGGCGCCGCTGGGGCGGCGCAAATACACTTCTCGTCCGATCTCGCAGGCCGCTCATGCGGCGGTGAAGACGAGGGCCACGTTGTGCCCGCCGAATCCGAACGAGTCGTTGACCGCGGCTTGTAACGCGGTCTTCCGGGGAGCTCCGCGCACGATGTCCAGCGCCTGTACGCGTGGGTCGTCGTCGAGATCGTCGGCGTTCTGCGTGCCCGGGACGATCTGGTCGCGCAACGCAAGGATCGTGAAGATGGCCTCGACCGCTCCGCTGGCTCCGAGCATGTGGCCGGTCATCGATTTCGTCGCAGCGACGGCGGCGCCGTTCCCGATAGCGGACAGGATTGCCCCCGCCTCGGCGAGATCGCCCACCGGCGTCGCGGTCGCGTGGGCGTTGACGTGATCGATGTCGCGGGCATCGATCCCCGCATCGCGCAGCGCGAGACGGATCGCCAATGCGGCGAAGCTGCCCTCCGGATGGGGTAGGACCATGTCGAACGAGTCGCAGCTGACGCCCGCGCCCGCCAGGACGGCGTAGATGCGCGCCCCTCGGGCCCGAGCGAATTCGGCGCGCTCGAGGACCATGAGACCGGCGCCCTCGCCGAGAACGAAGCCGTCGCGGTCCTTGTCAAATGGGCGCGAGGCCCGCTCGGGATCATCGTTGCGGGTGGACAGCGCCCGCATGCGAGAGAAGCCGGCAAGCGGCAGCGGATGGATACACGCCTCCGCCCCACCGGCGACGACGACATCGGCCCGTCCGGATCGGATCAGATCCAGACCGAGGGAGATGCCTTCCGAGCCTGCGGCGCAGGCACTGACCGGTGTGTGTACACCGGCTCGTGCTTGCAGTTCCATTCCGATCGTGGCGGCCGAGCCATTGGGCATCAACATAGGAATTGCCATGGGCGATACTCGGGTCGGACCGCGCTCCTCCAGGACGTCGTCCTGGCCGAGCATGGTCAGCGCGCCGCCGACACCCGTGCCGACCACGACACCGAGCCGCTCGGGATCCACTTCGGGCTTTCCGGCATCTGCCCAGGCTTCCCGGGCGGCAAGGAGGGCGATTTGCTGGCAGCGGTCGAGGCGCCGGCCCTGGACCCGGTCGATCAGCTCACTGGGCTCCACCGCGACGCGACCGGCGATGCGCACCGGCATGTCCGCCGCCCAGTCCTCGGTCAGCCGCCGGATGCCTGAGCGGCCATCCAGCAGCGCCGCCCAACTCGACGCGACGTCCGCCCCGAGGGGGGTCGTCGCGCCGAGCCCGGTGACGACGATCTGCGACACGTCAGGTCAGCTCTGGTTCTTCTCGATGAAGGACGCGGCGTCACCGACGGTGCGGATGTTGGCCAGTTCGTCGTCGGGGATGGCAACGCCGAACTTGTCCTCGACCGCCGTCGCGATCTCGACCATCGACAGCGAGTCGACATCGAGGTCCTCGGTGAAGGACTTCTCGGGAGTGGCATCAGCCGGCAATACCCCGGCTACCTCTTCCAGGATCTCGGCAAGGCCGGACTGGATTTCCTCGGTTGTCGCCATGCGTGGTGATCCCTTCGTTGTGTACTCCGCCCCGGGTCTTTCCCGGCACGGCGTTGGTTACAGCTGGGTGCTATGGGCAGATGATGACCTGCCCGGCATAAGACAGCCCCGCTCCGAAGCCGAGCAGCAGGGCGGTGTCCCCGGTCTTGACCTCGCCGCGTTCGATCATCGCGGTCAGGGCCAGCGGGATGGAGGCCGACGACGTGTTACCCGAGGTGACAATGTCGCGGGCGACGGCGATATCGGCTCTGAACTTCAAGGTCTTGACCATCGAGTCCACGATCCGCAAGTTCGCCTGATGGGGCACGAAGGCGTCGATGTCCTCGATATCGACGCCCGCGAGCTCGCAGGCACGGCGCGCGGAGTCGGCCAGCCTCGTCGTCGCCCAGCGATACACCGAACGGCCGTCCATCTCCATGTACGAGAATCGGTCGGCGACCGAGATCGCCCGCGATTTCTCGCCGTCACTTCCCCACACCACCGGGCCTATGCCAGGGGAATCACTGGCTGCCACAACCGCTGCACCGGCGCCGTCTCCGAAGATGATGCAGGTGCCACGGTCGTCCTGATCGGTCCAGTCGGTGAGCCTTTCTGCTCCGATGACGAGCGCGTACTGCGACGATCCACTGCGGATCGCGTCGGCTGCAGCGGACAGGCCGTAGCAGAACCCGGCGCATGCTGCGTTCAGGTCGTAGGCACCCGGGGCGCCGATCGCAAGGCGGTGGGCGACCTCCGGGGCAAGGCCGGGGATCGGTGCCGGCGGCGTACAGGTGGCGACGATGACGGTGTCGATGTCCTGGGCGAGTACCCCGCTGGTGGCCAGCGCCTTCCCAGCCGCTGCGACTGACATGTCCACGACCGATTCGCCGTCCCCGGCAAATCGTCGCTCAGAGATACCGACGCGGGTGCGGATCCACTCGTCGTCGGTGTCGACGCGCTGCGAGATCTCCTCGTTGGTGACGATCCGACGCGGGCGGTAGTCACCGAAGCCGAGAATCCGCGCTCCGGTGGCGCCCGCGCGCAGGTTGAGACTCCGGCTCATGTACGTACTCCTCGCTGGTTCATCTCTGGTTCATCTCTGGTCCGCCTCGCTCGCTGCGCCACCGGTCGGTCCGCTCCTCCCTCGCTGGCGCTCGGTCGATGCTCCCGCCCTCTCGGCTCATCGCTGGCTCGTCGGATAGAGCCGGGCGACCGGGTCGCCGGCATCGACCAGATCGCCGTCGACGACCAGCCATTCGGCCAGTACTCCGTCGTAACCAGCCGACAGGTGCACTTCTTCACGACGGCTGGTGACGATTCCCAGGGGCGTACCGGCATCGACGTTCGCGCCCTCGGCGACCTCGGCCAGGCCGACCGTTCCCCGCACCGGCGCGACGACCATCCGCCAGTCGGGGCGGTGCTCATCCTCGGTCTTCCCGGACTGTTGGTGCAACATGTCGCGTGCTGCGTCAAGGTCGTCCGGGGTCTTCAGCGCTACCACGGGGACTCCCTTGAGTTCCCGCTTGACCAGGCCGGTGAGGACCCCCGCCGGAGGAAGCTCGATGATGCCACGCACGCCGATGTTGCGCATCGCTGCCAGGCAGGCGTCGAAGCGCACCGGCGTTGTCAGCTGCGCAACCAGGCGGCGTAGGGTCCCTCGTCCGGTCTCCACGGCCGTCCCGTCGGAATTGGTCAGCAGCAACCGGGTCGGGTCGCTCGCCGAGATTCCATCCGCGAGAGCGGCGAGGGCGTCCTGCGCCGGTTGCATGTAGGACGTGTGGAAGGCCCCGGCAACCGACAGAGCGTGCACCCGGGTCTTGGCCGGTGGGCCCTCGGCCAGCTTCGCCAGCGCGTCGAGCGCACCGGCTGCCACGATCTGCCCTGCCCCATTGCGGTTGGCGGGCGTGAGACCCAACTCCTCGAGCCGAGCCAGCACCTCGTCCTCGTTCCCGCCGAGGAGAGCCGACATACCGGTCGGGGTCAGCTTGCAGGCCGCTGCCATCTCTCGCCCGCGGACGGCAGCCAGCGCGATCGCGGCTTCGGGACTGAGCGCCCCGGCGACCGCAGCCGCCGTGATCTCCCCAACGCTGTGCCCAGCGGTCAGGGTGGCATCGGCCGGTGCGCCACCGTCTGGACGTAACAGTCCCAACTCTTCGGCCGCGAGCAGCCCGAGGGCAACGACCAGCGGTTGGGTCACCGCCGTGTCTCTGATCTGTTCGGCGTCGGCTGTTGTGCCGAGCGCGATGAGATCGATGCCGCAGATAGCTGAGTACCAGCTCATCCGCTGGCGGGCCCCGGCCAGGTCGAGCCACGGTTCGAGCATCCCCGGACTCTGCGCCCCCTGACCCGGGGCAAGGATGGCCAGCATCGTTACACGATATGCACTATCAGGCAGAAGATGCGCCTACGGGGAGTACGAATTGCTTCGCGTGGGTGTTGGAGGTTCTCTACAAAGCTCGGCGATGATGCTGCGCACCGCGACCACTTTCGAGCGCAGCAAGGGTGAGTGCGATCTGCAGAGTCCACGCTCCGCGCGGTGTCGTGGGCTGTACCCCGCTGTCCTGCGCGGCCCGGCGCAGCCGATATCGGACCGTGTTCGGGTGCACGAAGACCTCACGTGCCGTCGCCTCCAAGCTGCCCCCATTGCCCAGATAGGCCCGGACCGTGTCCAGCACAACGGGGCCTGATTCGGCCAGTCGTACGGTCATGGTGGTGAGCTCGGCCAGCGCCAGTCGGTCCCCGGCCATGGCTCGCTCAGGAAGCAGGTCGGCAGCGGCCACCGGCCTAGGTGCCTGCGGCCAGGCGGAGGCGACGGCCAGCGCGCTCTGGGCTGCGGCGGCCGAGCCGCCGAGGTCGCCGAAGGAGGTGACCACCGGTCCGCAGACGACCGGCCCGGGCCCAAACTGCTCGGCCAGGGCGAGTGCATGTTGCCTGGGGTCCTCGGTCGAGGCCAGCACCACCACCAGATCCTGCTCGTGAACACCGGCCAGGACTTTCAAACCCCGGCGATGACCGGCCCGCACGACCGAACCGTGCACCTGCTCGCGGTCCTGCGCCGGCGCCGCTCCCATCATGACCAGCAACTGCCCCGGCCCGGACCAGCCGAGAGCGGCGGCCTGACTTGCCAGTGTCTGGGCGGTCTCCCCGCGAAGCAGGCCGTCGATGGCCAGGGCCTCCAACCGAGCATCCCAGGCACCACGACTCTCGGCGTAGCTGGCATAGATCCGGGCTGCGGCGAAGGCAATCTCCCTGCTGTACCGCAGGATCCCTTCTCGTAGCTCGCTCTCGGTACCTGGTTCGGCCAGAGATTCGATGCGGGATTCGACGACCCCGACAACGACGCGGATCAGGTCGACTGTCTGCTTGAGGCTGACCGCGCGGGCCAGATCGCGCGGTGCGGTACCGAACACCTCCCCGGTGAGCCGGGGAGGCACGTCCCGATTGCGCATCCACTCCACCAGCGAGTCGACGCCGGCCTGCGCGACCAACGTCACCCATGAGCGCTGGTCCGCGGGCATGGAACGAAACCACGGCAGGAGCTCGTCCATCCGGGAGACGCTCTGGGTGGCCAACGCGCCGGCCGAGCGCTCGAGTCGACGCAGCGTCGTGACCATCGGCGCTTGCGCTACCTGAGCCACGACAACCCCCAGCTCGCGCCCGGCCGCTGAACCCTCACGACCGGCAGCCTGCCATCGGTGGACGGCAAGGACCCAACCGAGACCTCACGGGAGCGAGGAACAATGCAGGGATGCGGCCTCTGCTCATCGGTGCGACTGTGCTCAGCGCCATCGTCGCGATTCTCGGGATCCTGGTGGGCCAAGGCGTCCGCGCCCTCCTCGAGCTCGATCTGGCCGTCGGTTCCGCGCTGCGCTTCCAGGGTGCGGGCAGCTCCGGTGTCACGATCCTGCAGATCTTGACCTCTCCAGGGTTGTCCGTCTTCCGGTTGGTGGTGCTGGTGCCGGTCGCCGTCTTCTTCGCTGTGTGGGGACGCCGACGAGTCTCGGGCTTCGTTCTGCTGACCGCGCTCGCTGTCGGGCCGCTGACCACTCTGCTGAAGGAGTTGGTGGGGCGGGTACGGCCGACCGCCGACGATCCGCTGGTGGCTGCTGACGGGCTGTCCTTTCCGAGTGGGCACTCCTCCGGTGCGGCCACCCTGGCCGGCGTCCTGTTGGTGGTCCTCTGGCCGATGCTCAGGGCCCGTTGGAGGCCGTGGGTGGCAGCCGCCTTGATCCTCCTCGCGCTCTGCGTCGCCTGGACCCGGATCGCACTGGGCCTGCACTACCTGTCCGACACCGTGGGTGGGTTGGCACTGGGCGCGGCGGTGGTTCTGGTGTCCATGGCCGTCTTCGGTCTCTATCCCGGGGGCCCCGGGCAGCTGCCCGAGCACGGCTGGCCGCGCTTGGCGCGCAAGACCGGCTGATGGGTAGCGGGCATACTCGCGCCGCATGGAGAGCCAACCGAACCTGCTGACCGCCGCCGAACACCTTCAGGACCGCACACTCGACCTGCGCCGCCGGCTGCATCAGCGCCCCGAACTCGGCCTGCAGCTCCCCGAGACGCAGGCCGCGATCATGTCCGAACTCGAGGATCTCGATCTGGACCTGCGTACCGGGAGCTCGGTCAGTTCGGTGATCGGTGTGCTCGAGGGTGAGCACCCCGGGCCGACGTTCCTGCTTCGAGGGGACATGGACGCCCTTCCGCTGACCGAAGACACCGGCCTTGACTTCAGTTCCGAGATCCCAGGGGCGATGCATGCCTGCGGCCACGACACGCACGTGGCCATGCTGGCGGGCGCGGCCCGCCTGCTGGCCGCTCGACGCGAGGAGATCGCCGGGCGGGTGCTCTTCATGTTCCAGCCGGGGGAGGAGGGCTTCCACGGCGCCCGGTACATGTTGGAGGAAGGGCTGCTCACGACTGTTGCCGATGCACCGGTCAGCGGTGCCTTCGCGCTGCACATCTCCACGACCTTCGCCAGCGGGACGGTGCACACTCGCGGCGGGCCGTTCCTGGCCGCCGAGGACCGGATCGAGATCGTGGTGACCGGCCGCGGCGGCCATGCCTCGGCCCCACATCACGCCAACGACCCGATCCCGGCGGCCTGCGAGATAGCACTGGCGCTGCAGACGATGGTCACCCGGCGCGTTGACGTCTTCGATCCGGCCGTGGTCACGATCGGGACTGTCGCGGCGGGGACGACGCACAACATCATTCCGCCGACCGCGACGCTGCGCGGCACGATGCGAACGCTCTCGGCGACCTCCCGAGCCTCGGTCCGTGAGCACGTCCGGCGCATCGCCGAGGGAATCGCCTCCGCGCACGGCCTGGGCGTGCATGTCGAGTTGACCGCCGGGTACCCGGTGACGGTCAACGACGACACCATGGCAACGACCGTGCGGGATGTCGCGAGTGATCTCCTGGACTCAGAACGCGTGCCGCCCATGCACTCTCCGATCATGGGCGCCGAGGACTGGTCGTACGTCCTGGAGCAGGTGCCGGGCGCGATGGCCTTCCTCGGTGCCTGCCCACCCGGTCTCGAGCCGGACAACGCCGCGCCGAATCACTCGAACCTGGTGGTCTTCGACGAGGCGGCGTTACCGACCGGAGTGGCGACCTACGCAGCCGTCGCCCTGCACTCGCTCCGCCCCCCGTCCTAATTGGCTCAAGGACCCCGTGTGCCAAACCTATTGGCACAAGGAGTCCTTGAGCCAAAGCCGGAGCGGCTACTCGCCGCCGCCTTCGTCGGAGAAGACGTTCTTGGCCGCGCGGGGATCCTCGAGGTGATACTTCTCGATCGCCTGGCCGACCACCTCGGCCGGAACCTCACCCCGTGCCACCAGCGAAGCCAGGACTCGGACAGTGATCGACTCGCCGTCCACGCGGAAGTGCCGCCGCAGGGCCGGACGGGTATCGGACAGCCCGAACCCGTCGGTGCCCAACGAGGCATATCGGCCCGGCTGCCCGGCGAGGTAGGGCGCGAGCAGATCGGGTACGGCGCGCATCCAGTCCGATACGGCAACGATCGGGCCGGGAGCCTCTCCCAGCCGCTTGATCAGGTACGGCGTCCGCGCACTCTCGTTGGGGTGCAACAGGTTCCAGTCCTCGATCTCCTGAGCTTCCCGACGCAGCTCCGTCCACGAGGTCACCGACCACACGTCGGCTGAGACGTTCCAGTGCTCCTTCAGTAGGGCCTGAGCGCGCATTCCCCACGGGACACCCACCCCGGAGGCGAGGATCTGAGCCCGCGGACCAGAACCCTCGTGGGGGGCCGGCGCGTACAGATGCATTCCGGCCAGGATGCCTTCGACATCGACGTTGTCCGGCTCTGCCGGCTGGACGTAGGGCTCGTTGTAGAGGGTCAGGTAGTAAAAGACGTCCGGCGATCGATCGGTCGCATCGTCACCGGTCATCCGGACCAGGCCGTCCCGGACGATGTGCCCGAGTTCGAAGCCGAAGGCCGGGTCGTAAGACACGACCGCCGGGTTCGTGGCCGCAATCAGCATGGAGTGCCCGTCCTCGTGCTGAAGTCCCTCGCCATTCAGCGTCGTACGACCGGCAGTGGCGCCCAGGACGAAGCCGCGTGACATCTGGTCAGCCGCGGCCCAGAAGCCGTCGCCGGTCCGCTGGAACCCGAACATCGAGTAGAAGATGTAGATCGGGATCATCGTCTCGCCGTGCGTGGCATACGCCGACGCGGCGGCAGTGAACGACGCGGTCGAGCCGGCCTCGTTGATGCCCTCGTGCAGGATCTGACCGGTCACGGACTCCTTGTAGGACAGCATCAGGTCCTGGTCGACCGAGGTGTAGGTCTGGCCGTGCGGTGAGTAGATCTTCTGCACCGGGAAGAGCGAATCCATCCCGAAGGTACGGGCTTCGTCGGGAATGATCGGCACGAAGCGTGGGCCCATCTCCTTGTCCTTGAGCAGATCGCGCAAGAGCCGGACGAAGGCCATCGTCGTGGCGACCGGCTGCTTCCCCGAGCCACGGCGTACGGCGTCATAGGCCTGATCTCCGGGCTGTGCCAACGGCTTTGCGGTCAGCATCCGGCGCGGCATGGCTCCACCCAGCCGGCGCCGGCGCTCGGCCATGTAGCGCAACTCGTCGGAATCAGCCGCCGGCTTGAAGTATGGCGGCAGCTTCTCGTCCAGAGCGCTGTCCGGGATGTCGAGGTAAAGACGGTCCCGCAAACCCTTCAGGTCGTCGAGGGTCAGCTTCTTCATCTGGTGGGTGGAGTTGCGGCCCTCGAAGTGACTGCCGAGGGTCCAGCCCTTGATCGTCTTCGCGAGAATCACCGTGGGTTGGCCGGTGTGGCGTACGGCGGCTTGGAAAGCCGCATACACCTTGCGGTAGTCGTGGCCACCGCGCTTGAGGGCCCAGATCTCGTCGTCGGTCATCCCGGCGACCATCGCGGCCGTACGAGGATCACGGCCGAAGAAGTGGTCGCGTACGAACTTGCCGTTGTTGGCCTTGTACGTCTGGTAGTCCCCGTCCGGTGTGGCGTTCATGACGTTGACCAGTGCACCGTCGAGATCCTTGGCCAGCAAGGCATCCCACTCCCGTCCCCAGATGACCTTGATGACGTTCCAACCGGCACCACGGAAGAACGACTCCAGTTCCTGGATGATCTTCCCGTTGCCGCGAACCGGCCCGTCCAGGCGCTGCAGATTGCAGTTGATGACGAAGGTCAGGTTGTCGAGCTCCTCTCGGGCGGCGATCCCGATGGCCCCCAACGACTCCGGCTCGTCCATCTCGCCATCACCGAGGAAGGCCCAGACGCGCTGGTCGGAGGTGTCCTTGATCCCGCGGTGGTGCAGATAGCGGTCGAACCGGGCCTGATAAATGGCATTCAGCGGCCCGAGACCCATCGACACCGTGGGGAATTCCCAGAAGTCCGGCATCAGTCTCGGATGCGGATAGGAGGGCAGGCCCCCACCAGGATGGGACAGCTCCTGTCGGAAGCCGTCGAGCTGGCTGTCGGTCAGCCGGCCCTCGAGGTAGGCGCGTGCATAGATGCCGGGGGAGGCGTGCCCCTGGAAGTACACATGATCCCCGCCACCGGGATGTTCCCGGCCGCGGAAGAAGTGATTGAAGCCGACCTCGTACAGAGCCGCACTCGAGGCGTACGTCGAGATGTGGCCTCCGACGCCTATCCCGGGCCGCTGCGCGCGGTGCACCATGATCGCGGCGTTCCAGCGCAGGTAGGCGCGGATCCGCCGCTCGATGTGCTCGTCGCCTGGGAACTGCGGTTCCCGCTCCGGCGGGATGGTGTTGATGTAGTCGGTGCTGCGCAGGGCGGGAACTCCGACCTGGCGCTCCCGGGCCCTCTCGAGCAGCCGCAGCAGGATGTAACGAGCCCGCTCACGCCCGGCACTGCCGACTACCGCGTCCAGGGACTCCAACCACTCGCCGGTCTCCTCCGGGTCGATATCAGGCAGCTGGCTGGGCAGCCCATCGGTGATGACCGGGGCACCGGGAGAGGCTGCCGTGCGCTGCGCGTCGGGATCTCCGCCGTCTGATCGCGTCATGCCTCCATCGTGGTGGGTATGGCGCTCTCGTGCCACATCGGCCTCTCGCTGTGCAGGCACCGACGTCGGTTCGGATGATCTCGGGCATGCCTTAGGCTGGGTCTTGATTACGTCATAAGGGTCGGCCTGTGACCACGGCAGCGGAAGGACTGATGGTGCGGCTCCGCATGCTCCTCGGCGCCGTCGTGTGGGGCCCAGTTCTCCTCGCGGTCGGCGCCTGCACCAGCACCGTCGCCGGCACGGCGACCTTCGCTGGGCCGACTCAGACGAGCGAACAGAGCAGCGCGGAACCCACCGAGAGCAGTCCCGAACCCACCGAGGAGGTGCCCTCGGGGGACGCAGACGAGTTACTGGCCTGCCTCACGGTGATCCTTTCCTACGACACAGCAAACGGAAACTTCGTCGCCCTGGCCGACGCCACCAACAGCGGCACGCCGACGACGTTGACGCCGGAAAGTGTCGCCGTCGATTTCGACGCCGCCATCGGGTCGGTGCAGGCGGTGCTGGACCCACTGCGGCCCGGTGGAGTCCGAGACGCGGTGCAGGCCGCCCAGAACGCCGCCGGCGCGCTGCGTGATGGTCTGCGCGCGGGCTCGGACGTCAGCAATACGGATATGAATGCGGCATTGGATGCCCTGGCGACGGCGTGCGAGTTGTGATGTTGTCTGCTCCACACGGGCTCACGCGGATTGGTTGACATGGCTGGCGAACAGAGCGCCAACTCACTGGCGGCCCGACTCGGGATCAAGCCGGGCATGGTTGTGCAGGAATGGGGCTACGACGAGGACGTCGACGACGACCTACGTGGCTCCGTCGAGGATGCATGCGGCGGTGAGTTGGTCGACGAGGACTCCGACGAGGTGGTCGATGTCGCGCTGTTGTGGTTCCGCGACACCGACGGCGACCTGATCGATGCGCTGGTGGACGCGGGTACGTCGTTGGCCGACAGCGGCGTCATCTGGTTGCTCAGTCCCAAGTCGGGTCGCCCGGGACACGTGGCGCCCAGTGACGTGACCGAGGCCGCGCCCACCGCCGGGCTGTCCCAGACCAGCAGCATCAGCGCCGCACCGGACTGGTCGGGTACCCGACTCGTCGCTCCCAAGACCGCTCGCTCCCGCCGGTGAGCCAGCCGCAGGCGGGTTCCACCCCACCGGAGGTCGGAACCGCAGCGCTAGATTTCACGCTGAAGAATCAGGACAACTCCGATGTCACGCTGTCCAAGTTCCGTGGCAGCGCGCCAGTCCTGCTGATCTTCTACCCGTTCGCATTCAGCCGGATCTGCACCGGAGAATTACGGGAACTCCGTGACGGGCTGGACGCCTACACCGCCGCGGGCGTCGAAGTCGTAGCGATCAGCACCGACCCGACCTACGCGCTCAAGGCCTATGCCGAGGCTGAGGGCTATCGGTTCACCCTGCTGTCGGACTTCTGGCCGCATGGTGCCGTTGCCCAGGCCTACGGCGTGTTCAACGACAGGGCCGGGATGGCCGTGCGTGGCACCTTTCTGGTCGACGTCACCGGGACCGTGGCCTTCGCCGAGGTCAACGGCGCCGGACAGGCCCGCGATCAGTCAGCCTGGCAGCGAGCCGCGGGGGCGGTCGCCCGCGTCGGCTGAACTCACGTCGGTGCGCGCCCCCAGGACCGGGGAACTCGCACGTGGCCGACGGCATAGGCTGTCCCGGCCGTTGTCGGGCGCGTAGCTCAGCGGTCAGAGCACTCGGCTTACAACCGAGCGGTCGCTGGTTCGATCCCAGCCGCGCCCACTCGCCCACCGCACTGCGAACAACCGCCAACGGCGCAGCCAACAAGTGATGGTTCCGTTGCCTACGACGGCGACGCCTTGTGCATAGGCTCCGGTGGTGCCCACGCTTGCCGACGTCATCGCCGTTCTCGAGGCGCGCTACGACCCGGGTCTTGCCGAACCCTGGGACAGCGTCGGTCTGGTCTGCGGTGACCCTGACGTCGCCGTACGTCGAGTGCTTTTCGCGGTGGACCCGGTCGCCAGCACGGTCGAGGAGGCGATCGAGGCACGGGCGGACCTGCTCGTGACCCATCACCCGCTCTTCCTGTCCGGTGTTCACGGCGTCCCGGCATCGGATCCGAAGGGTCGATTGGTCCACCGCCTGATCTCAGCCGGCTGCGGTCTCTTCGTCGCACACACCAATGCCGATCGGGCGCGTCCTGGAGTCAGCGACGCCTTGGCGGCAGCGGTCGGACTGGTCGAGACCGACCCGCTCGAGCCGGCAGACACCACACCTCTGGACAAGATCATCGCCTTCGTACCGACAGAGGCGGCCCAACTCGTCGTCGATGCGCTCAGCGAAGCGGGGGCAGGTGCCATCGGGCACTACAGCCGCGCCGCGTTCCTGAACGAGGGAGTCGGCACCTTCATCCCCGGTCCTGGTGCGAACCCGGTGATCGGGGCCGTCGGCGTTGTGGAGGAGGTGGCCGAGAGCCGGATCGAGATGGTGCTCCCGCGCTTGCACCGGGCAGCGGTTGCCCAAGCACTACGCGCTGCCCACCCGTACGAGGAACCGGCGTACAACATCGTGGGGCTGGCGAGCCTGCCAAGCACGAGGCAGGGGCTCGGCCGGATCGGTGTACTCGAGCAGCCGCAGTCGTTGCGCGAGTTCGCCGCCACGGTCGCCGACGGTCTTCCGGCCACGGCCTGCGGCGTGCGCATCGCCGGCGACCCGGACCAGGAGATCCGTACCGTTGCAGTGTGCGGCGGCTCCGGCGCGTCGCTGATCGAGACGGCCCGTTCGGCCGGTGCAGACGCTTTTCTTACCGCCGACCTACGGCATCACGTCGTCAGCGAGTCCCGTGAGATCAGCGGTCTCGCACTGCTCGATGCCACCCATTGGGCCACCGAATGGCCCTGGCTACCGGCCGCGGCGAGACTCTTGCGCCAGGATGTGTCTGACGCCATGATCGAAGTCATGGTGTCCGCGCGGCGGACTGACCCATGGAACGCGGCCCTGCAAGCCGCGTCGACGCAGGAGGCACCTGATGGCGGAGGACAGCTCTGGTGAGAGTTCGGCACTGAGTTCCAGAGGGCACACCGGTCACGGCGACGGCGAGAGCGCCTCCCGGACAGACCGTCAGCGGAAGAGCGACCGCCAGCAGAGCAATGATCGCAGCGCCTGGAACTGGCTGCTGGTGCCCGCCATCGTGATCCCGTTGCTCGTCCCGCTCTACAACCGGGTCGAGCCGACACTATTCGGCTGGCCCTTCTTCTACTGGGGACAGCTCGCCTTCATCGCACTCGGTGTTGCCACCACCAGCTTCGTCTACCAGAAGACCAAGACCCGCAAGGACTCCGACGTCGACCGAAGTCTGACTGTCCAGGGCTCCGCCGAGCCGAAAGGGCGCTGAGCTATGGGAGGCATAAAGACAACCGAGCTCGCCGTCTTCATCTTTTTCTTCCTCTTCGTCACCGTGCTGGGTTTCTACGCCGCCCGCTGGCGCCGCCCCACTGACCTTCTGCACCTAGATGAATGGGGACTGGGGGGGCGGAAATTCGGCTCCTGGGTCACCTGGTTTCTGGTCGGCGGTGACCTTTACACCGCCTACACCTTCGTCGCCGTGCCCGCGCTGATGTTCGGTGCCGGTGCTGGCGGATTCTTCGCCGTGCCATACACGATCATCCTGTATCCGATCTTCTTCCTGATCCTGATCCGGCTCTGGTCGGTTTCCCACGTGCGGGGGTACGTGACTCCGGCGGACTTCGTCCGGGCGCGGTGGGACTCACCGACGTTGGCG
Source organism: Geodermatophilaceae bacterium (assembly GCA_051000515.1). Taxonomy (GTDB): domain Bacteria; phylum Actinomycetota; class Actinomycetes; order Mycobacteriales; family Geodermatophilaceae; genus JACCQS01. The sequence goes on from JBPCOF010000003.1 coordinate 26,979, forward strand.
TTGCTGGTCGCGATCACAGGCATCGTCGCGACGATGCCCTACATCGCACTGCAGCTGGTCGGAATCGAGGCGGTCCTCAAGACCATGGGGGTCGAGGGCGAGATCCCGATCGTGGTCGCCTTCCTCATCCTTGCGATCTACACGTACAGCTCGGGACTGCGCGCCCCGGCGCTGATCGCATTCGTCAAGGACACCCTGATCTACCTGACGATCATCGTGGCGATCATCGTGATCCCGTCCAAGCTCGGTGGCTGGGATGTCATCTTCGGCGCGGCCGAGGAGAAGTTCGGTTCCGGTTCGGGCGTCTTGCTGCCTGCGACAGGGCAACTTCAGTACGCGACACTGGCTTTGGGCTCTGCGCTGGCCCTGTTCCTCTACCCGCATTCGATCACAGGGGTGCTGGCGTCGAAGAACCGGGATGTCATCAAGCGCAACATGTCCGCGTTGCCGGCCTACAGCCTGGCACTGGGACTGCTTGCGCTGTTGGGCTTCATGGCCATCGCAGCCGGTACGACACCGATCGGAGGCGACGGCAACACGATCGTTCCCGCCCTGTTGGAGAGTCAGTTCCCCGACTGGTTCGCCGGAGTTGCCTTCGCGGCCATCGGCATCGGGGCCCTCGTCCCGGCGGCGATCATGTCGATCGCCGCGGCGAACCTGTTCACCCGCAACATCTACAAGGAGTACTTCGTCAAAGACGCATCGAGTCGCCAAGAGGCGCGGGTGGCCAAGATCGCCTCCCTGGTGGTCAAGCTCGGCGCGCTGGCAGTGATCATCTTCATCGACCCACAGTTCTCCATCGACCTGCAGCTGATCGGCGGGGTCATCATTCTGCAGACGCTTCCGGCATTGGCTATCGGGTTGTTCACCCGCTGGTTCCACCGCTGGGCGCTGATCGCCGGCTGGGCGGCCGGGATGGGCGTGGGCATGCTGATGCTCTACAACATCGCGCGGATCGATCCGGCGACGGGCGAGGTGATCCGGGCGCACTTCGGCGGTTCGGCCTTCGCTCTGAGCAAGGTCGGCCTCGACACCCCGACGACCATCTACACCGGATTCGTCGCCATTGCGGTCAACCTGCTCGTCACCGTCATCGCGACGTTCATCCTTCGTGCCATGAATCAGCCCGAGGGCACGGACTCGACCCGGCTCGAGGACTACTTCGCCGACGAGGACGACCCCCGAGTCCAGGACCTGCCGCTCGACATCGGCGAGCCCGAGCCGGCGGCGGGGGGCGCCGGTCGGCCTCGCGACCCGGATCCGGTGACCTGATCCGGATCCGTGCGGGGCTGGCGCCAAGAAGGCAATGATGGGGCGCTGACCGGAGGCTGAGTCACCCGGCCGGGTAGGTTCGCACGCGTGCAAGCCGATCCCTTTGCGCAGCTGCGGCTGCTCGATGTGCAAGCCCTGGACTCGACCTTGAGCCGGCTCGAGCACCGTCGCTCCACGTTGCCGGAGGCGGCTGCCCTGGAGCAGCAGACCCTTGGGTTGACCGACCTTCAGGACGCCGCGGGCCGGGTCGAGACCGAACTCGCCGACCTCGGCCGAGAGCAGCGTCGGCTCGAGGGTGACGTCGAAACCGTGCGGGCCAGACAAGAGCGTGACAACACCCGGTTGACCTCTGGGGCGATCACGAATGCGCGAGAGTTGGAGTCGCTGCAACACGAGCTGCAAACCTTGGCTCGGCGGCAGTTGGATCTGGAGGACCAGGTCCTCGCCCTGATGGAACGCCGCGAGGAGATGGAGGCCCGGCTAGCCGCGCTCCAAGTCTCACGTACCGAGGCCGAGGCCGAGGTCCTTCGACTGTCCGGTGCCCGGGACGTCGCTCTCGCCTCGATCGAGGCCGACCGTGCCGCTGCCGTGATCCAACGGGCCGAACGCTCAGCGGGTCTGCCGGAGGACCTGCTCAAGCTCTACGACACTATCCGGGCGGGTGCCGGCGCCGGGGTCGGAGCCGCAGCCCTCCGGGCCCGTCGCTGCGAGGGCTGCCGGATGGACGTCTCCGGGACCGAACTCTCCCGGGCTCGTACGGCCCCGCCGCAGGAGGTGCTGCGGTGCGATGAGTGCCGACGAATCCTGGTCCGGGTCGCCGACTCCGGTCTGTGAGTGCGGATTTGAGTGGGCCGCGTCTGATCGTCGAGGCCGACGGTGGTTCCCGAGGGAATCCCGGTCCGGCCGGGTACGGCGCGCTCGTCCTCGATCCGGCGACGGGGCAGGTGCTCGCCGAGCGGGGCGAGACCATCGGCCGGGCGACGAACAACGTCGCGGAATACCGTGGACTGATCGCCGGCCTGGAAGCGGTTCTCGACTTCGGGCCGTCTGAGGTCGAGGTACGGATGGACTCCAAGCTGGTCGTCGAACAGATGTCCGGGCGGTGGAGGATCAAACACGCCGATCTTCGTCCGTTGGCATTGCAAGCCACACGACTGGCCCAGCAGTTGCCGCGAGTGACCTATACCTGGATCCCCCGGGAGCGCAACAGCGCCGCCGACCGGCTGGCCAACCAGGCTCTGGACGGCGTACCGATCGGGCAGACCCATCCGTCCGTCAAGCGCAGCCAGCGGGGCGCGCCGGATGCTGGTGGGACGACCGCGGTGTCCGGCCCTTCCGTCGGGCGTCCTCCCGTCGGACCTTCCCCGGGTGTGGTTGTCCCGAAACGCGATGCGTCCGACCCGATGCCGGCCGTTCCGACCCGCCTGTTCCTCATCCGACACGGCCAGAGCCCGCACTCGCCCGAGCGGCGGTTCAGCGGGCGCAACGATCTCTCCCTCACCGAGCAAGGCCAGGCCCAGATCGCCGCTGTCGCGGCGCGCCTGGCGTCGCTGGGCTCGATCGGCGCGGTCCTGAGTTCCCCGCTCCGACGTACCCTCCAGAGTGCCCAGATCGTGGCCGATGCCCTTCATCTGCCGGTCGACATCGACGACGATCTTGTCGAGTTGGACTTCGGGGTCTTCGAAGGTCTGACCTGGGCGGAGACCGCCGCTGATCACCCTGCCGAGCTCGCGGCGTTTCGCGGCTCTCCGGACATCGCGCCGCCGGGAGGGGAGAGTCTTTCCGCCGTCAGCGATCGAGTGCAGTCCGCGCTGCGCAGGATTCTGGGCGAACACGAGGGCCGCGACGTGGCCGTCCTCACCCATGTGACGCCGATCAAGGTGCTGTTGTGCCTTGCTCTCGACGTAGGCTTGTCCACAGTGCACCGGTTCTTCCTCGCCCCGGCCAGCCTCTCGATCGTCGAGTGGTACGTCGACGGGGCCGCCAGCGTGACGCTGATGAACGACACGAGTCATTGGGAGGGCAGATGACCACCGCACTGGGCACCGACCGGCCGACAATGACCCCCGAGGACTACGACCGGTGGGCCACCGAGGTCGGGTCCCTGGCCGAGCAGCGGGATGCGGTCATCCTCGCGCACAACTACCAGGTCCCCGAGATCCAGGACGTCGCGCACTACACCGGAGACTCTCTGTACCTCTCCCGGATCGCGGCACAGACCGACGCCGCGATCATCGTGTTCTGCGGTGTCCATTTCATGGCCGAGACCGCCAAGATCCTTTCGCCGGACAAGCGGGTGCTGTTGCCCGACCACGCCGCCGGTTGCTCGCTGGCCGACAGCATCAATGCCGATCAGCTACGCGCCTGGAAGGCCGAGCACCCGGGAGCGGTCGTCGTGTCCTACGTCAACACGACTGCCGCGGTGAAGGCGGAGACCGACATCTGCTGCACGTCCTCCAACGCCGCCGACGTGGTCCGCTCGATCCCGGAGGACACCGAGATCCTGTTCTGCCCAGACCAGTTCCTCGGTGCGCACGTCAAGCGGGTGACCGGCCGGGCCAACATGCAGATCTGGGCCGGGGAGTGCCACGTCCATGCGGGCATCAGCCCGTCGGATGTACGCGCGAAGGTGGCCGCCTACCCGGATGCGGACATTCTGGTCCACCCTGAATGTGGTTGCACCACATCGGTTCTCGACCTCATTTCTTCCGGCGACCTGCCAGCAGACCGTACGAGAGTGCTCTCCACCGGTGGGATGGTCGAAGCGGCTGCGACCACCGTCTCGCGTCAGGTTCTGGTGGCCACCGAGACCGGGATCCTGCACCAGCTGAGGGGACTCAACGACAAGGCCGAGTTCATCGCGATGAACGACCGGGCAACCTGCCGGTACATGAAGATGATCACCCCGGCGAAACTGCTCGCGACGCTGCGCGAGGACACCGGCGACATCGACGTACCGGCCGACATCGCCGCAAGGGCTCGAGCGGCCGTGGAACGAATGATCGCAATCGGCTCGCCCGGTCGCGGCGGGGAATAGGCCGACTACTGGCGAGCGATCAACCCAAGAGCCGCACCGAGATCCAAAGTGCCATCGTGGCGCCGATCAGGGTCAGCGGAACGGTCAACAGCCCGACCCCGGTGAAGGTGGCGGCGCTCGGCGCTTCGCCGTACGGCGCGAGAACCCGGCGCCAGAGCAGGTTGGCCAGCGACCCAAGGTAGGTCAGATTGGCGCCGACGTTCACGCCGATCAGGACCGCAAGGATCGCCGGTGTCCCGATCAGCGCGGCCGCGGGCAGCAGGGCGAGGGTCGCGGGCAGGTTGTTGACCAGATTGGCCAAAACTGCAGCGATGCCTGCCACGGCGAGAAGTGCGCCCAAACTCGAGCCAGTGGGCAGGATGGCGGAGATAAGCTCGCCGAGGCCGTTCTCCTGTAAGCCTCGCACGATGACCGCCAGTCCAAGGACGAACAGTGCGAAGGGCAGGTTGGCCGACTCGAGGATCCCGTTGACCGAACTCGTCCGGCGGACCAGTCGCCGTACGACAAGCACCATTGCTCCGGCGGTCGCCGGCCATACCGGGGCCAGTCCGATCAGGGAGCCGACCGCGAACCCCACGACGGTCAACGCCACTACGGCCAGCGCCGACCGCGGAGTCGGTGGGCGCTCGGTCGGCGCCCGGGTCGCCTGCCCGGTGAGGTCTGCGGCGAAGATCCGCCGCAATACGGCGTACTCGGCCAGGACGGCCACCAGCCACGGCAACGCCATGAGTGCGGTGAAGGACAGGAACGACAGGCCAGTTGCCGTGAATGCCAGCAGGTTGGTGAGGTTGCTGACCGGCATCAACAACGATGCTGAGTTGGCCAGATGCCCGCAGGCATAGATGTGCGGACGTGCGGCCAGCCGCCTACGGGCGACGGTCGCGACGATGACCGGGGTCAGCAGGACAACGGTGGCATCCAGACTCAGGATCGCGGTCGTCATCGCGGCCAGGATGAAGACTCGGCGCAACATTGCGATCGGAGAGCGGCCGGCACGTCGAGCCAGAACCGCCGCGGCCCAGACGAATACTCCCTCGGCATCCGCGAGATGGCTCAGGATCAACAGGATTGACAGGAAGACGACGGTCGGTGCGATGTCATAGATCTCGTCAGCGGCCGGCCCTGCACCAATCGCTCCGATGAGCACGGCAAACGCGGCGCCGAGGACAGCGACGCCGGCAGTCGCGGGCGTGTCACGGCCGGAGAGGGCCATCGCGAGCGCGAGGGCCAACAGCGGCACAGTGACAGCCAGCGCCGCGAGGTCCACCACGAGCCGCGAGCCTACGGATGCCCACGAAAGGGCTCGCAGAATCCGCAGCCGGCCCGATCGCAGTGACGTCGAAAACTTCGCCGAATGGCTGACAACCGTCGTCGGCCGGGTGTGCCTGGACATGCTGCTCGCGCAAGGCGCGCAACGGGCCCTGGTCGACGGAGCCGCTGGAGCTGTGTGGGCTCCCGGCGGTCGCCCACGCGTCGTCTTCGGCTTCACGATCACGCGAGGGAGGATCGTCGCGATCGATCTCGCCGCCGACCCAGCGTGCGTACAGCAACTCGACCTGACATTCGCGAAGCTGACGAGCCGAGCTGAATCCGTGGGCGCGGGTCGGCTGCTGGTGGCTCGAGGCAACTAGGATGTCGTTCACGACGGACGAGTCGGCTGGGCGGTCGCGGTCACGGCAGCGTGATCGAGGAACGTCCGGGCTCCAGAGGGCAGGGTGGTTGCTAACGGCAACCCGGGGTGACCCGCGGGACAGTGCCACAGAGAACAGACCGCCGGACGGTTTCGGCCGCTCGGTAAGGGTGAAACGGTGGTGTAAGAGACCACCAGCGTCTCGGGTGACTGGGACGGCTAGGTAAACCCCACCCGGAGCAAGGTCGAAAGGGTTGCCCCACTTAGGTGGAGCGACCTGCGCAGGCGTTCAGGGCTGCCCGCCCGAGCCTGCGGGTGGACCGCACGAGCCTGCCGGCGACGGCAGGCCCAGATGGATGATCGCCCATCGGGATCGCCGCGAGGCACCCGGGGACAGAACCCGGCGTACAGGCCGACTCGTCCG
>JBPCOF010000074.1:0-3986 GCA_051000515.1 Geodermatophilaceae bacterium
ACGGCCTGTCCCAGGAGTACGGAGTCGGCGCCCTGCTGGCCATGTCCCGGGTGTCCCGGATCGCCCCGGTGAGTCGGGAAATGATCCTGAGCTTCATCGCCCAGCACGGCCTCAGGCTGCCCCGCTCATACTGACGGTCGGAACTCCAATCCACTTGATCTTGACCTTATTGCGGTGACACGCCGAGTGCGGGCCCAATAAACCACCACAAGGTCAAGATCAACTGGGTTGCCCCAGGTCGGCGCCGAAACCCTCCCTCCAGCTGGCGTGCCGCGGCTTCCAGTCCAGCTCACGCTTGAATTTGGCATTGGACGCCCCGCGCATCTGGGTCGCCTGAGCGACGAGCATTCCGCCGACCAGAAGCCGCGCGAGCCAGGCAGGTACCCATCGAGGAGGTGGCGCGCCCAGTGCCGTCGCGTACACCGGTAGCCACTCTTTGAGCGGCGCTGGGTCGTCGTCGCCCACGTTGTAGAGCCCCGCCGCGCCGCGATCCAGGGATGCGATCGTCGCCGAGATGACGTCGTCGACGTGGATGAAGGAGAACACCCCGGCGCCGTCGCCGACCACGGGATACCGGCGCCGCAGCACCTCACGCGCGGTGGACCCGTCCCTCGCGAACCATGTCCCCGGGCCATACCAGAAGCCGAAACGCAGGACGAGCCCGGCGAAGTTGGTGTTGTCGACGATCCTCCGTTCCATCTCCGCGTGCAGCCGAACCGTGGCCCCGAAGGGGTCCGGTGCCGAGGTCGCCAGCGGCGCCTGTTCATCGACGACCGCAGGTCCAGCCGGCGCATACATGAACGAGACGTTCTGCCCGACGAATCGCTGCACCCCCGCCGCCTCGGCAGCGGCGACGAGGTTGGCGCTGTCCACTCCCCGGACCCGGTCGTTACGTGCGTAGGCAGCTTTGATCTTGCGGGGGTTGAACTCCGCCGGTAGATCGGTGAGATGTTGGATCACCACGTCGGGACGTGCGTGGGTGACCACGTCGCGCAGCCGAGCGGCATCGAAGACGTCGCAGACCACCGCCTCGGCCCCCATCGCCTTCAGCGCATCGACTCGCTCGGGTCGCCGGGTGATCGCGCTCACCTGATGACCGGCCGACCGCAGTTCCGGCACCAGCCGCCGCCCGGCAACACCAGTTGCCCCGGCCAGGAGAATCCTCATTCGACTACCCCCGCGTCTCGAAACTCGGCCAGAACCAAACCAGTTACCAGAACGATGGCCAGAGTGGTGATCAGGGCCGGATCACTTGCCCTGCCGCCCAGGTCCGCATCGATCCAGTGCGAGACCGCGTGCGCGGATGCGCCCGCCGCGCCGGCCCAGAGCGCGACGTGCAGACCGCTTCGGCCGCCGATCCCGGCGATCAGAGCGGCCGCGATCCCGAGCTGGAATGCGCCCAGATCATGGAAGAGGTGCTTGTTGTATGGCGGGTAGGACGCCACGACATCGAAGAACGACGCCGGTGCCACCATGGCCCATACCCCGCCAACCAGAAACATCAGCGCCCCGATGAAGGCGCTCGCCAGGACCACTCGCCGCGTCGTCGTCAAAACAGTCCCCTCCGCAGAATCGGGTGTACGTCCCCATGACGAGGTAACTACCGGCAAACGTGACGGTTTCTGCCTAGGCACATCAAGTGTTAGCAACTAACATTTGGAACCGTGAACGATCGGCGGACTCGAACGCGGGAGCGACTCAGCGACGCTGCCCTGAATCTGTTCGGAGCGCACGGCTACGACGCCACGACCGTGGCTCAGATCGCCTCCCGGGCAGGCGTTACCGAGATGACCTTCTTTCGGCACTTCGGCTCCAAGGCCGACGTGTTGCTCGATGACCCTTTCGACCCGCTGGTCGCAGCGGCGGTGGCAAGGGAGCCGCTAGGACTTGACCCGATGACGCGTGTTGTCCGCGGTATCCGAGCCACCTGGCGAACGATTCCCGCAGGCGGCGGCGAGGAGATCAAGACACGGGTACGGATCGCCGCCGAGACCCCGTCGTTACGAGCCGCGATGTGGCAGAACACCGAGCGAACACGGCAGGTGATCGTCGAGCAACTCGTCGACGACGGCGTGGGCCGGCTTGCTGCTGAGATCGCCACGGCGGCAGTGTTGGCCGGCATCACGGCGGCGCTGCTCGAGTGGGCGAAGGCGCAGGACGAGGACCTCGATCCGGTGATGCAGACCGCCCTGGGCGTGCTGGGGTCGGCCCATGCCTGAGGCTGGCTTGACGGTTATTGGCGTCTGCCGCCGGTTTCGGGGCGGAGCTGGGGTACACGGCGTCGACCTGAGGATCGAGCCCGGCGAGATCCACGCTCTCGTCGGTCTCAACGGGGCAGGCAAATCGACATTCATGAAGCTGGTGCTCGGAATGTTGCGCCCCGATTCCGGGACGGTCGCGATCAACGGCATCGATATTCGCGATGCACCATCGATGGTCTGGTCGAAGGTCGGTCACCTAATGGAGCACCCGCTCGCCTACCCGGAGTTGACCACCCGCGCGAATCTCGGACTCGGAGCCCGCCTGCACGCGGTCGCCCCGCCGGAGATCCCGGGACTCGTCGAGGAGATTCTCGACGAGCTGGCCCTCACGCCCTATGCGGACGTACGTGCGCGAGTCCTCTCGAGCGGCAACCGCCAACGGCTCGGCCTTGCCTCGGCATTGCAGCACAACCCGTCAGTGATCGTGCTCGACGAGCCGACCAACACCTTGGACCCCTCAGGCGTGATCCTCTTGCGTGAGGCCCTGTTGCGACGTGCCCGAGAGATGGGCGCCGCGGTCCTCGTGTCCAGCCATCACCTGGACGAGGTGGCACGCATCGCCGATCGCATCTCCGTGCTCAACGACGGCAGGGTTATCGGCGGCCTCGATCCGGGCGGCGTCGACATCGAGCGATCGTTCTTCGAGCTGGTCCACGCAGATGCGACGGAGTCGGCATGACCGGCGCACACCTGCTCGGCGCGGCGATGTCGACCGAGGCTCGCAAGATCGGCACCGCGCGGGTGGGAGTCGCAACCATGATCATGCTCGACGTCGGCATCCCGGTGGTCTGCGGCGCCGCCGTACTGGGTGCGCGCAGCGATGACGCCGCGCTGGCGGCGAAGCTGGGTCCGCTCGTCGCCGATGGCGGTTGGGCGGGCTACCTGTCAGCCAGCGCGCAGGTCACGGCCGTGGCAGGTCTGCTCGGCTTCGGGGTGGTCCTCGCGTGGCAGTTCGGCCGTGAATTCAGCGACGGAACCATCACCGGCCTGTTCGCCATCCCGGTACGCCGCGCGACGATAGGCGCGGCCAAGCTGCTGGTCTATCTGGGCTGGGCTGGGCGCTCGCGGTCAGCACCGGCTTGCTGCTCACCCTGGTTGTCGGCGGATTCAGCTTCGGGTTTGGTCTGCCGGGAAATGACGTCTGGGCGCTCCTGGCCCGAGACTATGGTCTAGGACTGCTGACCGCCGGGCTTGCGCTACCGGCAGCCTGGGCGGCAACTCTGGGACGCGGGCTTCTATCCGGAATTGCCACGATCATCGGCGTGATCATCCTAGCCCAGTTTGCGGTTTTCGCAGGTATCGGCGGCTGGTTCCTGTTCTCGTCTCCCGGTCTCTGGGCCGCGACGGCCGGCGCGGGCGGTCACACGGAGGTGTCTGCGCTGCAACTCGCCCTCGTCGTGCCAGTGGCTGCCGGGATCGCCGGCCTGGCCCTGCACGCTTGGCATCGCCTCCAACTGGATCGGTGACTGATCCGGCGGACAGGACCCGGGAACATTCCTCAACCCTCGCCCGTTAAGCTAGCAAGAAAGTTGAGTGAACCTGACGCAAGCTAGTGCTTCTTCTAGCGAGTTCAGGATCCCCTGTCCAATGAAGCACAGAGAGAAAGGCTCCACCCATGGCACGAGCGGTCGGCATCGACCTCGGCACCACCAACTCCGTCGTCGCAGTCCTCGAGGGCGGCGAACCGACGGTCATTGCTAACGCCGAGGGGTCGCGGACCACTCC
>JBPCOF010000164.1:0-2513 GCA_051000515.1 Geodermatophilaceae bacterium
TAGCCCGCCGACGAAGGGGGAGAACTCCTCGACATCGACCGCATTCAGGCCGAGCCTGTACCGCTCGGCGAGCCTGGTCAGCTGATCTGCGGTAGGCGGGTCGACAGCCATGGGCAACTCCTCCGCAGACCGGATGCACGCTTTCGGCAAGCGTCGAGCGTTCCGGCAGCTCAGTCCAGGGGATACTCAAATCGAGAACGTCTACGTACCCGACCAACCGGGTCGCGTTCCTGGCACAGACCGCAACCGAGCCGTCGGGGCTGGCCTAGAGGTTGCGCTCGTACACCGTCATCGGGTCGCGGACGAAGACCGCCGCTCCCGCGGCATGCTTGTCGTAGTTCGCCGCGAACCGCGGGTCGTCAACGTACATCTTCCCGAGGTTGACATAGGCCTCACGGTCCGGCGTCCACGCCCGCGACGCCCACCGGTAGTGGCGGGCCACGAGGTACTGCACGTCGTCCCGCCCGGATCGGCACCGGCCGCCCGCGACGCTGCCAGTCCCTGGGCCAGCTGCTCATGTTCGAGCTGGTGCGCGCGCTGGCCCTACGCACCCAGGGACGCGCTCCAGTTGATGCCGTTGTCCCCGTGTCAGTCTGAGCGTCACGAGCTTCAGCTGGTCGGGCGGGACCTGCCTCGATCACCCGGCACCTTACCGAGGTGGCCCAGGCGGCCGTGGAGGGCGGCCTGCACACGGTCTGGGTGGCCGACCATCCCCTGCAGGAGACCCGCCGGTACAAGCCGTCGACGGTGTCCCGCCGCACCTCGGTGATCGCCGGCTTCTACCGCACCTGCGTCATCGGTGGTGTTCTGGAGCATTCACCGGCGGACTACGTCCGTCGACCCACCGTGCCGCCGGAGTCACCAACCCTGGGGCTTCACCCATCTGCAGTTCGAGGCGATGTTGACCGCCGGCCGTGTCTCCGACAACCGGCATGACTTCGCTCTCGTGACGACGCTCGGACTTCTGGGGCTGCGCATCTTCGAAGCGACCGGCACCGATGTCACCGACCTCGGCGAGAACAAGGCTCTACCGCGACGCGACCGCCCGCGGCCACGACCACCCCCACGCCGTCCGTATCCTCAACCACCCCTCGACGCGCTGGCGTGGCTGCACGAAGCCGACCAGCGACTGCACACCGCCCAAGCCGAACTCACCGCCGCGGCCCAACGGGCACACACCCACGGACACTCCTGGGCAGCCATCGGCACCGAACTCAAGATCACCCGACAAGCCGCTCAACAACGCTTCCAACAAGATCGAAGTGGCCGAGGTTGACACAGGGCTACTCAGTCGACGACATTGAGGACAGGCAGGACAGGCCGCCGCTCGTGGGCGTTGTGCGCGACCGCCCCGGCCCCGGCCGATGATCGCCGCTCGTGGGGCGCTATCAGGTTCCCAGTTGCGCAGACCAGCAGTCAGGATGTCGGTGAGCTCGTCGGGTACGGTCATGTTCGGGTTGCACGGACGTCCGCACGTGTTCAAGGTCGAGCACGACGACGTCCGGGTGCAGTCGGATCAGACGTGATAGCGCTCGATCGTTTCGGCGACCTTGGTCATGTTCTAGATCCGCCAGTTCTCATCGACAGAGGTTGTCCCGGGTCTCGTGGAAGTTGAGGTGGCGGTCCCCCGCCTGACTCCTGCCTTTGCGGTAGGTGTTGGGCGACCGCCAAGTCGACCCAAGACAGGGGACCGCAATGAAGAAGTACCAGAAGAACGCTACGAGCGCGATGACACCGGTGCTGCCGCCGGCCGTGTCGGTGGCGATGGCTGAGCTGGCCGGCGATATGCAGGAAGGCCTGCTCGCGATGGCCGTGGGGACCGGGCTGCAGGTGATGGCCGCGATGATGAACGCTGACGTCGAGGCGGTGTGCGGGCCGAGGGGCAAGCACGACCCGGCCCGCGCGGCGGTGCGCCACGGCAGCGAGGACGGGTCGGTGACCTTGGGTGGACGTCGGGTGCCGGTGACGCGGCCTCGGATGCGGGCCACGGACGGCTCGGGCGAGTTGCCGGTCGAGTCCTATGAGCTGTTCTCCCAGACCGAGGTGCTGGGGCGGATGGCGATGGCCCGGATGCTCGCGGGTTTGTCGACGCGCCGTTACCCGGTCGGGCTGGAACCGGTCGGTGCGCGGGTCGAGGCGTCGGCTCGTTCGACGAGCAAGTCCGCCGTGAGCCGTCGGTTCGTCGCGGCGACCGAGACCGCCCTGGCCGAGCTGCTCGCCGCGCCGCTGCACGATCTGGATCTGGTCGCGTTGATGATCGACGGCGTGCATTTCGGCGATCACCTGTGCGTGGTCGCGCTCGGGATCGGCATCGACGGCGTCAAGCATCCCCTCGGGCTGGCCGAAGGGTCGACGGAGAACACCAGCGTGGTCACTGATCTGCTGACCGGGCTGCGTGATCGCGGCCTGGACACCACACGGGCGATCTTCATCGGCATCGACGGCGGCAAGGCGTTGCGGGCCGCGGTGGTGCGCGTGTTCGATCACCCGGTGATCGGTCGCTGCCAACTCCA
>JBPCOF010000176.1:0-5028 GCA_051000515.1 Geodermatophilaceae bacterium
GCGTCAGCGCTACCCGAGCTCATCAACTGCTCGCCGGCGCCGTCGTCGCCGAAGTCACGATGAAGCTGCTCGGGCTCGGCGCGGTCCAGATCTGCCCCTGGGCGCTGCGTGAAGGCGTCATTCTGAGACGGCTGGACTGGCTGGAGGGTGTGTCATGAGCCGAGCGGGCGGGAGCATCGCAGCGAGCGCCAGCGAGCAGTGGCGAGAGGGCGGGAGCATCGACCGAGCGCCAGCGAGGGAGTGATCGGCTTCCGCGGGGATGCGTTCACCGCTTGCGCGACTGCGGGCCCTCTGGTTCTGGTGCTCCGCCTGCCGCACGATCGCCGCGAAGCGACGTCGGTCCTAGCTCGAGGCGCGCCCTGCGTCGGGTGAGAACTAGCTCTCGCCGCCGTAGTGGGTGGGCCGGTCCTGAGAATCGTTGTCCCCGTGCCGCCAGAACGACAGGCCGCACTGCGCACAGGACTCGAAAGAGTCCGGACCCCATGCGAACTCGTCACAGGCTGCGGAATCAGTGGCGCCGGACAGTTCGAAGAAATGTCCCGCCGCGGCGAGTTCGTCCAGCTGCATGATGACGACGTCGGCCGGGCGAAATCGGCCAGACCGGAAGGCCCGTTTGGCGGTAGCGAGAAGGAATGCGGCGCCGCCGTCATCCATGACCGGGCGAAGGTGATATCCGGCATCGGCCAGCGCGTCCAGCTGTTGCCTGGTCACTACGGCGGGCTTCATCCGACCGGTTCGCAGGCTCGCCCTGGTCGCCTCCAACATCACCTCGGCGGGAGTGGGCGGTTCGGTCACGGGCGCTAGCTTCCTATGTGCCGAACCCGAGCACCAGCACCGGGTGACTCGACGCCGGCCCTGCAGCCTGCCGATCCGCCGTGTCGGCGAAGAAAGTGGCTCCCCGACGGCGCGTCTGCCACCCTGGCAGGCGATGCTCCCTTACCTTTTCAGAAGCCGACAGGTTGACATAACTATAAGCCTTCAGTAGAGGGTAAGACTCCTAGGGAGCGGCATCGTGACACCTCCACACAACTATCTCGCCGTGATCAAGGTGGTCGGCATTGGTGGCGGGGGCGTCAATGCCGTCAACCGGATGATCGAGGTAGGCCTCAAGGGCGTCGAATTCATCGCGATCAACACCGACGCGCAGGCGCTGCTGATGAGCGATGCGGACGTCAAACTCGACGTGGGACGCGAATTGACCCGAGGACTGGGAGCCGGCGCCCTTCCCGAGGTTGGCCGCAAGGCCGCGGAGGACCACCGCGAGGAGATCGAGGAGGTCCTCAAGGGCGCGGACATGGTTTTCGTCACGGCCGGCGAGGGGGGTGGCACCGGTACCGGGGGCGCCCCTGTCGTGGCGAGCATGGCCCGCAAGCTCGGTGCGCTGACCATCGGCGTGGTCACCCGGCCGTTCTCCTTCGAAGGCAAGCGCCGTGCGGTGCAGGCCGAGGATGGCATCGCCGAACTCCGCAACGAATGCGACACCCTGATCGTTATCCCCAATGACCGGCTGCTGCAACTCGGTGATCGCAATGTGAGCGTCATGGACGCCTTCCGGACCGCCGATCAAGTGCTGCTGTCCGGTGTCTCTGGCATCACCGACCTGATCACCACGCCAGGCTTGATCAACCTGGACTTCGCCGACGTGAAGGCGGTCATGTCCGGAGCTGGCTCCGCGCTGATGGGCATCGGTAGCGCACGCGGTGAGAACCGGGCCCTTTCCGCCGCCGAGCAGGCCATCGCCAGCCCACTGTTGGAGGCATCGATGGAAGGCGCACACGGGGTCCTGCTGTCGATCTCGGGCGGCTCGGACCTGGGGCTGTTCGAGATTAACGAGGCGGCCTCGCTGGTCGCGGATGCCGCACACCCCGACGCCAACATCATCTTCGGGGCAGTCATCGACGACGCTCTCGGCGACGAAGTGCGCATCACCGTCATCGCCGCCGGCTTCGACGGCGGAACACCGACGTACAAGCGGGCAGACCCGTCGGTCCCGGCCGAAGGCACCTCTGAGACCCCGCATGCGGCCATCCCCGGCCCGACGGCCGCTGGTGCGGTCCCAGCCGTCGCGGCGCGTCACGCGGTACCGCAGCCGGTGACGGTGGCCGCCGGTGGGTCTTCCGGGCGGCCGCTGGCAGCCGAGGACTTCGATGACGATCTCGACATCCCGGAGTTCCTCCGCTGAGTCGTCCCCACCAACCCGTCGGCCGACCAAGGGCGGCCCGCCCGGGCCGGCCGGTCGCGGCGCGGGTACGTCGGATCGTCACCTCCCGGCCAGGCGGGGTCAGCGCGGCGCCGTACGACACGTTCAACCTCGGCGACCACGTCGGCGACGACGTCTCGGCGGTTCAGGGCAACCGGGCGCGGCTGGCCCGTGCAGTGGGCCTCGACGCCTCTGTGCTGGCCTGGATGCGTCAGATCCACGGCGACCAGGTGGCCGTGCTCGGTGCCTCGCCGCCGACCCAGCCGCCGGAATGTGATGCGTTGGTCACCGCCACCAGGGGCTTGGCGCTGGCCGTCCTCGTAGCCGACTGTGTGCCGGTGCTCTTGGCCGATCCTGAGGCCGGAGTCGTCGGTGCCGCCCATGCCGGCCGGGAGGGGGTGCGCCGGCACGTCGTCTCACGTGCGGTCGAGGCGATGGTGGAACTCGGTGCAAAGCCGCGACGCCTGGACGCGCTACTCGGCCCGGCGATCTGCGGCCGCTGCTACGAGGTGAGCCAGGATCTCGCCGACGAGGTCGAATCAGCCGCCCCGGGTGGCGCAACGCGCACTCGGACCGGAGCGTCGGGACTGGATCTACGGGCGGCCCTGGCTGCCGAATTGAGCCGGCTTGGCGTAGCGCAGGTGGTCAGCGATCCGCGGTGTACCGCCGAGGACCCGAGCCTGTTCAGCTACCGCCGTGACGGGGTCACGGGTCGACAGGCCGGAATCATCTGGCTACCGGCATGACTGATTCGCGCGCCAAGAGTCCTGCATCGTCGAGCGGTCCTCCAGCTCGCGGCGCCGCCCAACGCCTTGCCGAGGTGCGCGACCGGATCGCGGCGGCCTGTTCGGAGGCTGATCGGGATCCGGCCGAGATCACGCTGATAGCGGTGACCAAGGGAATGGCCGCCGAGCGGGTCGCCGAGATCCTGGCTCTCGGGGTGACTGAGCTCGGAGAGAACAAGGCACAGGAGGCCGCGACCAAGGCAGCGGACATCGCCTCGCTACAACCGGAACCAGCCGCACGCTGGCATTTCATCGGGCAGCTTCAACGCAACAAGGCCCGCATCGTGACCGGGTTCGCCTCGATGGTGCACTCCGTCGACCGCCCGGCCCTGGTCGTGGCCCTAGATCGCGCCGCGGCGCCTCGGCGACAACCTCTTGAGGTGCTGCTGCAGCTCGATCTCGATCCGGAATCCGACCCGACCCGCGGAGGGGTCGATCCGCGGGACCTGGCCGCGCTGGCCGATGCTGTGCTCGGCGTCGAGCACCTGACATTGCGCGGGTTGATGACGGTGGCCCCACCAGGCGTCGATGCGCGGCACGTCTTCGACCGCCTGGCCGGGTATTCGCAGGTGCTGCAAGCTATCCAGCCATCAGCCACCGTGATCTCGGCAGGCATGAGCGCGGACCTCGAGGCTGCTATCTCGGCCGGGGCGACACACGTGCGTGTCGGAACGGCGTTGTTCGGAGCCCGGAAGCTAGCCTCCGAACACCGGAGTGGAGCGGCCAGGCGAAGCCGGGACGCAACATCGCTGGGGTAAAAGTGGAGCGGCCAGGCGAAGCCGGGACGCAACATCGCTGGGGTAAAAGTTGAGCGGGATAGATCTGCCGGGTTCACAATCGTGATTTAGCAGAGATGGCGAACAGGAAAGGTTGCCCCGATGGCCGGAGCCATGCGCAAGATGGGCGTTTACCTCGGCCTTGTCGAAGACGACGACCGCGGTGATTACGACTCCTACGCCGACGAGGGCTATCCGGGGTACGACGACTACGCCGAGGACGCACCCGGTTACCAACCTGCATCGGGGGAGGACCGCGTACGAAGCGTGCGTCGCAGCGTTCCGGTCGCCGCTGGCAGCACTGTGGCCCCGCCGGTCGCCAGCGGTGTGGCCCTGCGCGACCGGCCGAGCCCGGTCTCCCGAGCGGCTTCGGAATATCGCATCACGACGCTGCATCCACGCACGTACAACGAGGCACGCACGATCGGTGAGCATTTTCGCGACGGCGTCCCAGTGATCATGAATCTCAGTGAGATGGACGACTCCGACGCCAAGCGGTTGGTCGATTTTGCTGCCGGGCTGTCCTTCGGTCTGCGAGGTAGCATCGAGCGCGTCACGAACAAGGTCTTCCTGATCTCCCCGCAGAACGTGTCCGTCACGGCTGAGGACAAGGCGCGGCTCAAGCAGAACGGGTTCTTCAACCAGAGCTAGCCTGTGGTGATGGTCGACGGCGTTCACCGGTGCTCGGACGGCCGATCAGACACTCATTCTCGAGGGGCGCGAATAGGCAGTGAGCATCCTCTGGCAGATCATCGCCTTCGCGCTGCTGTTGTTCATGCTGCTGCTCCTGGCCCGCCTGGTCATGGACTGGGTGATGATGCTTTCTCGGGGATGGCGGCCGGGCGCGGGGGCCGCAGCAGGTCTGGAAGTCATCTATTCCACGACTGATCCACCGCTGACTTTGCTGCGCCGGGTGCTGCCTCCGCTGAACCTGGGCTCGGTGAAGCTGGACCTCGGGTTTATGGTTCTTCTCATCGTGGTGTTCGTGTTGCGTCAGTTCACGCTGTCGCTGGCGTACTGACGATCCGACAGAGCCTTGTCGGGTACCAAGCAGCACCTGGTTCCAATACCTTGTTTTCAGACGCACAGTTCGATTAAGACCCACAGCTCAGTTCAGACCCGAGTTCAGTTCAGAACCGTAACCTCAGGAGTGATTGACCGATGCCGCTGACTCCAGCCGACGTCCATAACGTCGTGTTCAAGAAGCCGCCCATCGGCAAGCGAGGGTACGACGAGGACGAGGTAGACGCCTTCCTCGATGTCGTCG
>JBPCOF010000031.1:0-3444 GCA_051000515.1 Geodermatophilaceae bacterium
TATGCCACCCACGGCGAACCGATGATCCCGATCTACATCTTCTACGCGATGTTCGGGTTCCAGCGCACCGGCGACGGCCTGTGGGCTGCCGCGGACCAGATGACCCGCGGGTTCCTGCTGGGCGCCACCGCCGGGCGCACCACGCTCAACGGAGAGGGCCTGCAGCACCAGGACGGGCACTCATTGCTGCTCGCCTCGACCAACCCAGCGTGCATCGCCTACGACGCCGCCTTCGGGTTCGAGCTCGGGCACATCGTCCGCGACGGGCTGCGCAGGATGTACGGTCCGCCTGAGCCGGCGGAGGACCCGAACGTTTACTACTACCTGACCCTGTACAACGAGCCGATCACCCAGCCCGCCGAACCCGACGGCACCGACATCGAAGGCATTCTCGCCGGGATGCACCGCTACTCCCCCGCCGCACCGGGCACCGGGCCACGGGCGCAGGTGCTGGCGTCCGGCATCGCCGTCGGATGGGCGCTGGAGGCCCAGCGGCTGCTGCGCGAAGACTGGGGCGTGTACGCCGACGTATGGTCGGTGACCTCCTGGACGGAGCTGCGCCGCAACGCGCTGGCCACCGACGAGTGGAACCGCACCCACCCCCAACAGGCCCACCGCACCCCGTACGTCACCCGGCGCCTGCACGACGCACCCGGCCCGGTGGTGGCGGTTTCGGACTGGATGCGCGCCGTCCCGGACCAGATCGCGCCATTCGTGTCCGGCGACTGGACCTCCCTTGGCACCGACGGATTCGGCCACTCCGACACCCGGGCGGCGCTGCGGCGGCACTTCGGGATCGACGCCCCGTCGATCGTGCTGCGAGTGCTGGAGCAGCTCATCGCCCGCGACGAGCTCGACGGATCGGTACGGGGCGCTGCGGTCGAGGCCTACCGCCTCGACCCCATCACCAGCACGTGAGACAAGCCTCCATGAGCACTACTGATGTCTCCACCGTTCACAAAATCCCGCTGCAGAGGGCTTCTCGTTTCCCTCCTGTGTCCCGAAGATCGAGAAGAGAGCCGTGTCAATGGCGTCGAGGAGTTGGGTGCTCTCGACGTCGTTCGGCTCCCGAGCCGCAGGCGCGAACAGGTGCTGTTCAGGAACTCTGGAGGGTGGTGGCGTCCAGGGTGTCGTCGATGACCTGAGAGGCAACCGACTGAAGTGTTGTGCCCGTCCGCCGTGCGTGCGCCCTCATCAGGCTGAACGCGGGGGCCATCTCCAGACCGAGTCGCTCCGCCACCAGCATGCCCTTGGCCTGCTCGAGCAGGACACGGCTGTTCAACGCCCCTTGGAGCTGTTCGGCGAGGACATGCTTCTCCTGCACCGCACGTTCTTGCAACATACCGATCGTGGCGATGTCGGCAAGACGTTGACCGAGGGTCACATCTTGGGCGGAGGGCTCACCGGGTCGCGCAAGGAAGGTGGGCGCTTGCGCCGTTCGTAGAACCCGGACTCCGACACGCCCAAGATCCGGCAGGCCACCTGGACGGGTTGGTTCTCCGCGGCGATCACCTCGACCGCCGCGTATCGCCTTTTGGGCTGGTCTGCTCCTTGAGCAGCTCGACGGCCCGCTGCGCGACCACGAGCTCGGTCTCGATCTCGGCGATCCGCTTCTTCGCCGCGGCCAGCTCGGCCTTCTCCCCGGTGGCCAGACCGGGCTGCTCACCGCGGACGATGCGGTCCTGGCGCCGCCAGTTGTAGATCGTCTGGTCGCTGACGTCGAGATCGTGCGCGACGCTGGCGACGCTGGCGACGCTGCGTCCCTCGGCGAGCAGGTCGAGGACCTTGCGCCGGAACTCCGACGAAGCGCCCGGTCGTGCCATCTGAACCTCCTGGTGTCAGGCACCAGAATCCAGAAACCCGGACGCCGTGGAGCCCGGGACACACCAGAGTCTCCGGACTCGCCGGGGCGGCTCAGATCGCGCGGCTGCAACCGGGCATACTTCTATCTGTCTGGAGCGTTGGGCTCCAGGAAGTGAGCCCGAGACCCCGTCGGACGACCGTGGCGCTCGGGCTTCGCGCATCCCTGGGTCGGTGGCGTCTCAGACTTCGCGTACGTCCACCACGATGGGCTCCACGCGTCGTCGCCAGTCTCCTCCTCACCCTCAACGGCCTGCGCAGCACCGCCGTGACCAGAGCCGCAGGCCCCCAAAGTTAGTGTGAGCGAGTCGAACGGTCCATGAGTCAGCGCGGCCGAGACCGACCTCAGATTGAGGCTGAGCGTCAGCGCGCGTGTCCGTGCCGCGCGACCTTCATGTCTACCCGCCCGCCGACCATAGGCGTCTGTTCGTGGTGCAGCAGCCCGGATGCCCGCCCGTCGTGGCACGAGGCGGGAGTTCCGTTTGCGTAGACGACACGCCACCATGGCACACCGCCGTCGAGCAAGGTCATCGCATGCCCGACCTGTCGTGGTCCTGCACCGATCATCTTGGCGAGGTCTCCATAGGAAGCGACGCGGCCAGCCGGGATGCGGGTGACTGCCTCACGGACATCCTCGACGATGCTCACCCCAGGGCCACGTGCGATGCTGGGTACGTCAACTGGCCGCCCTCGACACTGGCGTGCTTGTGCAGCATCGCAGGCCTCCTCACCGTCGTCGACATGAGGTCCACAACCTCCGCACCCCCGACGATCAACGCATCGGTGATCAGAGCCCGATGACAGCGCCACGGCACTGCCTCGCTGCACATGATCGCCGGTTGTTCGTGTTCGGCCAACTCGAGCAACTCGGCCAGACCTTCCGTGAAGGCATCACTCGCCATGTAGTCCGCGTAGTCACGGAATGCCTTCACCCGCCACGCCCCGTTCACGCTCGCCGTCCCCATCGGCGTGCGCCGTCGGCCACCCAACTTCTGGATCCAGCGATATCCGATGTCGGCGGGCAGTGCCTCGATGATCGCGGGCTGGTCCCACTGCGGGAACTTTCTCGACGACGGGAACGAACGAACATCGACCAGGCAAGTGACGTCGTTGGTCCGCAGCATCGTCAACACCTCGCTGAACTCGCGTGTTGAGTGGCCGATCGTACAGATACGATTCGTCATCGTTGACCACTCATTCCAGTTGACCACGCCCCGACCGGTTCACGCTGATTCGCGGGACTTCCGGCCTTGATCATACCGCTCGCACGGTCTTCGGCTTGGGGACAACCTTAGCCCGGATCCACCGATCGGTGACGGGGTTTGGCGTGCCGTGAACGTGCAGATGCCCTTCGTGCGTTGAGGATTGGTCTTGCGGCGGATCAATCAGCAACGAAACGAAAGGGCATCTGTCAGGTGCGAGCATCTCATGACTTGAGCCGGGTATCGGTGAGCTTTACCGGCTCTCCTGACGCTTCCGTGGGTGGTTTCGAGAGCCGCTGAGGTGCGACACGCCGTTCTCGCTTAGGTTCTGAGCTGTCAAAGGTCCAGAACCAGGTGAAGCGGAGAACGGCGTGCGCGATGT
>JBPCOF010000253.1:0-12022 GCA_051000515.1 Geodermatophilaceae bacterium
GAGCGCCAGGCCGGGGGTCATCAGCAGCACGAGTGCGGCGCTGGCGAGGACCCAGGCAGTGTCTCCGCTGTCCAAGGGAGCCTCCGAAGGTGTCGTAGGTTGACTAGGCCATGGCCGAGCGGGCCCCCGTGCGGGGCCTCGTACGTACGGTCACGGTCCCGTGTTACGCAGCGCCGCCCAGAATTGTTTCCACCAGGTGAAACCACCCAGGCTCAGGTGTCGGTGAAGTTACCGTCTGCCCCGAACACCGCGCACACGGTGGGACTTCGACTGGACTTGCCACGTACTGGCTTTTGCACCTTTGTTGCAATAGGGTCCGCCGCATACACGTACCCGACGGTTTCATGACCGCCCCGGTTTCCCGCCTACCCCTACCCGTAAGGGGGTCCAGCATGACGACTGACACCGAAACACAGGATCCGGCGGGCACGATGGTCGATCGCATCCGAGGCGCGTTCGGCCCTCGGGAGTGGAGGTCGATGGCCGGGATGGGCGCCTTTATTCTCTTTCTGCACGTCCTCGGCTGGGGAGTACTCGCTGGCTTCGTCGCACCTGAGAAGTACTCGTTGGGAGCCTCGGGGGTCTTTGGCCTGGGTCTGGGCCTTACTGCCTACGTGCTCGGGATGCGGCACGCCTTTGACGCCGATCACATCGCAGCCATCGACAACACAACTCGCAAGTTGCTGTCCGAGGGCAAGCGCCCGGTGTCGGTGGGCTTCTGGTTCTCCCTCGGGCACTCGTCGATCGTTTTCGCTCTGGCCCTGCTGCTCTCGCTCGGCGTGAGAACCCTTGCCGGCCAAGTGGAAAGCGAGTCCTCCACCTTGCAGCAGACCACCGGGCTCATCGGGGTGTCGGTGTCAGGTGTTTTCCTGCTCGTCATCGGCATCATCAACCTGGTCCTGCTGTTGGGGATCCTGAAGGTCTTCCGGGCGATGCGCCGTGGCCACTACGACGAGGCTGCGCTGGAGGAGCAGTTGAACAACCGGGGGCTGATGAACCGCATCCTCGGCCGGTTCACCAGAGCCGTGCGCAAGCCATGGCACATGTACCCGGTCGGCCTGCTGTTCGGGTTGGGCTTCGACACCGCAACCGAGGTTGGCCTGCTCATCCTGGCCGCCGGCGCCGCAGCGTTTGCATTGCCGTGGTACGCGGTCCTTGTCCTGCCGATCCTCTTCGCAGCCGGGATGAGCCTGCTCGACACCATCGATGGAATTTTCATGAACTATGCCTACGGCTGGGCGTTCTCCCGGCCGGTCCGGAAGGTCTACTACAACATCACCATCACCGGACTGTCCGTCGCCGTGGCCCTGATCATCGGCAGCATCGAGATCATTTCTATCCTAACCGACAGGCTCGGAATCGAAAGCGGGCCGTTGGCCGCCATCGCCAACCTCGACCTGAACGTCGTCGGCTACGGCATCGTCGCCCTGTTCTTCCTCACCTGGATTGTCGCGTTGGCCGTCTGGCGGTTCGGCCGGATCGAGGAGAAGTGGTCTGCGGGCCTACGCGCGGGGCCGCCAGCAGCCTGACCCGGCAGCGCACAGTGGTGGTGGTGGTGGAGCAGCACATGCGGTAGGCATGTCGCAATGCCATCCCTCGTGCTCGGACCCCTGCTGCGCCACGTCGACAAAGTCTCTGCCACGGTGTTCGTCGAGGTCGACGCCGCGTGTCGGGTCAGCGTCACCGACCCCAGAGGCGGTGGCCCGAGACCGCTCGGCCAGGCTACGACCTTCCACATTCGGGGGCACCACTTCGCTCTGATCATCATCGAAGGACTGCAGCCGGGCAGTGTCACTCCGTACGAGGTGCGCCTGGATGACGACGTGGTCTGGCCGCTCCCCAACTCCGGGCGGCCGGCCAGCCGGATTCGAACCCCTGGAGCGCCCGGCGCCTTCAGCGTTGCCTTTGGATCCTGTCGCTATGCCACACCGTTGGTGATCACGGGCGAGGAAAACGAGGACTTTCCGCCGGATGCACTTGATACCTACTCGAGCACGATCGCCGCGCTACCCCAGGAAGAGTGGCCTGACGCCCTGGTCTTGCTAGGTGATCAGGTCTACGCCGACGAGACCGCCGAAGTGACCAAGGCCTACCTCGCCTCCCGCCGTGACCTCGACAAGGCGCCCTATGACCAGCTGGCCGACTTCGAGGAGTTCACCTACGTCTACCGGCAGTCCTGGACCGATCCCGACATCCGCTGGCTGCTTTCCACGATCCCCTCCTCGATGATCTTCGACGATCACGACGTCATCGACGACTGGAACACCTCCGGGACCTGGCGCGACACGGTCACGTCAACCGATTGGTGGCCCGATCGGATCAGCGGAGCACTGGGCAGCTACTGGGTCTACCAGCACCTCGGCAATCTCTCGCCCGAGGAACTCCGCACAGATGCGAGTTTCAGGCAGATCACCGCGGCCGAGGACGGATATGACGCCCTTCGGGAGCTCGCCCTGGAGGCTGACCGCAACCCTGCCTCCATCCGCTGGAGCTACCGGCGGAAGTGGCACACCGTTCGGCTCTTGATGATCGATTCCCGAGCGGCCAGGTCGCTGGACGAGGACAATCGGGCAATGCTCGACGATGACGAGTTCTCGTGGGTCGAGCAGATGCTCAGCGACGCCGGAGACGACGGCATCGAGCACGTACTCGTGGGCAGTTCCCTTCCGTGGCTGATGCCGCCGGCCATTCACGATCTCGAGGGATGCAACGCCGAGCTGGCCCGCCGCTTCCACGGCCGCCGGATCGGCCGCTGGTCGGAAAAGCTGCGCCAAGCCGGTGATCTCGAACACTGGGCAGCCTTCCGGGATTCCTTCGACCGGCTCGGTGCGGCGCTAGAGGCGCTTGGTCGCGGCGAACACGGTCGGGCGCCGAGCAGCCTGTTGGTGCTCTCCGGCGACGTCCATCACGCCTACGTTGCCGAAGTGGTCCGGCCGACCGGAATCACCAGCCGGATCTACCAGCTGACCTGTTCACCCGTCCACAACAAGGTGCCGCACCCGATGGTGCAGACGTTCAAGATCGGCTGGAGCAGGCCGGCCATCGCGCTTACAGCGGCCCTGCGTCGGCTGGCGGGCGTACCGCGGACCAGAATGAGATGGTGCAAGCGGTCTGGACCCTACTTCGGCAACGAACTGGCGGTGCTGACCCTTGACGGCAACCAAGCTCGGCTGCGATTCGAGAAGGCCGAAGCCGGTACGGACGGGAAACCCTTCCTGCGCACCGTCTTCGACGGCCGCCTGACCTGAGGGCTGGACTCGTCGAGGCATGCACTCGACGAGATCGGTCTTTCGGGATCTCCGCCGGGCCGGAAAGCCCGATAAGTCAGTTCTCGTCTGCGCCCCCTAACCGACCATGATCATGATATGCGTGCGGCTGCGTCGAACGAGCCGACGCTAGTAGCTGAGAATCGGTACCTCTTCGAGAACCGCGCCTTCGCCATCCCGGACGACGACCGTCTCCGCGCCCTCGGGGAATGGCGCCATGCCTACGCCACCGTCGACGAGATCCAGCCTGATCGCGCCGGAGTCGGCCTGGGCCGTTGCGGAGCCGGCGGCAAGAGCGGGCGGCGCGATGACGACCAACGTTGATGCGGGGTCGGGCAGATTCTCGGCCCCAGCATCCACGTCGCAGCGCATCGCGATGATCCGTTGAGCGGCGGGAACTCCGGCGGCTGACAGATCGTCCATGGCACACGACCCTCCCCCGAAGTACCCGAGCGAGGAGTCGAGTTCCTGCAGCCACAACGCCCTGGTGAGAACGGCGCCGGACGGAAAAATCGCGGTGAGGACGGTAAGTCCGGCCAGCTGTCCGGAAGTCCCCGGCAGTGGGCCGAGGTAGTGCACCTGGAACGCAATTTGATCTTGACGCAGTCCGTACTGGCTCAGGATCTCGGCCGCCATCCGCTGCTCATCAAGGGGGAGTCCGCGCACCGCGAATGGGCTGTTCGGCGGTCGCAGGTAGGTCAGTGCGATCTCCGGCGCCGGTGCCTGATTGGGGTCGCCGTACCCGTCGGGGCCCTGCTCGAGGACCTCCATTCCGCTGCGACTAACTCGGAAAACGGGTGCCGGGGGCCCGTTGTACGGGTTGGCATCAAGCGCGAGGACAGCTATGCCGTCGGTGGAGTTGGTGTCGACAAAGGTCCTGCGCACGGTGGCGTCCGCGGCCACCTCCGGCCGGGGCGAGATCTCGATGACATCCCCCGGTGCGGACACCACGACCAGCGCCCCGGTGGCGGCGTCGTAGAGCGAGGTCGGCCGGTCGGCCGAGATACCGCGCGGCACGGTAGCCAGCAGCATCTGCGCGGGGGTTGCACCGGGCGGACCGACGAACCAGACCCCGGCGATATCGCTCAGCGCGCCGAGATCGGTCTGCAGATCGGGGTCGGCGGCCTCCCCAGTCGGCTGCACGGTGTTCTGACCGGCGACCAGCGCCCACCGGGCACCGGTCACGTCACCGGCGAAGACCACGTTCCTCGTCTCGAGCGGAGGGTCGGGCAGCGGGGGATCGAGAGCGGCCGGGACTCCCTCGGTGAGGGCGCCCGCCCACGGCAGCTCGCGGACCGCCTCGACGAAAGCGGTGTCGCCGGCCAGCGAGCCACGTGTGGGCATCCCGTAGATGTCCGCGTCGGGGATGGTCGGCGGGGAGACGACGCGGTCATCGGAGCCGCCAGACCCCAGCAGTGACAGCCCGACCGGGACGGCCACGGTAACGAGCAGGACTGCCAGACCCGCACACAGTGCCACCGCCCGACGGCGCCGGCGCCGTCCGCGGAGAGCCAACATACCCTCCGCGCGAACGCTTACCGGTGCCTCAGGATGGCCAAGTTCGTCCGCTGCGACATGCAGCGCATGCCGCAACTGCGTCTCGACGCTCATTCGCGGTTCTCCTTACGGGCAAGCGATCGCGCCAGCGCGGGAGCCGGCTCGGTGTCGAACTGGGGAGGTTCTGATTCGGCTTCGGGCTCGCCGAGTGCGCGGCGCAGCCGGCCCAATCCGCGGAAGGTCTGGCTCTTGACGGTGCCCACCGAACAGCCAAGGACCCGGGCCGTCTCGGCCTCGGAGAGGTCCTCGTAGAAGCGCAGCACCAGGACCGCACGCATCCGGGCGGGCAGGGTGCTGAGTTGTCCCCACATGTGCAGGCGCTCGAGGTCGCCCCCGTCCTCGGATTGGCCGGTCTCGGGCGGGTCGGCGAAGAGTCGCTCCCGCGAGGACAATCGGCGGGTCCAGCTGATGTGAGCATTCACCATCACGCGACGGACGTAGGCCGTGGGATCGACCGGGTCGGCGAGGGCATCCCAGCGCTGGAAAGTGAGAAAGAGAGCGGTTTGCACGAGGTCCTCGGCACTTGACCGGTTGCCGGTGAGGACGAATCCGAACCGGACGAGGGTGGTGTACCTGTTAACCACGAAAGCATCGAAGGCTTCGTGGCGCCCGACGCCCTTCGCTGCGCGGGAGGTCAGTCGCATGCCGGCCCGAATGCGCGTCTGGTCATCTGCGCGTCCTCAACTCGGCGTCCTCACTCCCCGCACACGCTTTGACGGCCTCGAAAGGTTGTCAGAGCAGCCGAGTCGCGCCTCGGGAGGCATCGGCGTCAGGACAGCAGGGCGTCTGTGAAGGTCACCGGATCGAAGGGGGCGAGGTCGTCGGGCCCCTCACCGAGGCCGATCAGCTTGACCGGGATACCGAGCTCACGCTGAACCGCGATCACGATGCCGCCCTTGGCCGTACCGTCCAGCTTGGTGAGCACGATCCCGGAGATGTCCACGACCTCGGTGAATACCCGCGCCTGCACGACGCCGTTCTGACCCGTCGTGGCATCCAGGACCAGCAGGGTTTCGGCCACCGGGCCGCGCTTTTCCAGCACGCGCTTGACCTTGCCGAGCTCGTCCATCAGACCAGCCTTGGTATGCAGGCGTCCCGCGGTGTCCACGACGACGACGTCGATACCGGCCTCGGCCCCCTGCTTAACCGCATCAAAGGCAACCGAGGCAGGATCGCTGCCTTCGGGACCTCGTACGGTCCGGACTCCCACCCGCTCCCCCCAGGTAGTCAGCTGTTCGGCCGCAGCCGCCCGGAACGTGTCCGCGGCGCCCAGCAGGACGGTCGACCCGTCCCCCACCAGGACGCGGGCCAGCTTGCCGACGGTCGTGGTCTTGCCGGCGCCGTTGACACCCACGACGAGCACGACGGCCGGCTCCCCGTCGACCCGCGCCAGCTGCAAGGTCCGGTCGAGGTCAGGCTCGAGGGCTGCGACAAGTTCGTCTGCGAGCAGTTGGCGGAGCTCATCACCCGATGCGGCCCCGATGACTCGAGTCTGGGTGCGCAATCTGTCCACCATCTCGGTAGTCGCGAGCACACCCACGTCGGCACCGAGCAGGGTCGCCTCGATCTCCTCCCAATCCTCCTCGGTCAGCCGTTGCCGCGACAGGACCGAGAGCAACCCCCGGCCCAGCGAGGATTGCGAGCGCGCGAGCCTGGCCCGGAGCAGAACCAGCCGACCCGCCGACGGCTCGGGTACCTCGACGGTGACCGAGTCGGGGGCCAGCGGCGCCTCTGGCTCGACGTCGAGGGAGCCGGGTGTCGGCTCGACCCGAGGAGGGAGGGTCTCCGTGCCGGTACGGGTTGAGGTGCCGCGCGTCAGCCCTGGGGCATCGTCGAGCCGGGTTGTCCGCCGACCGCGGCTGACCAGGAATCCGGCCAGGGCGACGACGAGGATTACCAGCACGATGATCCCGATGACGACGATGTCCACCCGGCGAGTCTGTCAAAGCGACTCAGCCCCCAGCTATGCCCTTGCCGTCGGCTTGCCCGGGCTTGGGTAGCGTCCGGGCAGTGGACTGGCTCGAGGCGCTGGCGATCTTCGGTGCCGGGCTGGCCGCGGGGACCATCAACACCCTGGTCGGCTCCGGCACCCTGATCACCTTTCCGACCCTGCTGGCCTTCGGTTTCGCGCCGGTCACGGCCAACATCTCCAACAACATCGGTCTCGTACCCGGCGGCGTGTCCGGAAGTTTCGGCTACCGGGAGGAACTCAGCGGCCAGCGCGGCCGGATCCTGCGATTGGGCCCGATGTCATTGCTCGGTTCGATCACCGGGGCGGTGCTGCTCCTCGTGCTGCCGGCCGCGGCCTTCACCACGATCGTGCCGATCCTGCTGGGCATTTCGGTCGTGCTGGTCGTCATCCAGCCGCGGATGCAGCGGATGTTGCAGGAGCGCCGCGAACGAGCGGGGGTCGCTGAGCCCGGCCGCCGGCATGGTCTGCTGGTGGCCGTGGGGACCTACGCGGCCGGGGTCTACGGCGGCTATTTCGGTGCTGCCCAAGGCATTCTGCTGATCGGGTTGCTCGGCATCCTGCTGCCCGAGCCGCTCCAACGCCTGAATGCACTCAAGAACGTGCTCTCCCTGATCGTCAACTCGGTTGCCGCAGTCACCTTCGCGACACTCGCCTTCGGTCGGATCAACTGGACAGTCGTTGCCCTGATCGCCGCAGGCTCGCTGGCCGGGGGGTTCATCGGCGCCGGTGTCGGCCGGCGGCTACCCCCGGTCGTGCTGCGGGCTCTGATCGTGGTCGTGGGGCTCATCGCGATCTGGCAGATTCTGACCGCGGGGTGAACGCGTACAGCGCACTAACGTGACGGGGTGACCATCGGAGTTCGACTGGCTGCTTTCAACATCGCCCACGGGCGGGGAGTGGACCGCACGGTCGACCTCGTCCGTACCGCCGCCGTGATCACCAGGTTGGCCGCCCACGTGGTCTGCCTGCAGGAGGTCGACCGGCACTTCGGTGAACGCAGCGGCCATGTGGATCAGGCGATCGAACTCTCCCGGGCATTGGACATGCAGGTCGTGTTCGGAGCCAGCGTGGTCCGCTCGCCGCGCGACGGCCGCCCGCGGGAGTACGGGAACGCGATTCTGTCCCACCTACCGATCCTCAACCATGAGTTGTATCCGCTGCCCGGGAGCTCGGAGGTCGAGCCCCGCAGCGCGCAACGGGTGCTGATCGAGTTGGACGGCGGCGCGCTGTGGGTGGTGAACACGCATCTCAGCTACGAGAGCACCAAGGATCGAGCGGTTCAAGCGCAGGCCGTACGCCGGCTGGTCGACGAGGAGATGGGCACGGCGGTGATCGCCGGTGACTTCAATGCCGACAACGACGCCCCGGAACTCTCCGCGCTGGCCGATCTGCGTGACGCCTGGACCGAATGCGGACAAGGCGACGGTCGTACACACCCGGCGCACCGGCCGAACAAGCGCCTGGACCACATCCTGTGCTCGGCAGGAGTGATTCCCTCGGCAGCACGGGTGGCGCCCACCGATGCCTCCGATCACCTACCCCTGGTTGTCGACCTGCTCATCGGAACGTCCTGACCGGACATTTCACGTAGAAAATCCTCTCAGACCGCCACCTGACCGGACATTTCACGTAAAAAGTGCGCCCGCGCCTCAGGCCGAGGTCAGCTCACGGATTCGCTGGCTGATCACAGTGGTGATGCCGTCACCGCGCATACTCACGCCATAGAGCACGTCGGCAATCTCCATCGTCCGCTTCTGATGAGTGATGACGATCAACTGGCTGGAGTTGCGCAGCGACTCGATCAGCCCGAGGAGTCGGCCGAGGTTGACGTCGTCCAAGGCCGCCTCGACCTCGTCGAGGATGTAGAACGGTGACGGCCGGGCCCGGAAGATGGCCACGAGCAGCGCTACGGCGGTCAGCGAGCGCTCCCCACCGGAGAGCAGTGACAGCCGCTTGACCTTCTTGCCCGGTGGGCGGGCCTCGACCTCGACGCCGGTGGTCAGCAGGTCATCGGGCTCGGTGAGGATCAACCGGCCCTCTCCGCCCGGGAACAGCGTGGCGAAGACCGATTCGAACTCCCTGGCCACATCGGCGAAGGCCTCGGCGAAGACAGCGAGGATCCGGCTGTCGACCTCGCGGACGACCGACAGGAGATCGCGTTTGGTGTTCTTGAGGTCCTCGAGTTGAGTGGCCAGGAAGGCGTGCCGCTCCTCGAGCGCCGCGTACTCCTCCAATGCGAGCGGGTTCACTCGACCCAGGATGCCAAGATCGCGTTCGGCCCGTGACGCCCGACGTTCCTGACCCTGCCGGTCGTAGGGCTTGGCCGGAGGCGGTTCGGCGCCCTGCGCCTGGGCGGTGGCCAACTCGGCCAGTGACGGCGGGACCAGCACGTTCGGCGCGTATTCACCGACCAGCACGTCCACGTCTGCGCCGTACTCCTGCGCCGCGCGGTCCTCCAGCGCCTCGATCCGCAGCCGATGTTCGGCCCGGGCGACCTCGTCGCGGTGGACTTCGTCGGTCAACCTGTCGTGGTCGGCAGCCAGTTCGCGCAGCCGGGCGCGTACGCCGAGCAGCTCACCCTCCCCGCTGACCTTCTGACTGGCCAGTTCGTCCCGGAAGGCAGCCGCCCGCTCCAACGAGGCGTTGACATGCGCGATGGTCTGCTCCGCGGCGATCCGAACCTGTTCGGCGATCGAGGCCCCGTCCCTGCGGGCCGCCACCGCCGCCTCCTGCCGGATGCGGGTCGCTCGCTCCTGTTCGGCGGCTCGGTGCAAAGACTCCGCGCGGCTACCCAACGCGCGGGCCCGTTCCTCTGTCGTACGCGCCGCCAGCCGGAGCTCCATCTCCTCCTGGCGAGCCTGGCCCACCGCGCGCTGCAACTCGTCCCGATCCGCGGTGGACGGTTCCTCGGCGGATGGAGCGACCTGGGCCGCCTGCCAACGCTGTTCCAACTCGGCAAGTCCGGCCAGGTCAGCATCGCGGGCGTTCTCGGCAGCTGAGCGCGCCTGCTCCAGACGAGACGTCTCAGCGGCAGCAGATCGGGCCGCCGCCCCGAGATCGCCGAGTCGCTCGGCCACTGCGGAATGCGCAGCATCTGATTCGTGCAGGGCGGCCAACGCGCTCTCCACTGCGCCGGAGCGCTGGGACGCGAGCTCTCTTGCCGCTTCGAGCTCACCCTGCAACCGGGCGCTGAGTGCCTGTGCGGCTTCGTGTTTGCGCTGCGCGTCTTCGAGAGCGGCCTGCACCTCGATGGCACTGGGAGCGCTGACCGAGCCACCGAAGGACCAGTTCGCCCCGAGAATGTCCCCCTTGGCGGTGACCACACGCAGCCGCGGGTGGGTGTCGACCAGCCGGAGCGCCCCATCGATGTCAGACGCAACCGCAACCCGGTCCAGAGCCCCAGCCAGTGCTGCCTGCAGTTCGTCGGGGCCGGTAACGAGATCCCGTACCCAGCGGGCACCGTCTGGCAGCGTCGGCCAGGAATCGGTCGGGGCAGGGGCGAGTCCACCTCCGACGAGTACGCCGGAGCGGCCGGCCTCTTGGGTGCGCAGATAGGTCAGCGCGGCAGCGGCATCGCGCGGTGTCCGTACGGCGACTGCGTCGGCGATCGGCCCGAGGGCGGCGGCCACGGCGACCTCATAACCCGGCTCCACCCGAAGCAATGCGGACATGGATCCGAGCAGGCCAGGCAGGTGGTCGGCTGCGGCTAGCAGCGCTCCAGCACCGTCCTTGCGGTGCAGTCCCTCACCCAGAGCCTCGGCTCGGGCCCGCCACGCGTCGAGTTGCCGCTCGGCTTCACGCTCAGCGTCGGTCAATCTGGCGACCTCGTTGGCGGCGGCCTCGTAGGCGGCCACCGTAGCCTCGTGTCGCGCGTCGAGGCTCTGCTCAGAGTCCCCGAGTGCTCCGATCTCGCCCTCGAGTGCCTCGAACTGCGCCGCCGCCTGCTCCGCTCGGGTGCGCGCGTCGCCCACGGCCGCGGTCAGCCGACTGATCTCGTCCTCTGCCGCGCCGGCGCGGCTGCGAACAGCCTGAAGGTCCCCGGCCAGCCGAGCCAGCCCTTCGCGGCGATCGGCCTGAGCCCGTGCGACCCTGACCAGCTCGTCCTCTGCCTGGCGCAGTTCATCCTCGAGCCCGGCCCGGCTCGACAGTGCGGAACTGAGCCGCTCGCGCTCCCCGTTCAGATGCCCGTCGAGGGCGGCGCGCTCGGTCTCCACCGCGACCGCCTCGGCCTGCAGGATCTCCGGATCCCGACCCGGAGGCGTCTCGGGCAGCGGAGCGGACAGGTGGCGCGTGCGCTCGGCGGCCAACTGCCGGGTGCTGCGCAGCCGCTCCCCCAGCGCGGAGAGCTGGTACCACACCTCCTGAGACCGGGTCAGGGCCGGCGAGATCTGGCCCAAGCCGGTCTCCAACTCCGCTTCGCGAGCCGAGGAGATCCGCAGCGTCCCTTCTACTTCGCTGCGTCGAGTGCGGATGACTTCTTCGTCAGCGAGTTCTTTGTGCAGCGCATCGCGCAGGGTGATCAGGTCGTCAGCAAGGAGCCTGAGGCGGGCATCGCGTAGGTCTGCCTGGACCGACTGCGCCCGGCGGGCGACTTCGGCCTGGCGGCCGAGCGGTTTGAGCTGGCGACGGAGTTCCTCGGTGAGATCCCCGACCCGGTCGAGGTTGATCTGCATCGCGTCGAGCTTGCGGATCGCCTTCTCTTTGCGTTTGCGGTGCTTGAGGACCCCGGCCGCCTCCTCGATGAACCCGCGGCGCTCCTCAGGCCGGGCCGAGAGCACTGCGTCGAGTTGCCCTTGGCCCACGATGATGTGCATCTCGCGGCCGATGCCGGAGTCGGAGAGCAGTTCCTGGATGTCGAGGAGCCGGCACGAGGAACCGCTGATCTCGTACTCGCTCTCACCCGAGCGGTACATCCGCCGGGTGATCGAGACCTCGGCGTACTCGATCGGCAACGCGCCGTCAGCGTTGTCGATGGTCAGCGTCACCTCCGCGCGGCCAAGCGGGGCCCGGCCGGCGGTGCCGGCGAAGATGACGTCCTCCATCTTTCCGCCGCGCAGGCTCTTGGCGCCCTGCTCGCCCAGCACCCAGGAAATGGCGTCCACGACGTTGGACTTGCCGGAGCCGTTCGGGCCGACGACAGCGTTCATCCCAGGTTCGAATCGCAGGGTCGTCGACGACGCGAAGGACTTGAAGCCCTTCAACGTCAGGCTGGACAGATGCACGCAGC
>JBPCOF010000281.1:0-6056 GCA_051000515.1 Geodermatophilaceae bacterium
CGCACTGAGGCCAGATACTCATCCGCGCACACCCACGGCGGCCCGCTCCCCGGCCCATCCAAGGCGCTGAAGGCGCCGCGCCCGTCAAAGGCGCCGCTGATCCGGTCTTCGTCCACCACCAGCCACCTCCCCGTATACTCGAACGTATGTACGAATCGTACCGCAAGACGCTGCCCGACAACAGCTTTCAAGAGAAGAACTTGAGAAACTCTGGCTCTCTACTCACGGGTCAATGGCGGTCGTGCGCCATCGGGCCGCGCTCTCGTCATTGTCGGTCGTCACAGAGCAACATCCCGGGACCGGAGCGGGGCGGGGGCGGGGTCAGACGATGCGGCGGTCGGCAGCCCAGCGGGTGAGTTCGTTGCGGTTGGACACCTGCAGCTTTCGCAAGACGTTTGAGGCGTGCGTCTCGACGGTCTTGATCGAGATGAACAGCTGTTGGCCGATCTCGCGGTAGGTGTACCCGCGAGCGAGCAAACGCATCACTTCACGCTCCCGGGCACTCAGCACGTCCAGAGCCTTCTCGGCTACGTCCTCCGGCGGTACGGCGACCGGACCGGCGGCGAAGGCGTCGAGCACGAAGCCGGCCAGCCGTGGAGAGAAGATGGCATCCCCGGCCGCCACCCGGCCGACGGCGTCGCGCAGGTCCGCACCAGAAATGGTCTTGGTCACGTAACCCCTTGCGCCGCCACGGATCACGCCGATGACGTCCTCGGCTGCATCGGAGACCGACAGCGCCAGGAAGCGCACGCCTGGTGCCTGCCCCCGAACCTGGTCCAGCACCGCTCGGCCACCACCGTTGGGCATGTGGACATCCAGCAGGACGACGTCCGGCATGGTCTCGAGGATTCCGCGTACGGCGTCCTCGACGGTTCCGGCCTCTCCGACCACGGCCAATCCAGCCAGGGGATCAGAACCGAGCTCAGCACGTACGCCCGATCGGATCATCGCGTGGTCGTCGACGAGGAACACCCGCAGTTGACTCATGAAGCAGCCAAGGACAAGCGCAGCTCGACCTCGGTGCCGGTGCCCGGCGCACTTGTGATCCGGGCGCTACCACCATGTCTGGTCATCCGCTCCACAATGGAGTGGCGAACCCCGCGACGGTCATCGGCGATGTCGGCTGGATCGAAGCCCGACCCGCGGTCGCGTACGAAAACGGTCACTCCGTCCGGCTCGATCTCCGCATAGAGCGACACGTCCTGTACGCCGGCGTGGCGCGCGGCATTCCGCATCGCTTCATGGCTTGCCTGTACGACCGCTGCCAGTCCCTGGTCCACCGGGGCATCGCCGACAACAACGGATTGGACGCGCACGTCGTAGGAGCCTTCGATGTCGGCAACCGCGCGTTCCAGTGCGCCGCCGAAGGTGGCCGTGTCCTCACCCGGATGCCCGTACAGCCAGGAACGCAATTCCCGCTCCTGGCTGCGCGCCAGACGGATGACGTCTCGCGGCGACTCGGCATGACGCTGAACCAGCGCGAGCGTCTGCAGTACTGAATCATGGAGGTGCGCAGCCACTTCGGCGCGCTCTTCGACCCGAATCCGAGCCCGCCGCTCGGAGCTGCGCTCGGCGACGAGGCGCCGCCACCAGGGCGCGGTGGCCAGTGCGACCGCCGCCAGGATCAGCAGTGTCGACACGAAGCTCTGCCAGGTGACTTCGAGCAGGTTCAGGGTGGTGAGCACGGCGACCAGGCCGAAGACGGCGACCAGGGCGCCGGCTGCCAGCCGCCAGCGCAGGCTACGGCGGCTCAGCAGATCGCGGTCGTCCACCTGGCGCCAGATCAGGGCCAGTCCGACGCCCACGATGATCAACGGCCACAGCACTTGTACCTGCCCGAACGGGCCGATCTGGGTCAGCAGCAAGGCGCCGCCGACACCGATCAACAAGATCGCCAGTGACGGCTTGTCCCGCAGCGCCTGCAAGCTCAGTCCGATGGTTTCCGGCGACTCACCAGCAGTCCGATCCGTGCCGGCCGGCGGACCTCCGGCCGTCTCGACCTGCGGCAGAAAGACCCACAGCAGGGCGTACATCAGGACTCCGACTCCGACGAAAGCCAACGCCACGAAGGCTCCGCGCACGATCACCGGGTCCAACCGCAGATGACGAGCGACCGCGGCACAGACACCCGAGACGAGACGATCGTCATGGGCCCGGGCCAGCGGCGGCCGTACCTGTGCTGCAGTCCTCACTGCCCGATCGTCACATGCCACGGAGAAGCCAGCCATCCGGTGACCCCCCGAGGTTCCGGGCAGCGAGATTGAGGGTGGCGCTCAGGGTGCTACCTGATACCGGTGCGAGCCGACCGCACGCAGGATTCTCCACATGACCACGGATTCAGATTCACCGACGCCGTCCGACACACCGGGCCCACCGACTCCGCCCGATGCCGCCGGCCCGTCCAGCCCGCCGGATGCGCGCCACCCCACCGCCGAACTCTCCACTGATCAGCCGGCGGCCCCCGTACCGCCCACCGCCAGCGATGGCGGTCCGCCACCGCAGTACGAGAGACCACGGTCCGAGCAAGCGCCCTACGACCAGCCACGGTACGACCAGTCACCGCCGAGGCAGTCCACTTCTCGCCTGCAACGAAGCTCCTCCGACCGCGTCTTGACCGGCGTCTGCGGCGGCCTGGGACGGCAGACCGGTGTGGATCCGATCCTGTTCAGAGTCGCCTTCGTCGCCCTGGTCTTCGCCGCGGGAAGCGGCATCCTGCTCTACCTCGCCCTGGCCGTCCTCATGCCACGCGACGACGGCCAGCAGATCTGGTCACGTTCCGGTGGGCAGCGCTCGGGATATGACGCCAACAGGTACGGCAGTCCTGATGCGAACCACTCCTCGGCCTACGGCCCACCGCCGCCGCCGGTCCCGAAAGGACCGCGCTCGCCGGTGCCCGGCGTCACCGTCGCGGTCCTGTTGATCGGCGTGGGCGTCATCGCCCTGGGAAGCCGGTACGCCGAATGGTCTGTCGCCCCCTCGACATATCTCTCCATTGCGGTGGCCGCCGTAGGCGTTGCCCTGCTGGTGACTGCTCTTGGGCCGTGGCAGCGCAGCAAGGTCGGCTTGATCGTCCTGGGGCTGATGCTTTCCTTCGGTCTGTTCGTCACTTCCGCCGTGGACTCCCGCGGCGGGTTCGACGAGGCGGCCTTCGGCGAGCGCAGCTATCGCCCAGCCTCGGCCGATCAGGTGCGCGACACCTACCGAGTCGTCATGGGCCAGAGCACCCTCGATCTTTCCGAGGTGGAATTCGACGCCGACGACCCTACGACGATCCGCGTGGATGTCACCATGGGCAACTTCCAGATCGTCGTGCCGCGGGATATTGACCTGCTCCTCAACGGCGAAGCCACTTTCGGCTCGATCTCAGCCTTCGGGGAGCGGACCACCTTCGACGGCTCCTACCCCGGTTCGGGCGAAGGACCCGGAGTCGGTGACGGCAGGGCCGAACTGGTGCTCGACATCGATGTCCGGTTCGGGAACGCGGAGGTGGCTCGTGTCCGCTGACCAGCCACCGCCACAGAACCCACCGCAGACGACGATCGCTCCGGGCTCCGCCCGGCCGCCGCAGCGGGTCGATCTCGTCGCCCTCGTTGCTGGAGTCGTGTTCATCCTCTTCAGCGCCGTCTCGCTCACCGTCGGCGTGCTCGATCTTCCGGACCTCGGCGCTGCGCCGCTGTGGCTGCTCCTCATCGCTGCCGGAGTGCTGCTGCTGATCAGCGAACTCCGTACCCGAAAGAACAACAGCACCGGGTCGGCTCCATCGAACTCGCCGGAACTGTCGGCCTGGGAGCAGGACACCTTCCACTGATCAGGGCATGGCGGAGTGACCCGGCAAGGCAACTGGTCGGCGCAGCGGGTCAGCGCTCATCGGCTCTGCAGCGCGTCAAGCGCGACTGCCATGGCCGCGGCGACCCGGAAGTCCAGGCGCTGGTCGGGCACCGTCACGGTGTAGGAGTCCCGAATCGCCTTGTGTCGCTCACTGATCAGCACCGGCTGCCCAGTGGCCTTGTCCAGGAAATCGAAGTGAAAGATGAACGGCACCCACACATCACCCAGATACGGGATCAACGTCCACACTCGGCGCAGGACGGCGATGACCGGTCGGCGTTCCCGACCCAATGCCTCGACCCCCGGTGCCGACAGGTGCCAGGTGGAGCGGAGGAGGCTGGCCCCGAATTCCTTGCTGAACATCCCGAGTGCCACGCCGTTCTCGTCGAAGACATCGTGCTCGGCATGCACGTCCAGGCGCTGTCGGGCCTTGAACGAGAAGACCCGTCGGGATCTGCTCGGATCGGCGAAAAAGACAACCTCTTCCTTGAGTTGCATCCGCTTCTGCTCGGCGAAGGCAAGCAGGTGACCTTCGGTGCCGTCGGGGTTCGCGGCCGGGATCTCGTAGCGGTTGACCATCAGCGTGATTTGCTGCCGGACGAAGAACCGTGGCACCACCATCATCGGCATGCTCATCGCGTTCCTCCTATTCCCATTCTATGGTTCCCGGTGGCTTGCTCGTCACGTCGAGTACTACCCGATTGACCTCGGGCACCTCGTTGGTGATCCGGGTCGAGATCAACCCCAACAGGTCGTACGGGAGGCGGGTCCAGTCCGCGGTCATCGCGTCCTCGCTGGACACCGGCCGCAACACGATGGGATGACCGTAGGTACGACCATCGCCTTGCACCCCCACTGATCGCACGTCGGCGAGCAGCACCACCGGGCACTGCCAGATCGACTGGTCCAGGCCGGCTCTGGTCAGCTCCTCGCGGGTGATCGCATCGGCTCTGCGGAGTACGTCGAGTCGGTGGGCGTCGACCGCCCCGACGATGCGGACGCCGAGTCCAGGTCCCGGGAAGGGTTGCCGCCCAACGATACTGGCCGGAAGACCGAGTTGGCGGCCGACCTCGCGTACCTCGTCCTTGAACAGTTCGCGCAGCGGTTCGACCAGCTCAAAGGCCAGGTCCTCCGGCAGCCCACCGACATTGTGATGGCTCTTGATGCTGGCCGCGCCGCTGCCGCCGCCGGACTCCACCACGTCGGGATAGAGCGTGCCCTGAACCAGGAAGTCGACGCTGCCCTCCGTGCCGGCGATCTCGCGGGCGGCCTGCTCGAACACCCGGATGAATTCGCGACCGATGATCTTCCGTTTCTGCTCCGGATCGGCCACCCCGGCCAGCGCGTCCAGGAACTGTGCCTCGGCCCGCACCACGCGAAGGTCCACGCCGGTGGAGGCCACGTAGTCCCGCTCGACCTGCTCGGTCTCACCGAGGCGCATCAAGCCGTGATCGACGTACACGCAGGTCAATTGGTCACCCACGGCCCGCTGCACGAGCGCGGCCGCAACGGCGGAGTCCACTCCACCGAACAGCGCACGCAGCACCTGCTTGCCGCCGACCTGGGCCTGGATCCGCTCGACCTTGGTGTCGATGACGTTGTCCATCGTCCAGTCCGCCCGGCATCCGGCGACGTTGTGCAGAAAGCGTTCCAGCACCGCCTGACCGTGCTCGCTGTGGCCTACCTCAGGATGGAACTGCACGCCTGCCAGCCGTCGGCTGAGATCCTCGACCGCAGCGACCGGGGTTCCCATACTCGTTGCGGTGACCGCGAATCCGGGCGGTGGCGCGGTGACCGAATCGCCATGGCTCATCCAGACCAGCTGCTGGTCGGGCAATCCGCTGAACAATGCGGACGACCCCGGCGTTACAGCGAGAGCGGTGCCGCCGTACTCCGACGTGCCGGTACGAGCCACGACGCCGCCCAGCGCCTGGGCCATCAGCTGGAAGCCGTAGCAGATCCCGAAAACTGGCACGCCGGCCTCGAACAGGCCTCCGGGCGCCGCCGGCGCTCCTGGCGCGTAGACCGACGACGGTCCCCCGGACAGCACGATCGCGCTGGGGTCGCGAGCCAACATGTCCGCAACAGAGGTGGTGTGCGGCACGATCTCGCTGTGTACGCGCGCCTCGCGGATGCGGCGAGCGATCAGTTGCGCGTACTGCGCCCCGTAGTCGACGACCAGAACGGTGCCCTTTCCCGGGACGCCTCGCTCGCTGCGCTCACCGGTC
>JBPCOF010000041.1:0-23986 GCA_051000515.1 Geodermatophilaceae bacterium
CCACGACGTGATCGTGAAGCGGATCGACGAGATCCCAGGTCAGATCAGTCAGTTGTTGCCTGGCCGCCAGGTCATGCTGGCCTCGTACTGGGATGCTGGCTACGTCGCCCTCGACGTGTCCAACCCGCGGAGTCCGGTCTACCTCGGCGACACCGATTTCACCAATCCGGACCCGGAGCTCCTGGAGTCCACCGGCGCCGCGGAGGTTCCTGAGGGCAACGGTCACCAGGCGGAGTTCACCAAGGACGACGAGTACGTCATCGGCGCCGACGAAGACTTCGACCCGTTTGCCCTGGAGGGCACCAATCTCACCGACGGGACTGCGCTGAGCGCCGGTCAGGGCAGCGATACCCCGCTACTCGGAGAAGGGGAGACCATCCAGGGTGAAACCGTCTACGTCGGCCGGGCCTGCGATGCAGATCCGGCAGTACCGACTGGCGATGGTACGCAGATCGCGGTTGTCGAACGAGGGGTATGCACGTTCACCGAAAAGGTGGCCAACGTGGAGGAGGCTGGCGGTTACACCGCGGTGCTGATCTTCAACCGCGAGGGCGCCGACGCGTGCACCGCGACCCTGGGCATGAGCGTCGAGGGCAACATCCCGACCTTCGGCGTCATCCCGCGGGATCAGGGCTACGCCCTGTTCGACGAGCCGTATGACGATGCGGCCTGCTTGGCCGGTGATGGTTCTCAGACCGCTCCGATCGAGATCGGCACGGTCGGGGACGAGGTGTCATTCACCTCGTACTTCGACGGCTGGGGTTATGTGCACCTGTTCGACAGCAACCGGGGTCGCATGGGCGGCGCGGAGTTGGACACCTACGCCATTCCCGAGGCACACGATCCGGCATATGCCTCAGGGTTCGGTGATCTGAGCGTGCACGAGGTGGCCACCTCAGCCATTGATCCGAGCCTGGCCTACCTGTCCTACTACAACGGTGGGTTCCGGGTGCTGGAGATCCAGAACAACGAACTCGTCGAGGTGGGTAGCTTCATCGACCGCGGCGGGAACAACTTCTGGGGCGTGCAGGTGTTCAACGCCAACGACACCGAGTACGTCGCGGCTAGCGACCGTGACTTCGGGCTATACATCTTCAAGTACACCGGAGGACCCTGAGAGGCCGCGCTCCCGGTGTGAACGGAATACGGGAAGGCAAACGGCTCGCAGACATGCGGCGGTTACGCTCGCACCGTGGGTAGCCAATCGGTCCTTCTGATCGTTCTCGCGCTGCTGGCGGTCCTCCTCTTCTGGATCGCCTCGACCGTGTCACGCTTGGACCGGCTCGACGGCCGCGTCCTCATGGCAAGGTCTGCGCTGGACGCTCAACTGGTCCGCCGGGCTGCGGTGGCCCAAGCGATTTCTGACGAGCACCCAGAGGTCGTGGGTCACCGCGCCCACGAACTACGACGCGCTGCCCACAATGCGCTCAACGCCGCCGACGCCACCCGCGAGGCGGTAGAGAACACGCTGGGTCGCCACCTCCGCGCGGTGGGGCCGGAGCTCGCCGCGCTGCCCGAAGCGCTCATCCTCGACTTGAGATCGACCACTGAACGCGTCGTGCTGGCCAGACGGTTCTACAACGACGCCGTACGGGACAACCACCAACTTCGTGGGCAGGGTTTGTCCAGGATCTTCCGGCTGGCCGCCCGTCGGCCCCTGCCGGCTTATTTCGACATCGACGATCGCCCCTCGAAGCTGGCCGACGCGCCCCGCGTGCGGTGAAGCTCGTTCTACGCTGGAGACATGGTAAATGGGCCGGCCCTGGCGTGGCAGGGCTCGCTCTTCGACACCGGTGAGATCGGCTACGACGCCGCCCTGACCGGCTGCCAGCGCCGCGAGCTCGCCGAGGGCGCCTGGGTGGATCACCTACCTGGCTGGCTGCGTGGTGCCGACGAATTGTTCGCTGCCCTGCTGGCGGCCGCGCCATGGGCGCAGCACCAAAGATGGATGTACGAGAAGAAGGTCACCGAACCACGGTTGACCCACCGTTGGTACCTCGGCGCCGCGCCAGATGACGAGGCGGTACCAGAAGATGAACGGCCACCGGTCTTTCTGCAGCAGGTGACGAAGGACCTGAGCGCGCACTACGACGTCGACTTCTCCCAGGTCGGTGTCAACCTTTACCGCGACGGGTCGGACAGCGTTGCCTGGCACGGGGACCGGATAGCCCGCGAGATTCCTGAAGCGACCGTGGCGCTCATCTCGCTCGGCGCACCACGCCCGTTCAAGTTGCGGCCCAAGGGCGGCGGTCGGTCGTTGACATACCTTCCGGGTCCAGGAGATCTCTTGGTGATGGGTGGATCATGTCAACGGTCCTGGGATCACGCCGTCCCCAAGGTGAGCGCCTCCGGGCCGCGGATCAGTATCCAGTTCCGGCACGTGTATCCGCGCTGAGCTTGTCTCCCGACCCAGCTCCGGGTAGGTCGTAGACTGGGGTACGCCCCACCCTCACCTCATCCACCCGTGCGACCACCACCAAGAGGTTCTCCGTGTCCGAGTTCACCGACCGCCCTGTCACCGGCACAACGCGCGTCAAGCGCGGGATGGCCGAGATGCTCAAGGGCGGGGTGATCATGGATGTGGTGACTGCCGACCAGGCGAAGATCGCCGAGGACGCCGGCGCCGTCGCCGTGATGGCGTTGGAGCGAGTCCCGGCCGATATCCGCGCCCAGGGTGGCGTTGCCCGGATGAGTGACCCGGACATGATCGACTCGATCGTGGCCGCGGTGACGATTCCGGTGATGGCCAAGGCCCGGATCGGTCACTTCGTGGAAGCCCGGGTGCTGCAGAGCCTCGGCGTCGATTACATCGACGAGTCCGAGGTCCTGACTCCCGCCGACGAGGCACACCACATCGACAAGTGGGCCTTCACCGTTCCCTTCGTGTGCGGTGCCACCAACCTTGGCGAAGCATTGCGCCGGATCAACGAGGGTGCGGCCATGGTGCGCTCCAAGGGCGAGGCCGGCACCGGCAACGTCGTCGAGGCCACCCGCCACATGCGCTCGATCCGCGGCGAGATCCGCAAGCTGTCCACGATGGACGAGACCGAGCTCTTCAGTGCCGCGAAGGAACTGCGCGCCCCGTACGGGCTCGTCGCCGAGGTCGCCGAAGCGGGCAAGCTGCCGGTGGTGCTGTTCACCGCCGGCGGCATCGCCACCCCTGCCGACGCCGCGATGATGATGCAGCTCGGTGCCGAAGGAGTCTTCGTGGGTTCGGGCATCTTCAAAGCAGGCAACCCGGCCCAGCGCGCCGCCGCCATCGTCCAGGCCACCACGTTCCACGACGATCCCGGCGTGATCGCCAAGGTCTCTCGTGGGCTGGGTGAGGCCATGGTCGGGATCAACGTCTCCGAACTGCCCGACGGCGAGCGGTACGCCAAGCGCGGCTGGTGAACTCACCGAACATCGGCGTCCTTGCCCTGCAGGGGGACGTCCACGAGCACCTGCGCCGGATCGAGATCTGCGGGGCGAGCGCCGTCCCGATTCGTCGGGAACCTGAACTCGCGACTGTGGATGGCCTGATCCTGCCCGGTGGGGAGTCCACGACGATCGCGAAACTGCTCAAGCGCTTCGAATTGATGGGGCCGTTACGCGAGCGAATCCGAGCCGGGCTACCGGTTTACGGGTCCTGCGCCGGAATGATCCTGCTGGCCGACCGGATCCAGAATGCGGCATCCGATCAGGACACCATTGGTGGTATGGACATCACGGTGCGCCGCAATGCCTTCGGCCGACAAGTCGAATCCTTCGAGAACCGGGTCCCGATGCCGGCCATCGGCCTTGCCCCGTTCTGGGCGGCGTTCATCCGTGCCCCTTGGGTGGAGCAGGCCGGACCCGGTGTCGAGGTGCTCGGACGGGTGAGCGGCGGACCGGCCGACGGTAGGGTGGTCGCGGTCCGGCAGGGCGCGCTCCTGGCGACCAGCTTCCATCCCGAGCTGACCGACGACGGCCGGATTCATGCCTTCTTCGTGGACATGGTTCGTGCGGTTGTCGCGGGCGGGAACGCGGCGCGAGATCCGGCAAGGACGCAACGGTGAACAGCGAGGAGCAAGCATGAGCGGCCACTCGAAATGGGCGACGACCAAGCACAAGAAGGCGGCAATCGACGCCAAGCGCGGCAAGCTGTTCGCGAAGATGATCAAGAATGTCGAAGTCGCAGCCCGTACCGGCGGCGCCGACGTGGCCGGTAATCCGACCCTGTACGACGCGATCCAGAAGGCCAAGAAGTCGTCGGTCCCCAACGACAACATCGATCGTGCCGTCAAGCGCGGGGCCGGCCTGGAAGCCGGCGGTGCCGACTGGCAGAACATCACGTACGAGGGATACGGCCCGAACGGGGTCGCGGTGCTCATCGAGTGTCTCACCGACAACCGCAACCGGGCCGCCTCCGAGGTCCGCACGGCGATGACCCGAAACGGTGGATCGATGGCCGATCCCGGCTCGGTGGCTTACCTGTTCAATCGCAAGGGCGTCGTGCTGGTACCCAAAGCCGGCCCGGCGGGGGAAGACTTCGACGAGGACGCAGTGCTCGCCGCGGTCCTCGACGCGGGCGCGGAGGAAGTGAACGACCTCGGGGATTCCTTCGAGGTGGTCAGCGAGCCGAGTGACCTCGTCAGCGTACGA
The DNA here is from genome assembly GCA_051000515.1 of Geodermatophilaceae bacterium. Lineage (GTDB taxonomy): Bacteria > Actinomycetota > Actinomycetes > Mycobacteriales > Geodermatophilaceae > JACCQS01. Next base: position 4,624 of record JBPCOF010000041.1, read on the forward strand.
ACGGCTCTGGTCGAAGCTGGGATCGACTACGACTCGGCCGAGGCCTCGTTCGTCCCCAGTGTCCAGATCGAGCTCGACGAGGACGCCGCGCCCAAGGTCTTCCGGCTGATCGACGCGCTCGAGGACTGCGACGACGTCCAGAACGTCTACGCGAACTTCGATGTCAGCGACGAGGTTCTGGCCTCGGTCGGTTGATCGGTCTCCAACCCACGGTGGGGAGAATTGAACCGCGTACTCCCGGTCCGATCTTCGGCACAGACGATGCCGTAGATGCCGGCTCTGGCGTGTCAACCGGTCCGAAGGTGACTGGTCCGGTTAGCATGTCGAACACGTGTTCGCCCTTTTCAGCGCCCAGCCACTCAGGAGACATCGTGCGCGTGCTCGGCATCGATCCCGGCCTGACTCGGTGCGGTTACGCGGTGATCGACGGGTCACCCGGCCGGCCGCCTCGGGCGATCGCCTATGCCGTGATCCGGACCCCTCCGGGTGCTGAGCTCGGCGATCGTCTGCTCGAGCTGTCCGACGCGATCTGCGCCCTGCTCACGGCCCACCAGCCCGAGGTGCTCGCCGTGGAGCGCGTGTTCAGCCAGCACAACGTCCGTACCGTCATGGGCACCGGCCAGGCCGCCGGGGTCGCCATCCTGGCCGCCGCGCGAGCTGGCGTTCCGGTCGCCATGTACACCCCCAGCGAGGTCAAGGCCGCAGTCACCGGCTCAGGCAACGCCGACAAGGCCCAGGTGACCGCCATGGTGACCCGACTCCTGTCCCTGGCCGAGCCGCCGCGGCCGGCCGATGCCGCTGATGCGTTGGCCCTGGCGATCTGTCATACCTGGCGTGGTGCGGCGCTGCAGCGTCGCGCGCTGGCCGGCACCGGTTTGCGCGGTGTGCTGCCGGCCGGTGCCTGGGGCGCCCGCCGATGATCGCCCACCTCAGTGGAGTGGTCAGTGCCGTCGGACCCGACCAGGCGGTCGTCGACGTCGGCGGAGTGGGGCTCGCGGTCTCCTGTACGCCCAGCACGTTGGCGACTCTGCGCACCGGCAGCGCGGCACGGCTCGCCACCAGCCTCGTCGTACGCGAGGACTCACTCACGGTCTACGGCTTCGTCGACGACGACGAGCGATCCCTGTTCGAGTTGCTGCAGACCGCCAGCGGTGTGGGACCGCGTCTGGCGCAGGCGGTCCTGGCCATCCACCGTCCGGCCGCGATCCGCCGGGCTGTGGCCACGAGCGACGTGGCGGCGCTCACGCAGGTACCCGGGATCGGGAAGAAGGGCGCCGAACGGCTGCTCATCGATCTCAAGGACCGGCTGGGGACCGGGCCGGACACCGGGTCAAGCAGTGTGCCGGAGGAGTCATCGACCTCGACTGGCGAGCCCAGCTGGCGGCGCTCCCTGATGCAGGCCCTGCTCGGGCTCGGCTGGAATCCGCGCGAGGCAGAGGCGGCCGTGCAGGCAGTGGCACCCCACGCCGAGGAGCGGATCGAACGCGGAGACAGCGTCGAGGTCGGAGTACTGCTCCGGCAGGCCCTGTCCAGCCTGGACCGTCTGTGAGCGAGCATCGCAGCGAGGAACGAGCGAGGAGCGCAGCGAACAGCCGAGCGGAGCGAGGAAATGACGCTGTGAGCGAGCATCGCAGCGAGGAACGTGCTGCGCCGAGAGGTCGGGAGCATCGACCGAGCGCCAGCGAGGGAGGAGCGGACCGGCCGGTGCGCGAAGCGCACGAGGCGGAGTGGAGGAGCGCAGCGAACAGCCGAGCGGAGCGCGGAAATGACGCTGTGACTCCAGCGTCTGGGGAGCAGCCGAGGCCTGTCGATCAGGACGCGCCGGTGTCGCCGTACGCCGCGGCCGAGGATCGTGACATCGAGACCTCGTTACGGCCACGGCGGCTGGAGGAGTTCATCGGCCAGCCGAAGGTCCGCGGTCAGCTCGATCTGCTGCTGGAAAGTGCCCGACGCCGGTCCCGGCCCCCGGATCACGTGCTGTTGTCCGGACCACCGGGGTTGGGCAAGACCAGTCTGGCGATGATCATCGCCGCCGAACTCGGGGCGGTCCTGAGGGTGACCAGTGGGCCGGCGATCGAGCGCGCTGGTGACCTTGCTGCGCTCCTGACGAACCTCGGCCCCGGCGACATCGTTTTCATCGACGAGATCCACCGCATCGCGCGACCGGCCGAGGAACTCCTGTACGTGGCGATGGAGGACTTCCGGGTCGACGTGGTGGTCGGGAAAGGCCCTGGCGCCACAGCGATTCCACTCGAGGTGGCACCGTTCACCCTGGTGGGAGCGACGACCCGGGCCGGTCTGCTGACCGGGCCGCTGCGTGACCGGTTCGGCTTCGTCGGGCACATGGAGTTCTACGACCCGCCCGAGCTCGTGGCCGTCCTGCAGCGCAGCGCGCGTCTGTTGGGAGTGGACCTGAGGCCAGACGGCGCGGTGGAGATCGCCGGGCGCTCCCGAGGTACCCCGAGGATCGCGAATCGACTGTTGCGTCGGGTCCGGGACTTCGCCGAGGTTCGCGCCGATGGCATCGTCGACCTCGCGATCGCCCAGGACGGGTTGGCCCTCTTCGATGTCGACGGCCTCGGGTTGGACCGGCTCGACCAGGCGGTGCTGCGTGCCCTCGTGCAGCGCTTCGACGGCGGGCCGGTGGGCATCGCCACGCTGGCCGTCGCAGTCGGGGAGGAAGCTCAGACCGTCGAAGAGGTCTGCGAACCCTTCCTCGTACGCGCCGGACTGCTGATCCGTACGCCGCGCGGGCGGGTGGCGACCCGCACCGCATGGGAACACCTCGGGATCACCCCGCCCAGGGGCACCGCTGGGGCCACCGGGACGGGACTTGCGCCCCCTTCTGCGGCACCATCACTGTTCGACGCCTAGAATGCAGCGGGTCTGTTGCCGTGCTGCGGCCACACACCAACCCCAAGCCAACCAGATCCAAAAGTGAGAAAGAGGCGACCAAGACCCTGTGGGCGATCTAGTGCTGTTCCTTCCCTTCCTCGCGCTGTTCGGCGTGATCATCTACATGCAGACCCGGCAGCGCAAGAAGATCCAGGCCCGGCAGGCGGAATTGCAGACAGCCCTGCGCGTGGGGACTCCGATCATGTTGACCTGCGGGCTGCACGGCGATGTGGCCGGCCTCGACGACGCGACCGTGGACGTGGAGATAGCCCCCGGTGTAGTCGCCACCTTCGCCAGAGCCGCGGTCTTGGAAGTGCGCGGCACCGAGAGCACGTTCGTCGACGACGACGACAGTGACACCAATAGCGACACCCACACCGATAGCGGCAGCGACACCTATAACAGCAACCCGGACACCACGACAGCGCGGCCAGCCAAACCGCTGGCCCACGACGACCCGTCGACCTAGGCCAGCCCTCCAACACACGTCGGTCGCCCGATGCCACGCGAACCCGGCCCCAGGTCGGTCGTCGCGACGATGCAGAGGCACTGAGCAGACCCCAGGAAGGGATATTCAGCAGTGGCACGTGCGCAGACGCAGATCCGGGGGTACTTCGTCGCCCTTGCCCTGATCATCGCGGCGCTCTACGCGTTGGTGTTCTTCACGGGGGACTCAGCGACTCCCCGACTGGGACTCGACCTCCGCGGCGGTACGACCGTGACGCTCACCGCCCAGACCCGGGACGGCAGCGCGCCCAGCGCCGAGGAGTTGGAAACGGCTCGACAGATCATCGAGCGTCGGGTCAACGGCCTCGGCGTGGCTGAGGCCGAGGTCGTCACCGAAGGTGATTCCAACATCGTCATCTCGGTCCCCGGGGACGCGGGGGAGCAAGCGCGTTCCCTGGGTACGACCGCGGAACTGCTCTTCCGCCCGGTAGTCGGTGGCCCTGAGCCGGTGACTCCGGTGGCCCCCGAGGAGTCGGCCGACACCACGGCAAGTGGGGATCCTGAGGCCAGTGGTGATCCCGCGCTCAGCGGTGATCCGGCTGTGACCGCAGAGCCCGCGACGACCACAGATCCGGCTGCGACGGCAGAGCCCGCGACGACCACAGACCCGGCGACAACAACTGATCCCGCGGCCACCGGAGACACCGCGTCAACGACGGATGGTTCTGCGGCCGCTCCGGACCCGGACCGTCCCGCGGTCACCCAGGAGGAGGCCCAAGCGGCCTTCGCGGCGTTGACCGAGTGCTCGACCGAGGTGGACGCGACGCAGACCACGACCGACCGCCCCGACGACTACGTCGCAACCTGCTCCACCAGCGGGACAGAGAAGTACCTGCTCGGGCCGACGATCATCCTCGGTACCCAGGTCGAGGACGCCAATGCCGGACTCGACCCCGGTGGAACCCAGGGCTGGGTAGTTCAGTTGGACTTCCAGTCAGACGCGCAATCCATCTGGGCCAGCTACACCGCGGCCAACGTCGGCAACAATGTTGCCTTCACCCTGGACAGCCGGGTGCTGTCCGCACCGGTGATCAACGGCGCGATCAACGGGACCACCACGATCAGCGGATCCTTCACCCAGGAAACAGCGTCCAGCCTGGCCAACTCACTGAAGTACGGGGCCCTGCCCCTCACCTTCACGCAGTCCACGGCCGAGACCGTCTCTGGGCTGCTGGCCGCCGATCAGCTTCGCGCCGGTCTGATCGCCGGCGGTATCGGAATCCTGCTGGTCTTCGTCTACGCGTTGTTCTACTACCGGCTCCTCGGCCTGGTGACCATTGCCAGCCTGCTCCTGTCGGCGGTCATCGTGTATGCCTGTCTGGTCATCCTCGGCCGGCAGATCGGATTCACGCTGAGCCTGGCCGGGATCGCCGGCTTTATCGTCGCCATCGGTATCACCGCTGATTCGTTCATCATCTTCTTCGAGCGAATCAAGGATGAAGTGCGCGACGGTCGATCGATGCGCGCGGCCGTACCCCGGGCGTGGGTGAGTTCGCGGCGGACGATCCTGTCCGCGGACGCTGTGAGCTTCCTCGCCGCCGCCACGTTGTACGTGCTGGCGATCGGTGGGGTGAAGGGATTCGCCTTCACGCTGGGGCTGTCCACAGTGCTCGACCTCGTGGTCGTGTTCTTGTTCACCCACCCTTTGGTCGCGCTGCTGTCGCGCAACCCCGCATTCGCCTCCCCGCGGGTCTCCGGGCTCGGCCGGCTCCGGGTCGGCCAAGCAGCCTCAGGAACTCCAGCTGCCGCCGTCGCGGGCGGCGGCTCCGCAGCGGCAGCTCGTCCCAGGTTGCCGACCCGACGTACTTCGACGAACAGGGACGGCAGCTGATGGCCACGAAGTCCGGCTCCGGAAAACGGGGCCGCAAGCCCGCGGTCGGCAGCCCAACCGCTGCTGGCGACCGCGCTGACGGCGCCGCAAAGGCTCCAGCGGCAAAGGCCGCCGCGGCGGCGAAGGCCCCGGCGGCGAAGGCCCCGGCGGCCAAGACTCCCGCGGCAAAGGCCCCAGCTCCAAAGGTGGCTCCGGCCGAGTCGGTGCGGCCGGCAAGCGGTGTGCGCTACGCCCGTACCGGCGTCGCTGTTCTCGACGACCAGGTGACACCGCCCAGCAAGGCCAGTGACCTGACCCGCCGTACGGAAACGGCTGCCAGGGCCGACGCGCCGGCCACCGCCGCAAAGGCAGAACGCAAACCGTGGCCGGTCCGGCTGTATCTCGGTGAGATCGGCTACGACTTCATCGGCAAGCGGAGGTTCTGGTACACCTTCTCCGCGGCACTGGTTCTCATCTGCATCGGCTCGATGATCTTCAGAGGCTTCAACCTCGGTGTCGAGTTCGCCGGCGGGGAGCGCTTCCGCAGCCCGGGCGCCGCTGAACAGCTGGACGCCGTGAACCGTGCAGTCGAGGACGCCGGCGCGGTCGTGACCAGCGCTCAGGCAGTGGGTGACAACCAGCTCGTGGTCATCACCGCAGACCTCAGCGAGGAACGCAGCAGCGCGATCTCCGAAGCAATCGCCGACGCGGTGGGCGTGAGCGCCTCCGACGTCACCAACTCCACCACCAGCGCGAGTTGGGGCCAGGACGTCACGAGCAAGGCGATCCAGGGACTGCTCGTCTTCCTCGTGCTGGTCGTCGCGTTCCTGGCTGTCCGCTTCCAGTGGAAGATGGCCGTTGGAGCCATGGTCGCGATGTTCCACGACCTGGTCATCGCTGCCGGGGTGTATTCGTTGGTCGGCTTCGAGGTGACCCCCGCGTCGGTCATCGGGCTCCTGACCATCCTCGGGTTCTCGCTGTATGACACCGTCGTCGTCTTCGACAAGGTGGATGAGAACGCCAGGGGTCTGGTTGCCAGTCAACGGCGGACCTATTCCGAGTCGGCCAACCTTGCGATCAACCAAGTGCTCATGCGCTCGATCAACACGTCGATCTTCGCGCTGCTGCCGGTCGTCGGACTGCTCTACGCCGGATTGTTCCTGATCGGCGAGGGAACGCTGCAGGACCTCGCCCTGGTGCTGTTCGTCGGCTTGTTGGCCGGTGTCTACTCCTCGATCTTCCTGGCCGCTCCGGTGCTGTGTGATCTCAAGGAGCGCGAACCGGAGTATCAGAAGCTGGCCAAGCGACTGAAAGCTAAGCGGGCCGGGGTGAGCCTGGACGCCGGTACTGCTACCGGCACGTCGATTGCTGATCAGGCGCGATCGCCGATGGCAGCGGCCAAGGCGGATCGACGTCGGCGAAAAGCAGTCGTCGCGCCGACGGCAACCGGCTCCAGCACCGAGGACGGCCCCGAGGGGAGTCTCGACGGGAATCGCGACGAGGACAGCTTCGACTCGCCCGCGGTCGGCGAGGAGAACCGTGACGATGCCGCCACCGCGCGTGGGGGAGGGGCAACCTTGGTTGCTTCCGCTCGGCGGACGCGACCGCGCAGCACCCGAGCGGCGGCCGGTGCCCCGGCGAAGCCCGCTGGGAGCCGAATCGGCGGGACCCGCGGGAGGTCGACCAAGCGCAGCGGCTGACCGCCGGCCACCGGGCCGCTGCTGCGAGTGCGACCACACACAAGGCGATTGCGCAGCCGGCGGCGGGCTACAGTAGGACGAAGGTCGTCCTATCTTGGCCACGGGGCGCCCGTGTGCTGAGCGAGGAGGGCGCCTGTGAGCAGTGATGTCGCCCCGCCGAGTTCATCTGCAACTCGAGCACCCACGCCGCCGGACCCAGTAGTCGGCGATGCCGGATCGCCGGCTACCACAGCGCCGGCTACCACAGCGCCGGCTACCACAGGGATAGCGGGCAAGCCCAGTGTCCGCAGCCGACTGGCTCGACGCATCATCGCCGGAGGCGGCGCGCCGGGTGTCAAGCCGGTCCTCGAACCGCTGGTGGCCAGCCACCGTCAGGCGCATGCCAAGGCCGACCTCCGGGAACTCCAGCGCGCCTATGACGCCGCCGAGCACCTGCACACCGGTCAGAAGCGCAAGAGCGGTGACGACTACATCACCCACCCTCTGGCCGTGGCCACGATCCTGGCAGAACTAGGCATGGATACCACCACGCTGATCGCCGCTCTGCTGCACGACACGATCGAGGACACCGGGTACGCACTGGCCGACCTCGGACGGGATTTCGGCGCCGACGTGGCAAGGCTGGTCGATGGCGTGACCAAGATCGACAAGGTCAAGATGGGCGATGCGGCTCAGGCCGAAACCATCCGCAAGATGATCATCGCGATGTCCCGGGACCCGCGGGTCTTGGTGATAAAACTGGCCGACCGGCTGCACAACATGCGCACGCTTCGATTCCTGCCGCCGCACAAGCAGGAGCGCATCGCCCGGGAAACCCTCGAGATCCTTGCACCGCTGGCCCATCGCCTGGGCATGAACACCATCAAGTGGGAACTCGAGGACCTTGCCTTCGCCACCCTCTATCCCAAGAGGTACGACGAGATCGTGCGGCTGGTGGCGGATCGGGCACCGTCTCGAGACACCTACCTTGCCGAAGTGTCGGCCACCGTACGCGGCCAGCTCACGGCCACCAGCATTCCGGCCGCGGTGACCGGGCGACCCAAGCACTACTACTCCATCTACCAGAAGATGATCGTGCGGGGCCGGGATTTCACCGACATCTGGGATCTCGTGGGAATCCGGATCGTCGTGGACTCCGTACGAGACTGCTACGCCGCTCTCGGTGTCATCCATGCGTACTGGCAGCCGGTCCCCGGGCGGTTCAAGGACTTCGTCGCGATGCCGAAGTTCAACCTCTACCAGTCGTTGCACACCACCGTGATAGGGCCACATGGCAAGCCGGTCGAGCTGCAAATCCGTACCCGTGACATGCACCGTACGGCCGAGTACGGCATAGCCGCGCACTGGAAGTACAAGGAGACCAAGGGCGGGGCGCCGGCCAAGAGCAACGACGAGATGCTGTGGCTGCGCCAGCTATTGGACTGGCAACGGGAGAACCAGGAGCCCGGCGAGTTTCTGGAGTCCCTGCGCTTCGAACTCGGTCCGCAGGAGGTGTTCGTCTTCACCCCGAAGGGCGACGTCATCAGCCTCCCGGAGGGCGGTACGCCGGTGGATTTCGCCTACGCCGTGCATACCGAGGTCGGGCACCGATGCGTCGGTGCCCGAGTCAATGGCAGCCTGGTCTCGCTGGAGAGTCAGCTGTCCAACGGTGACACCGTCGAGGTCTTCACCTCCAAGTCCGAGACCGCCGGACCGTCCCAGGACTGGCTTGGTTTCGTCGGCTCCTCGCGCGCCCGTACCAAGATCAGGCAGTGGTTCGCCCACGAGCGCCGGGAGGAGGCGATAGAGGCCGGAAAGGATGGGCTGACCAATGCGATGCGCAAGCGTGGGCTGCCGCTGCAGCGAGTCCTCGGCGGCGACGCGCTGTCCACTCTGGCCAAGGATCTTCACTATCCCGACGTCAGTGCACTGTATGCGGCGGTGGGGGAGCGCAACGTCTCCGCTCAGTCGATCATCGACAAACTCGTCGCGGGGATGGGTGGGGCCGAGGGCACGGTCGAGGACCTGGCCGAGACGACGACACCGACGCGTCCGATCCGCCGCACGACGTCAGGCGAGACTGGCGTCGTCGTGCGAGGTGTCACCGACGTCTGGGTGAAACTGGCTCGCTGCTGCACGCCGGTACCCGGCGACGACATCTTGGGCTTTCTCACCCGTGGCGGACCGGTCTCCGTGCACCGCCGGGACTGCACCAACGCCGCCGACCTCAAGACCCGCGCCGAGCGCCTGGTCGAAGTCGAATGGGCGCCGCAGCCCGGGGCTATCTTCCTTGTCGCGATCCAGGTGGAGGCACTGGACCGGCACCGTCTGCTGTCGGACATCACCAGGGCGCTGTCCGACGAGAGCGTCAATATCCTGTCCGCCTCGGTACAGACCACGCGTGACCGAGTTGCGGTGAGCCGCTTCACTTTCGAGCTCGGCGACCCCAAGCACCTGGGACATCTGCTGCGGACCGTACGCGGGGTCGACGGCGTGTACGACGTCTACCGCGTCACCGCCTGATCACCTCAGTCGCGGTCAGCCCCGCTCAGTGACCGTTTGCAGCGCGATCGCAAGCAGCGGCGCGCCTCCTCCGGGGGGCTCGAGTGATCCGTCGTTACCTCCGGCTGCCACTGCGTCGATGACCTCGATCCCAGCGGTGATGGTGCCGACCAGGGTGTAATCCGGTGGCAACTGGAAGAAGCTCTGCCCGGCGAGATGCCCATGCTGGTGGTGGCGCACGGCGCCGAGGTTGGGTCCAGGGTCATCTGGAAGGCCCCTGGGTAGTGATGACGTCCAGTAGTGATGACGTCCAGCACGACGGGGCTCGTGCCGCCGTCGGGCTCGGGTGGAGTCCCGACGTCACCCAGGTTCGGGTTTGCCGGATCGGCCGGGAGATGCGAGCAACCCACCGGCTGGGTCGTGGTCTCCGATGGGTGGGCTCGGTTCGGTCAGTGACCCGCGGCGCTTGGAGTCCCTGAGCCGGGGTCGCCCCACCTGGGACTGTGACGGTGCAGCCGGCGAGGGCGAGTTACACCCCCGCCACTGCGGCAACCTACCAGGCTCGCCCGGGAGTCGGCATCGCGCTTCACGGGCCTCAGGCGACGGGCGCTGCGACGGTCACCGTGGTCAGCGTGATCGGAATCAGCGGTGCCCCACCGCCGGCAGTCGCCTCGAAGGAGCCATCGTTGCCGCCGGCCGCAACCGCGTCGATCACCTCGATACCCGAGGTGATGGTGCCGACGAGCGTGTAATCGGGAGGCAACTGGGTGTCCTGGAAGCAAATGAAGAACTGGCTGCCGATCGTGGCGGGCTGACCTGTGGCCGGATCACCGCCGCCTTGTGCCATGGCGACGCTGCCTCGCGGATAGATCGCACTCGAGCCGTCCGGCGACGGCGCCAGCGCAGCCACACTGTCGGGCTCGGCGAGGTAGCTGTAGCTCGGGCCACCGGAACCAGTGCCGGTCGGATCACCGCACTGCAGCACGCCGAAGACCTCGCTGTTGACCAGCCTGTGACAGGGAGAGCCGTCGAAGAAGGCGTTCTCGGCGAGGTATTTCATGCTGTTCGCAGCACACGGTGCAGTGGTCGGATCCAGTGTCATCTGGAATGGACCCTGCGTGCTCACCACATCGAGCACGACCGGCGTGCTGCTGCCGTCGGGCTCGGGAGGAACTCCGACGTCCTTGAGGTTCGGATTCTGCGGATTTCCCGGAGCGTATGTGCAAGCCGCAGCTTCCGGCTCGCTGCTGGCCTCGGGCTGCGCAGTCGGGTCGGCTGAGTTGTCGTCGAAAGCCCCGGACAGGAACAGCACGCCGAGGACCAGGACGACGACAGTGAACGCGGCCACCCCGACGAGGGTGTTCCGGCGGCGTTTGCGCGCCTCCTCGGCACGGCGTTCCAGCTGCCTCTGCAGCTGACGCCGGGCAGCCTCGCGCCGCTGCTTGTTCGTAGCCACTGTGGTACTCCCGTCGAAGTCATCGATCGTTCATTGCGTGTCGGCCCTGCACCGAAGTGCGAGCGCGTTCGGGGCGGCGCACCTCAGGGAGGCGCCTGCCACCGTTGTTTCCGGCGGTACGGCCGGCCACGGAGGACCGACGGCGAGTCTAGTCAAAGGCCACGTGAAGCATCTGTGAGCCACCGGGGAAATGAGCCTGGGTAGCCTGCTCTCGTGTTGGTCGTCGGTTTCCCCGCGGGGGTGTTCGGGACGAATTGCTATGTCCTCGCCTCCGCCCCGGGGTCGGAGTGCGTCGTGATCGACCCAGGGATGGACGCCGTCGACCCGCTGCGCGACGTCCTAGCCGAGAACGGCCTGAAACCGGTTGCCGTCGCCCTTACCCACGGGCACCTCGACCACACGTTTTCCGTGGTCCCGGTCTGTTCGGGCTACGACATCGCGGCCTATATCCACCCCGACGACGGGCCGATGCTGGCCGACCCGGTGGCCTGGCACGGACCGACGCTGCGCGCGATCGTGGCCGGGATGAAGATTCCGGAGCCCGATGACCTCCGTTTCCTGACTGACGGTGTGGAGTTGGATCTGGCCGGCGTCCGGCTGATGCCCCGGCACGCGCCCGGGCACACGCTGGGGTCCACCGTCTTCGAAGTCGCCCTCGAGGACGGACCAGGACTGCTCAGCGGCGACCTGCTCTTCGCGGGCTCCATCGGTCGGGTCGACCTGCCTGGCGGGTCTATGAGTCAGATGACCGCGTCTCTAGCGCGGGTCGTGCTCCCCCTTGATGACGCGACTGTGGTGCTTCCCGGTCACGGCCCGGTCACCACCATCGGCCAGGAGCGGGTCAGTAACCCCTACCTGCAGGGTCTGATCGACGAGCCTGCAGCGCCGCGCCGGAGGCTGTAGATGGCCAGTCAGCGGCCGGGGCCACTGTCGGGCTTCCCGGAGCTCCTGCCGGGACAACGGATGATCGAGCAGCAGATCATCGACGGGCTGCGCCGAACCTTCGAGCTCCACGGCTTCGCGCCCATCGAGACACGCGCCGTCGAGCCGGTCGAGCGGCTGACCGGCGGCGGTGAGGTCGACAAGGAGATCTACGCCGTACGGCGCCTGGCCGAGGTCGAGAACTCGAAAACCGATGCGGATCTCGGACTGCACTTCGACCTGACCGTGCCCTTTGCCCGCTATGTGCTGGAGAACGCCGGTAAACTCGAGTTTCCGTTTCGGCGATACCAGATCCAAAGAGTGTGGCGCGGCGAACGACCACAGTCGGGCCGCTTTCGTGAGTTCACGCAGGCAGACATCGACATCGTTGCCCCGGGCACGTTGGCCTTCCACCATGACATCGAGGTCGCCCGGGTGATGGCCGAAGCGCTGTCCGCGCTGCCCGTGCCACCGCTGCACCTGCAGATCAACAATCGCAAGCTGCTGCAGGGTTTCCTGCTCGGTATCGGCGCACCGAATCCTCCGGGTGCGATGCGAGTCATCGACAGGCTGGACAAGGTGCCTGCGAACGTCGTGGGCGAACTGCTCGGTGCCGACGCCGGACTCTCGGACACGCAGGCCGACGCCTGCCTGGAGCTGGCCGGCATCCGTACGGCGGACACCTCTTTCGTGGACCGGGTGCGCGACCTCGGCATACACGACGACCTCCTCGACGAAGGTCTGGCCGAGCTGGCCGCCGTCATCGAGGGTTGCCAGGACCTCAACTCCGACCGGATCACCGTCGAGGCCGACCTGCGAATCGCTCGCGGGCTGGACTACTACACCGGCACCGTCTTCGAGACCCGGTTGAGCGGCTACGAGGGGCTCGGCTCGATCTGCTCCGGAGGTCGGTACGACTCGTTGGCCAGCGACGGACGCACGACCTATCCCGGTGTCGGCATCTCCTTGGGGGTCTCCCGGTTGCTCGTCCCGCTGTTTGCCGACGGCAGTCTCGGCGGGTCCCGCAGCGTCCCCTCCTGCGTACTCGTCGCGCTTCCAGACGAGGGGATGCGGCCGGCAGCCGGACTTGTGGCTCAAGCGCTTCGATCCCGAGGTGTCGCGACAGAGGTTGCTCCGTCGGCGGAGAAATACGGTAAGCAACTCCGCCTGGCCGAACGCCGCGGCATCCCCTACGTCTGGTTCCCCGCGACCGAAGCGGACTCGGGCCACGAGGTCAAGGACATCCGCAGCGGCGACCAGATCGCGGCTGACCCGGATATCTGGTTGCCGCCCGAGGTAGACCTGAACCCTCAGGTCATTTCCGCCTCCCACGCCGTCGAGTAGAGGAATTCTGTGATTCGCACCCACGCAGGTGGAGACCTGCGCAGTTCCGATGCCGGAAAGACCGTCATCCTGGCCGGATGGATCGGTCGGCGGCGCGATCACGGAGGGGTTGCCTTTCTGGATCTGCGCGATGCCTCCGGAGTGGTGCAGGTCGTCGTACGGGACGAATCCGTTGCCCACGGGCTGCGCAACGAGTACTGCCTGCGCGTCGTCGGTGAGGTCACCGCTCGGCCGGAGGGCAACGAGAACCCCGCCTTACCCACCGGCGAGATCGAGGTCATCGCCACTGAGGTCGACGTGCTGTCGGAGTCCGCGTCGCTGCCGTTCCAGATCGACGACCACGTCGAGGTCGGTGAGGAGGCGCGGCTGCGGCATCGCTACCTCGACCTGCGCCGCAGCGGTCCCGCCGCGGCGCTGCGGTTGCGTAGCGAGGTCAACCGCACGGCCCGCGACGTACTGCACGCGCACGACTTCGTGGAGATCGAGACCCCGACGCTCACCCGATCGACTCCGGAAGGGGCCCGCGACTTCGTCGTACCGGCGCGACTGGCCCCCGGGTCCTGGTACGCCCTCCCGCAGTCCCCACAACTTTTCAAGCAACTGCTCATGGTCGCCGGGATGGAGCGGTACTACCAGATCGCGCGCTGCTATCGCGACGAGGACTTCCGCGCCGATCGGCAGCCGGAGTTCACCCAACTGGACGTCGAGATGAGCTTCGTCGACCAGGACGATGTGATCGCGCTGACCGAGGAGCTCCTGACCGCGCTGTGGTCGCTGGTCGACTACCAGATCCCCACGCCGATCCAGCGGATCACCCATGGCGAGGCACTGTCGCGGTACGGAACGGACAAGCCGGACCTCCGTTTCGACGTCGAGCTCACCGACTGCACCCAATACTTCGCCGACACCCCCTTCCGGGTCTTTCAGGCGCCGTACGTGGGAGCGGTCGTCATGGCCGGAGGGGCTGACCAGCCACGGCGCACGCTGGACGCCTGGCAGGATTTCGCCCGGCAGCGTGGCCACAAAGGACTGGCCTACGTGTTGGTCGGTGCCGACGGCGAACTGGCCGGACCGGTGGCCAAGAACCTCGCGCATGACGAGCGTGCTGGGATCGCCGGTCATGTCGGTGCCGAGCCCGGCGACTGCGTCTTTTTCGCAGCCGGGGAGCCGCTGGCCGCTCGCGGTCTGCTCGGCGCCGTGCGGCTGGAGGTCGGTCGCCGCGGTGGGCTGATCGACGAGGCCCAGTGGTCGTTCGTCTGGGTGGTGGATGCGCCGCTGTTCGAACCTTCTGCCCATGCCCGCGCATCCGGCGACGTGGCCGTCGGTGGTGGCGCCTGGACCGCAGTGCATCACGCGTTCACCTCGCCCAGACCGGAGTTCCTGGACACCTTCGACACCGATCCCGAGCATGCGCTGGCCTACGCCTACGACATCGTCTGCAACGGCAACGAGATCGGCGGTGGCTCGATCCGGATCCACCGCAGGGACATTCAGGAGCGAGTCTTCGCGACCATGGGCCTCTCGGCGCAGGAGGCGCAGGAGAAGTTCGGCTTCCTGCTCGACGCCTTCGCTTTCGGCGCACCGCCGCACGGCGGGATCGCCATCGGCTGGGACCGGGTCTGCGCGTTGCTAGCGGGTGAGGACTCGATCCGAGAGGTGATCGCCTTCCCGAAATCCGGCGGTGGATACGACCCGCTCACCGGGGCACCGGCGCCGATCACGTCGCAACAGCGCAGGGAAGCCGGCGTCGACGGTCCGCCCATGGTCAACCCATAAGGTCGGGTCCATGCCGGTGATTGCTCGTACCCTGCTGGGGCCTGGTCCGACCAATCCGTACCCGGAGGCGACCGCCGCACTGGCGCAGCCCTTGCTCGGGCACCTCGACCCAGCTTTTCTGGCTCTGCTCGACGAGACCTGCGACCGGCTCAGGACGGTTTACCGCACCGACAACCGCCGTACGCTGCCGTTGTCGGCGACCGGGAGCGCGGGCATGGAGGCGGCTTTCGTCAACACCGTGGGACCTGGCGACGTCGTGGTCGTCGGCGTCAACGGCCTGTTCGGCGTACGGATGTGCGATGTCGCGGCGCGCTGCGGCGCCGAGGTCGTCCGCGTCGATGCTGCCTGGGGTCAGCCGCTGGACGTCGACGCGGTGCTGAGCGCGCACCCGTCGCCGAAGCTAATCGCCGTCGTCCACGCCGAGACCTCGACCGGTATCCGCAACGACGTGGCCGCACTTGCCGCCGGTAAAGGCGATGCGCTGTTCCTCGCCGACTGCGTGACGTCGCTGGCCGGCATCGAGTTGGCCGTCGATGAGTGGGGCATCGACATCGCCTATTCGGGCACGCAGAAGTGCATCGGTGTCGCGCCGGGTCTGTCACCGTTCACGATCAACGACCGAGCCTGGGAGCGTCGCATCGAGCGGCCGCAGTCCTGGTATCTCGACCTAGGCATGCTCGGCGGGTACGTCGGTGAAGCCTCCGGCGGCCGCGGGCGTACCTACCACCACACCGCGCCCACGGCGATGGTCGCTTCCCTGCACGCCGGTCTGGGACGGGTCCTCGAGGAGGGCCTGGATCCGGTCATCGCTCGGCACTCGGTGACGGGCGCTGCGCTGCAAGAGGGTCTGCAAGCAATGGGACTTGAACTGTTTGCCGCACAAGGGCATCGACTGCCCGAGCTCACGACCGTGAAGGTGCCCGAGGGAGTCGACTCTGCGGCCGTACGCGGCGAGCTCTTGACGCGGTACAACATCGAGATCGGCGCCGGTGCAGGGGAGTTCGCCACGACCATCTGGCGGATCGGCTTGATGGGCTACAACGCCCGACCGGACATCGTCACGCTGATCCTAGGCGCGCTCGGCGAGATCTTGCGTCGCACCTGACCGACGCTGCCGCAGACCCGACTCAGGCCCGTTGGGCTGCCTCGAGAACCTCAGCCGCGAGGTGCAGCATCGCGAGGCGGGTCTGCTCGGTCAACTCACTCTGGTCGATGCGCGCTCCGGCGCGCAGGTGTGGATCGTCGGGAATACTGATCAGGCCGCGGCACAGCCCGTCGAACCGCTTCGCCGCGGCGGCCAGATCCACCGGTGGATCACGGCGACGAACCGCGGTGACAACGACGAAACTATTGGCCACGAGAGAGCCGAAGCCACGTTCGACGATCCACTGCAGCCCGGCGTAGGTGGCCGTTATCCCGTCGACGCTGGCCGAGGTCGTGAACACCAGAGTGTGCGCACCGCTGAGCAACTGCCTCATCAGAGCACCGCTCAGGCCGGCCCCGCAGTCGGTGACCGTGATCGCGAAGTGCCGGTGCACGACATCCATCGTGGCTACGAACGTTGCTTCGTCGAAGCGCGCGCTCTCGCCGGGGTCAAGGCCGCTGGGTAACACCCAGGCGCCGGAGGCCGATCGAGCGAGGTAGGGCGTGAGAATGGCGATATCGCCCGGGTCGCCGCGCCCGGCCAGATCGCGGGCGCTGTGGGCCGGTGCTACGCCGCTGCGCAGGAGCAGCGAGCCGAAGGTCGGGTCGGCGTCCAGCAGGAGCACTGGCTCGTCTCGGCTCTTGGAGTAGATGCCCGCCAGCAGCACCGACAAGGTGGTCTTCCCGACACCGCCCCGTAGCCCCACCACGGCGACGCGCCGCGGGCTCTGGATCGGGACGGCTAATCGGCTGCGAACCCGTTCTTCCTGCTGAGCCCGGGCTTTGGACCGTCTGTTGAACAGACCGAACCTCCGCCCCGGCTTGGGGCTTTCGGGGGCTCCATCGTCGCCTGGTCTCCCGGCCGACCCCGAACGCGCCGGAACCGCGCGAGGGGCTTGCGGTCCCGGTAGCGGCGAGGGCGCCGGCGGCGAGGGTCGGTGCGCCGGTACGGGCGGCTCATCGGTTGGCTGCGTGCTCTGCCGAGCCGGCGTGATCGTCGGAAGCTGGATCATCTGCGTGTCCCCGGCCCGCCCGTCGAGGGAGTGCCGTCCCCCTTTGCGTTTCGGGGTCAGCCCGTACTCCGGAGGTGGGTCCGGTGGCGGCGTGCTACTCAGGGCTGGTCCTCTCCCGACAAGACGGACTGGAACGTCGCTGTCCTTCGCAGACGATCTCACCCGTCGCTCGACAGCCCTGCGTCAGGGTTACCGAGCCGACTCGGTCGAGGACGGACGGTCGCACCCCGGAGGGGGATAGCTGTCGTGAGTCGCGGGTAACCTCTGGTGCCGTGAGCGAGCATCGCAGCGAGGTACGAGCGAGAAGCGCAGCGAACGACCGTGCGGAGCACGGCATGTTGTCGAGCGAGCCCGCCAGCCTCTTCGACGACGCTGCGGCGCAGAACGCAGCCGCTGCCGCCCCGCTGGCGGTCCGGATGCGCCCTCGGTCACTCGACGAGGTCGTGGGTCAGGACGCAGTCCTCGGCCCCGGGCGTCCGCTGCGCCGTCTGGTCGATGCCGACGAGGGCATGTCAGTCATTCTCTACGGGCCGCCCGGGACGGGTAAGACGACGTTGGCACATGTGGTCTCGCTGGCCACCAAGCGGACCTTCGTACAACTGTCCGCCCTCAACTCCGGCGTCAAGGACGTTCGCGCGGTCATCGACACGGCCACCAAGGATCTGGGACTGACCGGACGGCGGACGGTTCTGTTCATCGACGAGGTACACCGCTTCTCCAAGACGCAACAGGATTCGCTGCTCTCGGCAGTGGAGAACCGGGTGGTCAGCCTGATCGCGGCCACGACGGAGAACCCGTACTTCTCGGTCGTGAGCCCCCTGCTGTCCCGCTCGATCGTGCTCACCCTGGAACCGCTCGGCGATGACGACGTACGAACGTTGCTCCGCCGGGCCCTGCTTGATCCACGCGGGTATGCCGGAGAGCTAGCCATGGCTCCCGACGCTGAGGACCACGCGGTCCGCATCGGGGGAGGTGACGCGCGCCGCGCGCTGACCACGCTCGAGGCAGCGGCCAACGCGGCCCGAGACGAGGGGCTGACCGAGATCACGCTTTCCGTCGTCGAGCGCGCTGTCACCCAGGCGGCGGTTCGCTACGACCGGGACGGTGACCAGCACTATGACGTTGCCAGCGCTCTGATCAAGTCCATCCGCGGCAGTGACGTGGATGCCGCGCTGCACTATCTGGCCCGCATGGTGGAGGCCGGGGAGGACCCCCGGTTCATCGCCCGGCGCCTGGTCATCAGCGCGAGCGAGGACGTCGGCATGGCCGATCCCTCCGCGCTGCCCCTGGCCGTCGCGGCCTACACGGCGGTGTCCTTCATCGGTATGCCCGAAGGCCGAATCCCGCTGGCCCAGGCGGTCGTGCATCTCGCGACGGCACCGAAGTCCAATGCCGCCTACCTCGCCATCGGCGCCGCGATCGAGGACATCCACCGGGGACTGGCGGGTCCAGTGCCTTTCCATCTTCGCGACTCGAGCTATTCCGGTGCTGCCAAGCTCGGCCACGGCAAGGGCTATATCTACTCCCACGATGCCCAATCCGACGATGCGGGCTCCATGGCTGATCCGTACGGCGTCGTGGCACAGCAGTACGCGCCGGATACGGTCGATCGCCGGGACTACTACCAGCCGACCGAGCACGGCTCCGAGGCCGGCATGGTTGAGCGCTTGAGCAAGCTGCGGGCGATCCTTCGCCGTCGCTGATTCCCCGCCGACGTAACGAGGTTATTACGACTGGCGCAACTCTGCGTATCACCGCTGAACAGGACTACGTTGCACGAGGCTGGTTTGCACGAGGCCCCAATACGAGACTGATCCGCGGAAGGTGGAGCTGCGTGGCCAAGGTGATTCTTCAGGACGTCGGGAAGGTCTACGACGACGGCACACGGGCGGTAACCGGCTTGGACCTGGAGATCGAGGACGGCGAACTGCTCGTCCTGGTCGGCCCCTCGGGCTGCGGCAAGACCACGGCACTGCGCATGGTGGCCGGTCTGGAGTCGATCAGCGAGGGCACCGTTCGGATCGGTGACAAGGTGGTCAACGGCGTACCCTCTCGCGACCGCGACTTGGCCATGGTCTTCCAGAGTTACGCGTTGTATCCCCACCTGAAGGTGCGCGACAACATTGCGTTCGGATTGCAGCTGCGCAAACTGCCGAAGAACCAGGTCAACGAACGGGTCGAGAAAGCCGCCCGCACGCTCGGCCTCGAGGACATGTTGGACAAGCGCCCACGAAACCTTTCCGGTGGTCAGCGGCAGCGCGTGGCGATGGGCCGGGCGATCGTCCGCGAGCCGCAGGCTTTCCTCATGGACGAGCCG
>JBPCOF010000042.1:0-9104 GCA_051000515.1 Geodermatophilaceae bacterium
ACCCGGGTCATAGCCGCCGTTGCCGGTGCCGCAACCCGTACGCGGCACGGTGTTTCCCGCTGACCCGCTAGGGGCCGGAAGCGGTGGAACCGCGCGCGGCAGTAGTGGCCAGCAGCGGGATATCCAGCAGCGTCACCAGTGCCGTGGTCAGGGCAGCCAGGCCCGTACGCGTACGCGGCGGCTCAGACGGCTGGTCACAACGGGTAGGAACGAGCGGTGGACCAGCCAGATACGCGGGGCCGATGGGCGGAGGTCAGTAGGCTCGGTCGACGTGGCAGTCCCCATACTCGGCGTACACGTAGGCGCCCGTGACGACGATGCCGATCCGCTTGCCGAGGCATTGGCCTCCGGTGCTGATGCGGTGCAGATCTTCCTGGCCGACCCGCAGGGCTGGAAGGCGCCGCGCCCCTCGCCGCGCGCCGATGAGTACGCCGCGAGCGATCTGGACATCTACGTCCACGCGCCGTACGTGCTCAACGTCGCCACGACCAACAACCGGATCCGGATTCCGAGCCGCAAGCTGCTGACCGCCCATGCCAAGGCTGCGGCCGGCATCGGCGCCAAGGGCCTGATCGTGCACGGCGGTCACGTCCTAGCCGACGACGACGAGGCCATCGGCTTCGACAACTGGCGCAAGGTGTTCGAGCGCCAGGCCGAGGACGGCGGGTTCCCGTTGCCGGTCCTGATCGAGAACACCGCCGGCGGTGACAAGGCCATGGCCCGCCGGCTCGAGGCGATCGAGAAGCTCTGGGCCGCGGTCGGTGAGTTCGGAGCCGGTTTCGTCCTGGACACCTGTCACGCCTGGGCCGGCGGGATCGACATCGGAACCGCCGCGGATGCCGTACGAGCGATCACCGGACGGATCGACCTGGTGCACTGCAACAACTCCCGCGACACCGCCGACTCCGGCCGGGATCGGCACGCCGGCTTGACCTCCGGCCAGATCGAGACCGCGGCGCTCGTGGAGGTGGTCCGCTCGGCTGGAGCGCCGGTGATCCTGGAGACACCGGGCGGCTCGGCTGAGCGGGGCGCGGAGATCGTCCTGTTGCGGGAGGCGCTGGCCTGAGCGCCCAGGAGGATGCCCGCTTACTTACGGCGATCGCCCGGGCCACCGATCGGCTGGCCGCCGCCGGCGTCCCCAGCCCCCGCGTGGACGCAATCGCCCTGGCCGAGCACGCTCTCGGCGTACCGCAGCTGATCGTGGCTGTCCCGCCGCCGGTGCCGGCTGGCTTCGAGGGTGCGTACGAAACGCTCGTACGGCGACGCGAGGCTCGAGAGCCGTTGCAGCATATCGTGGGGTACGCGGCGTTCCGCCGACTGAACGTTCGGGTCGAGCCGGGTGTTTTCGTGCCGCGGCCAGAGACCGAGGTCGTTGCGGGTCAGGCGGCCGAGGAGGCGGTGCGCCTGATCGCGGCGGGCCGTACGCCGCTCGTCGTGGACCTGTGCACCGGATCCGGCGTTCTCGCGCTGTCGGTCGCGTTCGAGGCGCCCGGCTCGCGGGTGGTCGCGGTCGACATCGACCCCGCCGCCGTCGCCCTCGCCCGGCAGAATGCCGCTCGGCTCCGGGCTGCCTCGACCGAGCCATCCGAAACCCCGGGCACCTCGACTGGACCCGGCGGTATTCGGGTCGAGGTCGGTGATGTTGCCGATCCAGCTCTGCTATCGGAGTTCGCCGGCTCGGTCGACATTGTGAGCAGCAATCCGCCGTACATTCCCGATGACGCGGTGCCCCTGGAACCGGAAGTGGCAGAACATGACCCGCCGCGGTCGTTGTTCGGCGGCGGAGGCGACGGGCTGAACGTTCCCCGGCAGGTCGTGGCAGCGGCCGCGCGTCTGCTGCGGGCCGGCGGGCTGTTCGTGATGGAACACGCTGACGTACAGGGTGCGGCCGTAAGGGCCCTGGTTGACCGTACGGGCGCCTTCGAGCCGGCTACGACGCACCGGGACCTGACCGGTCGGGACCGCTACGTCCTAGCCCGCCGCCGGTGATCTCCCAGCGGGCAGCGTGGTCGGCGACACCGGACAGCTCAGCGCAGGTGCAGGATGTTGCCGGTCAGCAGTCGAGCGGCATCGCTGCACAGGTATCCGATCACTTCGGCCACCTCGGCGGGTTGGGCGACATGCATGTGTCCCGCGCTGGACTCGACGAGCGCACGGACCTCGTCGGTGACCCAGCCGGTGTCGGTGACCGGTGGATAGACCATGTTGGCGGTGACGCCGTACGGGCCGAGTTCGGTGGCCGCGCTCATCGTGTAGTTCTCCTGCGCTGACTTCGCTGCACCATAGGACACTTCGCCGGCAAAGCCTTGTGACCCACCGGAAGTCAGTCCGACGACCCGACCCCATTCGCCGCCTCGGGCGATGTGCCGCCGGGCGAATTCGGCGATCAGCAAGGCGGCGGCGGTCACGTCCACCGCCAGGTTGTGCAGGATGCTGTCGGCAGTAACCGGTTCAGGCTGGCGCCCTACGCGGTCGGGCACACCGGTGCGGAAGCTGTCCTGCCGCCATGAACTGGCGTTGTTGATCAGGATGTCGGCCGGGCCGAAGTCGGACGCGGCCGCGTCGAAGAGCCGGCCCGGAGTCGCCGGGTCGCTGAGGTCGGCCTCGACGGCGAGGACCCGGCCGTCGGTTGACCGAATCGCGGCGACGAGCCGGTCGGCCGTACCCGCGCGGTTCTCGGCGTACGTCCGTGGGGTCCCGGCCCGCTCGGGGTCCTCGAGGCGCAGGTAGCTCGCGACCACTGCGGCGCCCCGGGCGGCCAGCAACTCCGCTGTGGCCGCGCCGATGCCGTGGTTGGCACCGGTCACGATCGCCACCCGGCCGCTCAGCTCACCGGTCACGGCGCGCGGCCCTCAGCAGGGTCACCCTCGATGGTCGCTTCCGTGACAGACCTTTTCGCGATAAGAGCGGTTGTGGCGCCGTCATGCGCGCCTTTATCGCGATAAGGGCGGGAAAGGGTGAAGCGGTCCGGTGCCTCATCCAGGACGCCCCCAGCCGGATCGTCCATCCCGCTGCGCCGCACGATGTCCCAGCGCGGATCCCACAGGTCCCGGAGCACATAGAGCATCAGCGCGATGACCAGCACGTCGCGGACGCCGACGGCGAGGTAGAACCACTCGACGCGGAGTCCGAAGTTGTCGACTCCGAGGTACCACAACAGCCGCGGGCCCCAGAGGAACGCCTCGGCCAGCTGCCAGGCCAGCAGCAGCCGCCATTCCGGCCGGGCCAGGACCGCCAACGGCAGCAACCACAGGGAGAACTGCGGGCTCCACACCTTGTTCACCAGCAGGAACCCTGCCAACAGCAGGAAGAGCAACTGCGGCAGGCGCGGCCGTACGGGTGCCCGCAGGCCAACGAAGGCCACCCCCGCGCAGACCGCCGCGGTCGCCAGGGCCACGGCGATGTTCAGCCCCACCGGTGCCTGGCCCGGAGGCAGTAACGGGTCGAGCAGGCTGGTCCCGGTCGAGCCGCTCAGGTGCTCCATGATTCGCCAGAGCGAGTCCGGATCGGCGACCCTGGTCTGGTTGAGCCGGAAGAACAGTGACCAGTTCTCCGAAGCGGCCAACGCGACCGGCAGGTTGATCGCCAGCCAGGTCAGCAGCGCCGCAATGCTGGTCAGCGCCCAAGGGCGCAGCCGCCCCGCGCGCAGGCACAGGACGAACAGCACGCCGAGGAACAGCAGCGGATAGAGCTTGGCCGCGACCCCCAGCCCGATCAGCACCCCAGCCAGAACCGGCCGGCGCCGCGACCAGGCCACCAGCCCAGCGCTGGACCAGGCGATCGCCCACAGATCCCAGTTCGTGAAAGCGTGGACGAACAGCAGCGGGGACAGTGCCACCATCGCGGCATCCCACGGCCGCCGACCGGACAGCCGCTGCACCGCCCACATCATCGCCAGGGCACACAACGACAGCAGCAGCGCGGTCACGGAGTAGTAGGAGTAGACCGCCGGCAGATCGGGCAGCAAGCCGTTGTCCAGCGAGGCAGCGTCATAGGTCGCCGACAGCCGCGAGGCGCCGTACATGAACCAACCGGTCAGGACCGGGTATTCCACCGCCGAGTCGACATAGGGAACCGCACCGGAGTCAAGCCCGTGGATCCCGAACAGCGGTACCGAGTCGGAGTAGCAGAAGTGGGTGTATTGCTTGGATCCTGACCAGTCCCCGGCGGCACAGGGTTCCTGCTTGATCCAGGCGAAGGCCAGCACGACGATGCCCATCGCCAGGACCACGCGCAGCGGGGTCCAGAACCGGTTCCTGCCCACGCTCGCGTGCCGGCCCCACGGCCCACCGATCGCCGTGCTCGCCGCGGTGGCAACTGGATCGGACCAGGTTGGCAGCACCCGGTCCACCGGCTGCTCAGTCTCCTCGCCCACGCCCGGCTCGCTCGCCCCCTGCTCAGTCTCCTCGCTCACGGCCTGCTCGCTCACGCGTTGTCGGGTTGGCGCGCTACGGGGTCGGTGCCGGTGGAGTCGTGGGCGGTGGCGCCGGCGGAGAAGGCCGCGGAGGTGGTGACGGTCGCGGTGGCGGTGAGGGCCGCGGCGGCGGTGCCGACTCGGTCGGGTCCACTGTTGGGTCAGGCGTCGCCGAGGGAGCCGGGGTCGGGTCCGCGGACTCGTCGTTCCCGCCGCCGCCGCCGTTCCCGCCGCCGTTGCCACCACCACCGCCGTTGCCACCGTCGCCAGCACCACCGGAGCCGGAGCCCGAGGTCTGCCCGCTGTCGCCCTTGATCAGTGCCTCATCGGGCAACGGCAACTGCTCCGCGCCGGCCAGGGTCGCGTTCATATAGGCCTGCCAGATCTTGCCGGGAAGGCCCGAGCCGTAGACCAGTCGGCCCTCCGCGGTCAGCAGCGGCTCGTTGGCGTCCGTTCCGACCCACACCGCGGTCGACAGCTGTGGGGTGTAGCCCACCATCCAGGCGTCCTTGTTGTTCTCGTCGTCGAGCTGGGTGGTCCCGGTCTTGCAGGCCACCTCCCGGCCGTCGGCGAGTTCGTCGTTGGAGTAGTCGGCGACATCGGTCAGTGCGTACGTCACGTCGTTGGCGACCTCCGGTGCCATCACCTGCTCGCCGTCGGCGCCGTCGTTGGAATACAGGACGTTGCCCTCGGAGTCGGCGATCTGGCTGATGAAGTACGTCGGCCGCGCCACTCCGCCGGCCGCGAAGGTCGCGAACGCGTGCGCCTGGTCGATCGGGCGTACCTCGTACTCACCGATGCCGATCGAGGACCCCGTGACCCCGTCCCGCGACAACGTGGGCGTCCCGTCCGGCATCTCGCTGGCGACGCCGGCCCGGTGGGCCACATCGGCCACGGCCGCGCCGCCTACCTCGTAGGCCAGCCCATAGAAGACGGTGTTCAGCGACCGGGTCAGCGCCTCGCGCACCGTACAACTGCCGCACTGCCCGCCCTCGGAGTTGCGAACCGGCGCCTCCCGGTCGGGAAAGGTCTGCGGCGACGACCCGTCTCGCCGGGCGCCGACCCCGATTCCCTGTTCCAGGGCGGCGGCCACCACGTACGGCTTGAACGAGGAACCCGGCTGGCGGTAGGTCTGCGCGTAGTCGAAGCCGGTCCCCACCGAACCCCCGTAGTAGGCCACCACGGCACCGGTCGCCGGGTCGACCGAGACCAGCGCCGGGCGCAGGTTGGCCGGCTGCCCGGCCATGATGTCGTTCACCGACTGGATCGCGGCCTGTTGCGCCCCGGGGTTCACGGTCGTGGTCACCCGCAGGCCGTCGCGATAGAGCCGGGACTCATCAAACCCGATGGCGGCCAGCTCTTCCCGGACCTGATTCAGGATCAAGCCTTCGGGTCCGTTGGCCTGGTTGACCGCGGACGGGCCGATCGGAAGCACGGCGGGATACGGCTGTGCCCGTCGGTCACGCTCGGACAGCCAGCCCTCCTCGACCATTCCGTCCAGGACGTACTCGAAGCGCTCGGCGGCGGCCTCGGGGTGGTTGGTCGGGTCGTACAACGCGGGGCTGCGAATGCTCGAGGCCAGCACCGCACCTTCGGCCACGGTCAGGTCGTCGGCATTCTTGCCGAAGTACGTCTCGGCCGCGGCCTGGATCCCGTGCGCGCCCCGGCCGTAGTAGATCGTGTTGAGGTAGTACTCCAGGATCTGGTTCTTCGAGAACTCGTTGTCCAGCTTGATCGCCAGGAACAGCTCCTGGAACTTGCGGGACAAGGTCTGCTCGGAGGTCAGAAAAGCGATTTTCACGTACTGCTGCGTGATCGTCGACCCGCCCTGGGTATCCCCGCCGGTCAGGTTGTTCCAGACCGCCCGCATGATCCCGGTGAAGGAGATCCCCGGGTCGGAGTAGAAGCCTCGGTTCTCGGCCGCCAGGACGGCATTGCGTACGTGCTCGGGTACGACGTCCAGGTCGACATCGGTCCGGTTCTCATCCCCGACCCGGGCCAGGACGCTGGTCCCGTCGGAGTAGTAGACGACCGAGGTCTGGTTCGTCCGGATCTGGTCGGGGGTCGGTACGGCGGTGTTCGCGTACACCACCACGACGAAGGCCGCGCCCAGCAGCGACAGCACGGCCAGCGTTGCAGCGGCGATCGTGAGCCGGCCCTTGATGCGCTCCTTCTTCGTCCGCGACTGCCGGGCTTTACGGTGCCTAGTGCTTCGCGTGCCGTCCTGCGAGGCACCCTTCTGTGGGCGACCGTCCCGTGGAGCGCTGGCCCCGGCCTTGCCCTGACCCGGGGCGGCGCGCGGACCGGTGGAGCCGACGCCGGTTCCGGAACGGGCCACCCTGGGCAACGGGCGGGTTCGGTCGTCGAAGTCAGACACGCCGGTCAGGGTACGTCGCCGGTATGTGAGTCCCCCGTACGCCGGCCGATGTCGGCCGCCGGAAGTCCCATCAGTCATGGCACATCCACGTCGCGGTTCACGTCGGGCAGTTCACGTCGGGCAGTTCACGTCGGGCAGTGCGATGTAGGCAGCGAGCGGCGGGTCGGGCAGCTCGTCTGGGTCAGTTCGCCAAGGATCGGGCACAGATACGGCAAATTGCAGCGAATCCTGCTGGAACGCTTCGATGGCGGCGATCAGCTGAGCGCTGATGCGACGATCAGCTACATCGCGGTCGACGATCAGCAGGGCGGCTACCTTCGCGCGAAAAGCTTGCTCAGTTCAGGTGACCAGACCGGAACTCGAAACCTCAGTTGCGTGCGGCCCGGCCGGTCCGCTCGCCGACGGTGCCGGCCCGCTCGCCACCGAGCACGTACGAGGCGATCAGGTGATTCCATGAGCAACTGCGGCAGACCTCGACCTCGTACACGCTGAACTCCGACGCCCGACCGTCCATCACCTTCAGCTCGCGCTCGGTCTTGGCCTGCCCGGACAGCGTGCCCAGGCGCTCGCCGTAGATGTAGTGCACCCGGGTCAGGCGTTCCTTGCGGCAGATCGGGCAGCTGGCCTGGGTCGGCTCTCCGTGGTACTTCGCCGCGCGCAGCAGGTAGGGGCTGGCATCGCAGGCCTGGATCAGGCCGACCCGGCCGGCGTGGACGTCAGCCAGGAGCGCGCGGCGTTGCAGCGCGTAGTCCACGACCGAGCGTCGGCTGAGCACCTGACCAGCGTAGCCGCCGGATCCGGGTTCGGGACCGCGCGGCGGCGCAGCTGCGGTTTGCCCTCTGGTCACCCGCTGTTCGCCTAGGGTCGTCACCTGATATATCGTCTCGATACATCGCCAGCACGCAACTGGACACTCGCAACTACGAGGAGAGGGGCCCCGGATGCTCGAGTTCGCGATCCTCGGTCTCCTGCACGATCGGCCGATGCACGGCTACGAACTCCGCAAGGAGCTGTTCACCGTGTGCGGCGGCCTGCGGGCCTTCTCCTACGGCTCGCTCTACCCGGCGCTGCGGCGGATGAAGGAGTCCGGTCTGATCGCCGTCGACGACACGGTCGCTGCCAGCAAGCTGCTCCCGGCTGACGCTTCTGCCTTCACCGGCAAGCGCGGCAAGGTCGTCTACAAGTTGACCGCCGAGGGCAAGGAGCGGTTCGCGGACTGGGTGGCCGAGACCGGGCCGGACACCTACGACGACGAGCGGTTCGGGGTCCACCTGGCCTTTTTCTCCTACACCGCCTCCGACGTACGGCTTCGCATCCTCGAGGGCCGCCGTCGCAAGGTCGAGGAGCAGCAGGAGGGCCTGACCACCGCACTGGCTCGCACCCGTGAACGACTCGACCGCTACACCCTCGAGTTGCACCAGCACGGCCTGGACTCCGTGGACCGGGAAGTGCGCTGGCTCTCGGAGCTGATCGACACCGAGCGAGCCGATCAGGCCCGCGACCCGACGCCCCGTCGAGCGCGATGAGGCGCGTTCGAGCCGCGTTGGGGCGGGTCGAGGCGCGATGAGGCCGACCCCGTGACGGGAACTGCACAGCACAGCACACCACTGACCGAAACAACCGAGACATCCACTAGAGGGGAGCCCGCCATGGGTTCGGTACGAGTCGCCATCGTCGGCGTAGGAAACTGCGCGTCGTCCTTGGTTCAGGGGGTCGAGTACTACAAGGACGCCGACCCGCAGGACCGGGTCCCCGGCCTGATGCACGTGAAGTTCGGCGATTACCACATCCGCGACATCGAGTTCGTCGCCGCGTTCGACGTCGACGCCAAGAAGGTCGGCGAGGACCTGTCGACCGCGATCGGCGCGAGTGAGAACAACACGATCAAGTTCTGCGACGTCCCGGAGACCGGCGTCACCGTCCAGCGGGGGCACACCTACGACGGGCTCGGCGAGTACTACCGCGAGATCGTCGCGGAGTCCGACGCCGAGCCGGTCGACGTGGTCCAGGTCCTGCGCGACACCAGGGCCGACGTGCTGGTGTCCTACCTCCCGGTCGGCTCCGAGGATGCGGCGCGCTTTTACGCGCAGTGCGCGATCGATGCCAAGGTCGGTTTCGTCAACGCGCTGCCGGTCTTCATCGCCAGCAACCCCGAGTGGGCGGCGAAGTTCACCGAGGCCGGCGTACCGATCGTCGGCGATGACATCAAGAGCCAGGTCGGCGCGACCATCACCCACCGGGTGCTGGCCAAGCTGTTCGAGGACCGTGGCGTGGAGCTGCTGCGCACCTATCAGCTCAACTTCGGCGGCAACA
>JBPCOF010000114.1:0-7268 GCA_051000515.1 Geodermatophilaceae bacterium
GGCTGCCACATCGATCAGTTCCAGGCACTTCTTGATCGTGCCCGGCTTGTCGTCGTCGCGGGCGGTCAGTTGGACGCACGACACGGTGAGGGTCTGCTCGGTCATCGGTTCACCTTCTCAGCAGTTGCCGGGGTCAGGTCCGCGGTGGTTCCGGAGCGTTGGAGCAGGTCGTCGGGTGCCACCGGTTCATGGTCCTCGTCGTGCAGCAGCGAGCTCTTGTACGACTCGGGCAGCCGCAGTGCAACGAGGAAGACCACCGCCGCCAACACCGCCATGTAGACCGCAGGCGCCAGCAAGCTGCCGGTGACATCGACCAGGTAGGTGCTGAACAGTGGCGCTGTCCCGCCGAAGACCAGGTACGCGGCGTTGTAGCCGATCGCGGCGCCGCTGTAGCGGTTCCGGGTCGGGAACAGTTCGAGGAAGACGATGCCCACGGGACCGAAGAACAAACCCAGCCCGAGGGCCAGCAGGCACTGACCCGCCACCGCCGTACCCAACGAGCCGGCACTGGCAAGCAGGTACGCCGGGATGGACACCAAGGCGCTCAATCCGGCGCCGAGCACCAGCGTCGGACGGCGGCCGATACGGTCAGAGAGCAAGCCTCCCAGCGGCATTGCGATGAATGCCACGAGCAGAGCGAGGCTGTTCGAGATCAATGCGTCGTTCGAGCTGAGCCCGACTGCTTCGGAGAGATACGTGCTGAAGTAACCGGTCAAGGTGTAGAAGCCCAGGCCGGACAGGGACGCCATCGCGAAGGCGAAGCCCAGGCTGCGGCGGTGATTGCGCAGCACGCTGCGGATGGGCGCACTCGAGACGCGGTCGGCGGACTTGGTGACCTCGAAGGCCGGGGACTCGTCGACGCGGATGCGGATGTAGAGACCGATGAGGGCGAGCACGCCGCCGAACAGGAACGGGATCCGCCAGCCCCACGATGCGTAGGAGTCTGCGCTCAGCTGGCTGCTGAGGAGCAGGATGAACAGGGCCGCGAAGACTGCCGGCAGGTTCGCGAAGGAGTAGGTGAACCCCACCCACAGGCCGCGACGGTTGTCCGGAGCATGCTCTGCGACAAGTGCATTCGACCCCATGGCCTCGCCACCGGCGGACAGCCCCTGCAGGAGCCGGCACACCAACAGCAGAATCGGTGCCCAGATGCCGATCTGGGCGTAGGTCGGGAGCAGACCGACAGCGAATGTCGAGGCGCCCATCAGCAGGATGACCGCGGCCAGGACACCGCGACGGCCCAACTTGTCGCCGAAGTGGCCGAAGACGACTCCGCCGAGCGGGCGCATCACGAAGCCGACGGCGTACACGGCAAAGGTGGCCAGCAGCGAGGCCACCCGGTCCTCCGACGGGAAGAACAAGGTCGCGATGATGCTCGCCGCGTACGCGTAGACGACGAAGTCGTACCACTCGACGAACTGACCGATGGCCGCGGAGACCACGACCCTTCGCCGACCACCGTGTTGCGAGCCGTTTGGTTTCACCTGCGTATCGCTGGTTGCGCTCATCGGATTCCCTCCGAGTCATCAGTGCTGTGACTTTCACTGGCGTGAGGTGTGCTGTCGTGATCGGCAGCGACGACGCGGTACCGGCGGTTGGACAGCGACGGCACGGTCTGCCGTACCTCGCGCAGATGCGCCGGATCGAGCTCGTGCAGGGCGAGGCCCTCGCTGGTTGGGCAGGTCGCAACCACAAGACCGAACGGGTCGATGATCATACTGAGCCCGACCGAGGCGGGCGGCGGCTGGTCGGAGGCGACCACGTAGCTGGTGTTCTCGATCGCTCGGGAACGCAGCAGCGTCTCCCAGTGCATCTCCTTGTACGGGCCCGCGACCCAGGCCGAACTGACGACGATCACGTCGGCCCCGCGTTCTGCCAGGGCTCGGGCCATCTCCGGGAAGCGCAGGTCGTAACAGTTCAGCAGACCGATCGTGAACCCGCCGACCGGCAGGGTGCACAACTCCGAGCCATCCGGATACGTGGTGCCGGCGCTGATCTTGTCCGACTCCTGCCAGGAGAACGCGTCGTAGAGGTGGACCTTGTCGTAGCAGCCACGAACGCTTCCGTCGGGGGCCACGACGACCAACCGGTTGTACGGCTGCGCGTCCGGCCGTGGCTCGAACGTACCGACCACGACCGTGACCCCGTGTCGGACCGCCGCGGCCGAGACGCCCTCCAGAAAGGCCGGTCCGGACGAGTGCGCCGCCTCCGCCAAGTCCTCGGCGCTGGCCTCCCACGAGTACATCGACGCTTCCGGGAAAACCACCAGTTGTGCGCCACGGGCTGCCGCCTGGGCGGTCAACTCCTCGACCCGGCGCAGGTTCTTCTCTACGTCGGTGCCGGCCAGGAACTGGGCGACCGCAACGGTCAGAGCGTTGCTGGTGCGCTCTTCGGTCTGCATCTGGCTCCTCACCATCACTTGATCAAACCGTTTTGACTCAAATCGATTCGCCTAGAATGCCTTCAAGTCCAACTCAGGTCAAGAGCAGCACCCACAGGTCCGGCGAGAGGAGCACGCGTGGCCGTACCGTCTGACGGTCGGGAGCCGACGGTTCGCCCCGATCCAGGTGTCAGCCGTACCAAGGTCACGATCAGTGACGTCGCTGCGTACGCCGGGGTGTCGATCAGCACCGTCTCACATGCGTTGTCGGGCAACCGGACGATCTCGGCGGCGACCCAGGCGCGAGTGCGCGAGGCGATCACGGCGTTGGGGTACGGCGCAAATCCGACCGCGCGCTCGCTGCGCACCGGCCGGTCCGGCATCGTCGGGCTGATCCTGCGGCCGCGCGATGCCGTGCATGGGTCCCTGCGTGGCACCGAGACCTTCACTCGGCTGTCTGGGGCGATCGCGACAGCGGTCCTGGACCGTGGGATCGGCCTGATGCACGTCCCGGACATCCTGGATCCGGCCGCCGCGCGGGTTCCCATGGACGGTTGCATCGTCGCCCATCCGTACGGGCAGGACGAGGTGCTTGCCGAACTGCTGCGCCGGGGAGTTCCGGTGGTGACCGTCGAGGAGGACCCAGACCATCCGGACTTCCCGTGGGCCGTCAGGCTGGACTACGACACCGTGCTCACCGAGCTGCTGGACGGCCTGCACGCCCGGGGCAGTGAGCGGATCGCGCTGGTGACCGGCACCGAGGACAACACGTGGAACCGGCGTACTCGGGAGATCTACATCGATTGGGCGAACCGACACGAGATGCCGGTGCGGCACAGCGCGCTCTACGAGGGGCTCGGTGTCGCCGGCGCGGAGGAATTCATCGTGCCGATACTCGCCGACGCAGCACGGCCAGACACCGTGATCACCGGCCCGAGCCCGTTCGCCGCTGGGATCGCCCATGTCGCGGAGAAGCTCGGCCTGTCCATCCCAGAGGACTTGATGCTGGCCGCAGTGACCGATAGCGAGTTCAGCCGCGGAAACGACCCGCCGATCACCGCGGTCGACCTGTCCCTCGAGGACCTTGCTCGGCATGCGGTGGATCTGATGCTGGATCAGTTGGCCGGCGGCCCTCCCCCGGAGCGCCCGATCGTGGTGCAGCCGGTGCTGCACTGGCGCGGCTCCACGTCAGCCTGAGGCTGGCGGGGCAGGGGACGCGGCTCGATCGGAGCTGCGCTCGCAGTGAGAGTGATGTTGAGCGCGACGTCACCGCCGGCGAGGTGGCTGAACAGGTTCGCGGTCGTCCCGCCCGGTGATGCGGCCAGCAGCATCATGCCGACGGCCAGCAGCGGATCGAGGTTGACGGCGATGACCAGGCCGGCGCAGATCGCCGGGAGCACGAGGCTCTGACAGACCAGGGCCAGGATCGTGGCCTTGGGCGAGCGGCCTACCCGTACGAAATCCGGCACGGACAGCGTCAACCCGAGCCCGAACATGATGATCGCCAGCCCGATCGGCAGCCCTACGGCGATGGCCGGTGAGTCCAGCAACCTTCCTCTGGACCCGGGACGGCTGTGCCGGTGAGGAACCGGGCCAGCATAGGTGTGAGGATCTTGATCAGGGTCTCCGGATCGAGTGCCGCGACCGGTGGCAACCGCAGGATGTAACGACTCAGCGCGAGTCCGAGCAGCTGCGTACTGATCATGCCGGCCCGCAGCTCGCTGTCCGGAGAATTCTGCGTGGCGGCACGGACCAGGCTCACCACCTGCAGACCGAAGACGCTGCGCAAGCGCTCGGCGGCCTTGGGGTTGGTGACCGAGGAGCGGAGCATGACCATGATCGCCTCGTCGGCCAGGTCGCCCTCCCAGCGGTTCACGAAATGCCTGGCCAGCAGGCCGGAGATCTCATCGAGTGGCACGTCGGTCAGGTCAGGCAGGTGCAGGTCGATGTCGACGGCCGCGCCGAACAGGCCCTCCTTGCTCTGGTAGTAGCGCATCACCATGGCCGGGTCGACCCCGGCATCGGCGGCGACCGCTCGGATGGTCGTCCGCTCGTACCCGTCGCGGGTGAAGCGCCTCCTGGCCGCCGCGAGGATGGCCTTCCTCGCTGGTTGGGAGCGCTCGGTGAAGGCCACTCCCAGAGCTTATGCCAACAAGTGTTGTCAACTCACTCATCGCGGGTTATCGTGATTGCCAACAGTTGTTGTCAAACATCAGATGAGGTGGCAGGGCGATGAGTTCAGCCCCGACGGCCGGCTCGCTTCCGGACCGGACGGACATCGTCATAGTCGGTGCAGGTCCGACCGGACTGTCGCTGGCCTGTGTGCTTGCCGCGCACGGGATCTCGTTCGTCCTGCTGGACCAGGCAGCAGCCGGCGGCAACACCTCACGAGCCGCAGTGGTGCACGCCCGAACCTTGGAGGTGCTCGAGGAGATCGGCGCGAGCCAGGAACTGCTGCGCCGCGGGGTGGTCGTCCCCCGGTTCACGATCCGGGACCGCGACCGGACCCTGCTCAGCGTCAGCTTCGCCGGCTTGCCGACCGCCTACCCCTACACGCTGATGGTCCCGCAGAACATCACCGAGGAGGTACTCCACGAGCAGCTGGTCGCGCTGGGCGGCGCGATGTTCCGCGAACACGCGGTGACCGGTGTCGAGGCCGACGGTCACGGAGTGACCGTCGCGGTGAGCAGCCGTGGTGGTGCAGCGAGACAGGTCCGCGCTCGCTATGCGGTCGGCTGCGACGGCATGCACAGCGTCGTACGCAAGCAAGCCGGCATCGGGTTCACCGGCGCCCGATACGCCCAGTCGTTCGTGCTTGCCGATGTACACATGGACTGGCCACTCTCGCGGGAGGAGGTTGCGCTGTTCTTCTCTCCTGGCGGTCTCGTGGTGGTGGCGCCGCTGCCCGAGGATCGGTACCGGGTGGTGGCAACGGTGGACCAGGCTTCCGAGCATCCCGGGGTCGACGATGTACAGGCCCTGCTGGACGCCCGCGGCCCGGCGGCAACCCCCGCCGAGGTTCGACAGCTGGTCTGGAGCTCCCGGTTCTCCGTGCACCACCGAATTGCCGACTCCTACCGCCGGGGGCCGGTCTTTCTCGCCGGAGACGCCGCACATGTGCACAGCCCTGCCGGCGGCCAGGGGATGAACATCGGAATCCAGGACGCCGTGTCCCTGGCCGGGCTGCTCGCCGACGTCCTCAGCGGCCGCGCCGACGAGGCGCACCTGGACAGCTACCAGGCGCTCCGCCGGCCGGTCGCCCTCGATGTCGTCTCGACAACTGACCGGATCACCCGAGCGGCGACAGCCAGGCACCCCGTCGCTCGGACGGTACGCAACACCGCGCTTAGTACGGTCGGACGGCTCGGTCCGATCAAGCGCAAGCTAGCCATGAACCTCTCCGAGTTAGCCACCGATCCAGCACGGGATCAGGCCGTCAGGCGACCGTGACGGGGAGTTTGAGTTCGGTGTGGTCCAAGGCCAGCAGCTTCGCGCCCATGACGCCGGATCGGTCCCCGAGCGAGGACACCGTCACGGTCAGCGTGGAAGACACCGCGGCCAGCGCGTGTCGGCGTACCGTCCCGTACGGACTTGAGCAGGAAGTCCCCTGCCTGGGCCATGTCGCCGCCGATGACCAAGTGCTGCAGATGATCACCGCGGGCTGAACCTGCTCGTGGTCGAGTCGTCGGTGCGGTTCATCGTGACCGGCGCTGTGCTGCTGCTCGCTGTGTCGATCGACTCGGTGGCCAGGCGGGCCCGGTCCGGCAGCGGTCGAGGCTGACGTCCGGCACTCGAGCACAGCGGATGTCGAGCCAACGGCTTCCGGGCTCCGTCAGGGGAGCAAGGTGAACAACGCCTCGCTGGCTGTCCGCAGTACCGTGACGTGGCGGCTATCCAACGTGAGGACTCGGTCGGTCCGATGCTTCTGCGGTAGCGAGGATCGACGCGTCGGTCACGCCGATCTCCTGGTCGGCATATCGCTCATCCATCTCCGCAGCCGCCAGTCACAGTGCGGCATCGAAGGCGGCGAGTTCAGCGAGCACGTACGGCGAGACGACCAGCGGGACCTTGACCGCTGGTGTCGGCCAGGATCACCGTTCTGTCCACCAACTGCCGTACCAGGTCCTGATCGGCGAGTACCTCCAGCGTTTCCTCGAGGGACTCGAGGTCATCCGGCGTTCTTCACCTCAGCCCGCAGCCCGCCGCCGGTCGATCTCCGAGGCCGAGGTAATCCCGCCCGGCTATCGCCCATGCCGCCACACCGCCGTACGACACCGCGCCGAGGGTTCATCGGCGTCGTTGCCGCCGCCGTACGGTCACATCCGGGCGGCCTCGGGGATCACCCGCTCGCCGAGCAGTTCGAGCGGGGTGATCCGGTAGACCTCGGGCACGATTCCGTGCGCCTCGGAGATCCCCAGCGCAGCGAACCGGCGGAGCTTCTCGAGCATTGCGTCGACGTTCTCGCCGTCCGTCCCAGGGTCGAGTGCCCCGTACATGACCGTCTTCTCGATCTCGTCGTAATTGCGACCGACGGTGTCGCAGTGGCCGCGGAGCACGTCGAGCTTGTGCTCGAGTTCGGGGGTGTCGAACGGATTGCACGCCTGTGCGTACTGCGCGACCATGCGCAGGGTCTTCTTCTCCCCGCTCCCGCCGATCAGGATCGGCGGGTGCGGGCGGGTCAGTGCCTGCGGTGAGTTGAGCGTACGAGCGAGCTTGTAATGCTCTCCCTCGTAGGGGCTTTCGTCATCGCTCCACATCTGGAGGCAGATCTGCAGGGTCTCCTCGAGCCGCTCGAAGCGTTCGGCGGTCGGTGGGAACGGCAGGCCCAGGCCGCGGGCTTCCTCCTCGTTCCACGCGGCGCCGATGCCGAGCCAGGCGCGGCCGCCGG
>JBPCOF010000199.1:0-25422 GCA_051000515.1 Geodermatophilaceae bacterium
GACCGGCAGGTGCTCGACATCGGCACCGGGAGCGGGGCCTTGGCCATCGCGGCCGCGAAAGCCGGCGCCGCTGCGGTGACCGCGATCGACCTGTCCCTGCGGGCCGTGGTTGCGACCTGGCTGAACAGCCGGTTGCAGCGCGCGCCGGTCTCGGTGCGGCGCGGTGACCTGTTTGCCCCGGTGATCGGCCGGCGCTTCGACCTCGTTGTCGCCAATCCGCCGTACGTACCGTCAGAAGGCAGTATGTTGCCGCGGCACCGGATCGCCCGCTCCTGGGACGCCGGGTTCGACGGTCGGGCGCTGCTCGACCGGATCTGCGCCGATGTGCCGGCATTCCTCACTCCGGACGGCGATGTCCTGCTCGTGCATTCTGAGCTGAGCGGTACCCAGTCGACGCTCGACGCCCTGGCGGCGGCGGGCCTGCGCGCGCGGGTACTGGCCAGGGCAGAAGTCCCGTTCGGTCCGGTTCTGAAGGCACGCGCGGCAATGCTCGAGTCGCGGGGGATGATTTACCCGGGACAACGGATCGAGAAACTCGTGGTGGTGGGAGCGCGTCATGCCTGAGGTCGGCGGGTTCAGCGAGCAACGCAGAGCCGAGCGTGCTCGCGAGATCGTTCTCACCGACGACGGCCCGATGCTGGTCTCCGGGCCGGTGGAGATCGTCATGCCGGACGGCAGCCGGGTACGGTCGGATCGCCCCGTCACCGCCCTGTGCGTCTGTAAGCGGAGCCGCCGACAGCCGTTCTGCGACACCAGCCATCGGTGCCGGGTACGCATAGGCGACGGCACCGGGGAGGAGGACCGTGCTCAGCCGCAACCCGCCTCAACCCGTTGAGCCGCCGCCTCTGCCGCAATCTCGGGGGCCGTTGTCCGCGGCAGTGATCGATGTCCTGCGGCTCGATGCGCTCCGGCGTGGAGCCGTCGTGCTGCCCGTACCCGAGGACTGCGATCCCTACGGCGAGGACCTCCAGCTTGCGCTGTACTGCTGCTACGAGCTGCACTACCGCGGGTTCGCCGAGGTTCCCGACGACTGCGAGTGGGACCCGGCCCTGCTGACCGCGCGTGCGGCGATGGAACGACTGTTCCTGGCCGCGCTGCGGGCCGACGTACCGGGGAGTCCCGACGACGACGACGTCGATGCCGAACTGGCCGCACTGCTGGTCGAGCCCATTGACGCCCATGGTGTCTCACACCACCTGCGCCGCGACGGCGAACTCTGGCAGGTGCGTGAGTACGTCGCGCTTCGCTCGCTCTATCACCTCAAGGAGGCCGACCCGCAGGCCTTTGTGATCGCCCGGTTGGAAGGCCCAGCCAAGGCCGCGATGGTCACGATCGAGCACGACGAATACGGAGCCGGCGAACCAGACCGGATGCACGCCAAGCTCTTTGCCGACATGATGGACGCTCTCGAACTTCGCTCGACCTATGGGCACTATCTCGATGCTGCGCCCGCCGAGGTGCTGGCCGAGGTGAACCTGATGTCGATGTGCGGCCTGCACCGGGGTTTACGCGGTGCGCTGGTCGGACAATTCGCCACTGTCGAACTGACGTCCTCGCCGGGCTCGGACCGGCTGGTCAAGGCATTGCGGCGACTGGAGGCTCCCGCTGCGGCGGTGGATTTCTATGCCGAGCACGTGGAGGCCGACGCCGTACACGAGCAGCTCGTACGGCGCGGCGTGATCGCTCCGATGCTGGCCGCTGAGCCGGCTTTGGCTCGAGATGTCGTGTTTGGTATCCGGGCCAGCGAACTGCTGGCCGACCGGCTCTCTGCCCTGCTGCTGCAGAGCTGGGGGGCCGGCCATTCGGCGCTGCGCCGCCCGTTGTCGGACGCGCCTGCGTTGGTCGGCAGTACGCCGTGACGACGCGGCCAGTGGCGGTGGTGACCGGCGCGAGCCGCGGACTCGGGTTCCTGCTCGCCCGCGAACTGGCCGACCAGGGCCACGACCTGGTGATCTGTGCCCGCTCCGCGGACGGGCTGGCCACTGCCGCAGCCGAATTGCGCGGCCGGGGTGGGCAGGTGGTGACCGTTGCGGCCGACGTCTCGGTGCAGGCGCAGGCGGAGGCGGTCGTCGCTGCGGCGACCGAGCACTTCGGGCGGCTGGACGTTCTGGTCACCAACGCCGGCGCGATCCAAGTGGGTCCGGCGGCCGCCATGCGCGCCAACGACTTTGCCGATGCGCTCGGCGTCATGTTCTGGGGGGTGCTGTACCCGACGATGGCCGCGCTGCCGTTGATGCGGGCGCGGGGCGGCGGCCGGATCCTGGTGATCACGTCGCTGGGCGGCAAGGTACCGGCACCGCACCTGCTGCCGTACACCGTCGCGAAGCACGCCGCGGTGGGGTTCGCCGAGGGACTGCGGATCGAGGCGGCTCGGCACGGGATCACGGTGACCACCGCCGTGCCCGGGTTGATGCGCACCGGTTCCCCGCGCAATGCGCTCTTCACCGGCGACCGCGCGGCCGAATACCGCTGGTTCAGCGTCGCCGACAGCCTGCCGCTGCTGTCGATGGACGCCGAGCGGGCCGCTGCGAAACTGATCCGGGCCACCCTGCGCGGCTCGCCGGAGATCGTGCTGACCCCGGCTGCCAAGGTCGCCGTACGGCTGCACGGGCTAGCCCCGGCCACGACGATCCGGCTGCTGTCGGTGGCCAACCGGCTGCTGCCCTCCGACGAGACCCGTACGCCGCTGGCGCCCGGGCATGCCGTCGCCAAGGACGGGCCGGTCGTCAGCGCCCTGACCGGGCTGACCCGAGCCGCGGCCCGCCGGTTCCGTCAGCACGACGACCCCGTCGACGCGTAGGGCCCCGCTGAGTTCGAGCTCCCGTGGCGAGATTCTGACTAACTGGTCATTTGCCGCAACTCGGCCTGCGGCAAGTGACCAGTACCGAGGTTGACGGCGTTCGTGAGCGGCGCGGGTCGGGGCATCCACGGTCGTGAGCTTTGTGTCAGTGGCCGCTGCGGATCTGCTCAGCCGACCAATGGGTTGGTCGAGTCAGGGACGCCGGCAGCCTCGTGTGCTGGTCGCCAATCGCTGCGTCGAGTTGCGATTGAGTCAGAAATACGGTCCCGGCGAGGTCGGCTCCGCGGAGATCGGCGTCCCGGCAGTCCGCCCCGGTGAGATCAGCCCCACCGAGGTCGGCCGCTCTGAGGTCAGCTGCGATGAGATAGGTCCCCCGCAAGTTGGCGCCTCTTAGGTCGACGTCGCGGAGATCGGCCCCGATCAGATCGGCACCACTGCGGTCGATCTTCGGGCCGTCCACATCGGCTCGTACGAGTTCGCTCGTACGCTGCAGCAGGGCATTGATCGGCTCACAGTGCGCTGCCACATCCAGTTCTACGAGGTCGGCGGGCGGGTACGCAGTGAGCCGTCCGGTCTCCTCGAGTGCGCCGCGGAGCGCACCGTGCAGCGGGCCGGCCGAACTCAACGTCAGCGCTTCGGTCAGATACCAGAGCAATTCGTGCAGCTGACGCATGATCGCGAAGACATCGAACATCTGCTGTGCGGTCTGCGGAGCCTGCCGCCAGTCCTGGCCGCGGAAGGTGACCTGGGCGACCTGCTGGCCGGCGCCGAAGCAGTCGTACACGGTGCAACCCCGAAAGCCGAGCTGACGAAGGCTTGGGTGGATGCCGCACGCGGAGTCCGGCCGCAGGTTGGGACAGGCCTGCCCGGCGGCCTTGTCGATCGCGAAATCCGCGGAGGCGGTAAAGGCCGGAGCGACACAGCACAGCCCGAAGCAGCGCGAACAGTCGGCGCGAAGGCTGAGTTGATTCCTGCTGAGACGATCTCCGTCACGAAGAGGATCAGCACGGCCGCGCTCCTCGGACACGATCGGTGGCCTCCCGGTGGTTCGCGCGCTGCTGGGGAATCTGCTCAGGCAAGGAGGAAGGCTCTCATGTCTGCATCCGCATCACGGTTTCCGTTGCCCGACATCGTCACCAAGCTTCGAAGCGCCGGCTGCGTCTTCGCTGAGGACGAAGCGCGGTTGCTCATCTCCGCGGCGTCGACACCGGCCGAGCTGGCCGCCATGGTGGACCGCCGAGCGGCCGGCTTGCCCCTCGAGCAGGTCCTCGGCTGGGCCGAATTCTGCGGCCTGCGGATAACTGTGGAACCCGGCGTCTTCGTACCCCGTCGACGTACCGAGTTCCTGGTCCACCAAGCCGTCGACCTGGCCACCCGTCCATCGCCAGTTGTGGTTGATCTGTGCTGTGGCTCGGGCGCCCTGGGCGCCGCGATGATCGCAGCCCTGGACCGGGTCGGGTCGTACGCCGTCGAGTTGTACGCCGTCGACATCGACCCGGCCGCGGTGCGCTGCGCGCGCCGCAATCTCGCCGCCGCCGATGGTCGGGTCTATGCAGGCGACCTGTACGAACCGCTGCCTGCCAATCTGCGCGGCCGCATCGACATCCTGGTCGCCAATGTCCCCTACGTACCTACCGACGAGATCGAGTTGCTTCCCGCGGAGGCCCGCGTCCACGAGGCGAGGGTGGCACTCGACGGGGGCCCAGACGGGCTGGACGTGTTGCGACGGGTTTCCGCCGCGGCGCCACAGTGGCTGGCGCCGGGCGGCCACCTGTTGTCCGAGACGAGCCAGCGCCAGGCTCCGTACGCCGTCGAAATCATTGCCGGTACCGGGCTGATCCCGCGGCTGGCGCGTTCCGATGAGCTGGGCGCTACCGTCGTCATCGGAACCAGACCAGGAGACCGAGGATCCGGTCTAGACACCCCAACGCCGTAGCGAAACGCGGTCGGTCCTGCCGCAGCCGACTCCGCCGCTAGCCTTCGTCGCCGTCGTCGACGCCCGCACCGTCGTTGCTTTCGCCGTCGCCGTCGTCGTCGCTTCCGCCGAGCGTGCAGACACCGGTTTCGTCGTCATAGTTGATGTTGGTCGCGGTGAGCGGGATGCCGGCAGCGGTGCATGCGGCGTCCTGGGCCGCCTGATCCGCAGCGCCTTCGTTCCCCTCATTTTCCTGGCCGTCCTGGCTGTCGGACTGCGATGGGGGAGACGATGATCCTTCGGCGATCGCCACGCCTGTCGTGCCGAATGCGGCTAGGGCAAGGCACGCTCCTGCGATCGCGACGGATCGTGGGACTTTCACCATGTCAACCTCCGTTACTCGGTGGACGAGTTCCACCGCTGGTCACTACCTTGCCCGCTGCCAGCTGAGGGAGGACTGAGCGTGTCTGAGAGGTCGTTCAGGAAGGCAGGATACGTCCGTACGGCCGATTCTCAGCGACCGTTCAGCCGGGAACCCATACGTTGAGCGCACAGGCACACGGACAAGGGCACCGGCACCCACGGGCCGCGCGCCGAGCGGCCCGAGGGGTGACAGTTGCATGGCGAGGGTCCTGGTGGTCGAGGACGAACCCGCTATCGCCGATGCCCTGGCCCGTGGCCTGGCAGCGGCTGGGTTCGCCGTCGATGTCGCCAGCGATGGCACCGACGGTTTGTGGAAGGCCGAGACCCAGCCGTACGACGTCGTGCTTCTGGACGTGATGTTGCCCGGCTTGTCGGGTTATGAGGTGCTCAGACAAATGCGCGCCGGCCGGATCTGGACACCGGTACTGATGCTCACGGCAAAGGATGGCGACTACGACATCGCCGACGCCCTCGATCTGGGTGCCGACGATTACCTGGTCAAGCCCTTCAGCTTCGTGGTGTTGCTGGCCCGGGTCAGGGCATTGCATCGTCGGGGGGCTCAGGCGCGCCCCACCCTGCTGACCGCCGGTGGCCTGGTGGTCGATCCCGCTCGGCGGCGCTGTCAGCGAGATGGGGTCGAGATTGCGCTGACCGCAAGGGAGTTCGGCGTGCTGGAGTTCCTCGTGCGGCACCGCGACGAGGTCGTCAGCAAGGCCGAGATCCTGGACAGCGTCTGGGATGAGCACTTCGACGGGGACACCAACATCGTCGAGGTCTACGTCGGTTACCTGCGGCGAAAGATCGATGCGCCATTCGGCCGGCAGGCCATCACGACGATTCGTGGTGCCGGCTACCTGCTGCGCGGCGACGGCGGTTAGCGCGTGTTCAACCGATGAGTCGGTGGTCGTTGCGGGCTCGGCTGACCGCTGCCGCGACGGTGACTGTGGCGTTGTTGCTCTCCGCTGCCGCGGCCCTGCTGGTCTGGCAGGTGCGCGGAGCACAGCTGGAGCGCCTCGAAGCGTTGGCCGGTGGGCAGGCATCGACGCTGGCAGCCGCGGTAGGCACGTCAGGCGAACCGCGGGTACCGACGCGTACGGGCCTCAGCGACGTTTCCCAGATCATCGACTCCGAGGGGAGGGTCGTTGCCTCTTCTTCCGACATCGAGGGCGAGCCGGCAGCGTTCGATTTCCCGGTCGCGCCGGCCGGCGCGGCTCCGGTGCTACGCGCCGTCGACGTGGCGCCGCTCGACGGTGCCGACTATCTGGTGGCCGGCGTTGCCACCGTCGACCCACCGGGCTACAAGGTGTACGTCGGGCTGCCGCTTGCCTCGGTCGGTACCAGCACCGCGGCCCTCGCCGCGCTCCTCGCGGTCGGCGTTCCGGGACTGGTCGCCGCGTTGGCCTTTCTCACCTGGTTGCTGGCCGGTAGGGCCCTCCGGCCGGTCGAGGTGCTTCGCCGCCAGGCCGCCGACATCACCGTCCAAGACCTGAGCCGGCGGGTGGATGTCCCGCGGGCGCGCGACGAGTTGTCCCGGCTGGCCAGCACGCTGAATGACCTGCTGGACCGACTGGAGACCTCCGTACGTCGGCAACGACAGTTCGTCGCTGATGCCGCTCATGAGCTCCGAAGCCCGGTGGCTGCCATCCGTTCCCAGTCGGAGGTGGCCGACTCCATCGATCGAGACGGGGAAGCCAGCGCACTGACCAAGGAGGCCGTTCGACTCTCGGATCTCATCGATTCCCTGCTGGCCCTTGCTCGACTCGATGCCACGCCACGGCACCGCCGGGAGGTGCTCGACCTCGACGACCTGGTCTTCAGCCAGGCGCATCTGCTTCGCCAGCTGACCGGTATCAGCGTGGACACCCACCAGATCTCCGCAGCGCAGGTGGTCGGGGACCTCGACCTGCTCACCCGAGCGGTTCGCAACCTGCTAGA
Source organism: Geodermatophilaceae bacterium (assembly GCA_051000515.1). Taxonomy (GTDB): domain Bacteria; phylum Actinomycetota; class Actinomycetes; order Mycobacteriales; family Geodermatophilaceae; genus JACCQS01. The sequence goes on from JBPCOF010000199.1 coordinate 7,074, forward strand.
CAACGCGGCGCGCCACGCGACCAGCCGGATAACCGTCAGCGTTGTACCCAGGGACGACTACGTCGAGGTCACCATCGCCGACGACGGCCCGGGAATCCCGGCGGCCGACGCACGACGCGTACTCGAACGATTCACCCGACTCGACAACGCCCGGACTCGGGACACCGGCGGTGTCGGTCTGGGCCTGGCCATCGTCGACGACGTCGTCACCATTCACCAGGGACAACTGCGGATCACCGACAACGCCCCCGGTGCCCGAATCACGATCACCCTCCCGCGGTACGTCCCCGCCTAGACCACGCCTCGGTCGAGGTCGACCGTCGTGAGCACCTCGCCACCCTCGCGGACCCGCACACAGTGCTGGTTGCCGACATCGGCGGACCAGACTGCGCCGGTCGCATCGAGACAGATCCCGTCCGGATGCTCGCCCGGGGTGGTCGCCCAGATCCGCCGTTCGGAGAGGGTTCCGTCGTCTCCGATGCTGTACGCCGTCAGCTGCTCGGCGTAGGACTCGGCCACGATCAACGTGGATCCCTCCGCGGTGATGGCCATCCCGTTCGGGAAGGCGAGCCCGTCCGCGACCGGGGTGACCGTGCCGTCAGGCGTGACGAGCACGACGATCCCCGGCGCGAACTCCTCCCCAGGGAAGTAGAAGCCGATGCTGATCTGTGCCAACGCGTCCACTAGAGGTCGAGTTCCCGATCGAGCACCGCGAGCAGCGCCGGCATCTGCCACCCCATCCCGGCGAACGCCTCGGTGACCACCCGTTGCTGCTCGGCGGCGTCGTGGCGGCCGTAGCGCAGCGGCGGCGAAGCGAAGAGCAGCGCGACGCTCATGCGCTGCCGGTCCCGGCCGCTGCTCACCATCACGGAGCGCCCGGCTCGTTGTAGACGAGCCCGGAGCGTGCCCGACCGCTCTTCGCCGAGCCGCCGACCGGCCCCTAACCCCCCACGATCCCAAACCGGCCGGAGCGTTATGGGCAGTCGGCGAAACGTCGTGCGGCGACGAGGATCAGCTGGGCCGTTTGCTCGCCGCCTTGGTGGCCAACTTCACTGACTATGTGCAGCTCGGCGTCGGGCCATGCACAAGCAAGCAACCACGGCACGTCAACCGGGCTGCCCAGGTCGAGTTGTCCATGGATCAGGACACCGGGGATGCCGGCCAAGCGGTGTACGTCGCGCAGGATCTGACCTTCGTCGAGCCAGGCGCCGTGGACGAAATAGTGGGCGACGATTCTCGCGAACTGCATCCGAAAATCCGGGTCGGAGTAGCGCACGCTCGGCGTCCACCCGGGTTCAAGTGAGAGTGCGGCGTCCTCCCAGTCGCACCAGTCCTGTGCGGCCCGCCGCTGCACCTCAGGACGCGAATGGCCGTTCAAAAGCCGGTCGTAGGCGGTGACAAGGTCGCCGTTGCGTTCGGCCTTGGGTACCCCGGCTCGAAAACGGAACCACTGCTCAGGCAGGTACCGGCCCGTCTCGTGGTAGAGCCAGTGCACGTCACTGCGCCGGGTCATCGTCACCGAGACCAGTACCAGGGCACGTACCCGCTCGGGGTGGGTTTCGGCGTAGACGAGCGCGAGAGTGACGCCCCAGGATCCGCCCCACAGCACCCAGCGATCGATACCGAGGTGTTCGCGCAGCTGCTCGATGTCCGCAATCAGATGTGGCGTCGTGTTGGTTGACAGGTCGGTCGCCGGATCGCTGGCCGACGGGGTGCTGCGCCCGCAGTTGCGCTGGTCGATCTGGACGATTCGGTATCGCGCCGGATCCCAGTTGCGTCGCCCTCCGGCTGTGCTGCCCGACCCTGGGCCGCCATGCAGAACCAGGACGGGAGTGCCGGCTGGGTGACCGCTTGTCTCCCAATACATCCGCTGACCATCGCCGACCTCCAGCATGCCGGTCTCGTAGGGCTCGATGGCCGGGTACCGCTTCACAAGGCGCCTCCAACTATCACAGCGCTGTTATACGTGAGAGGAATCGACATTTCATGAGGGATCGCGTCATTTAGCGATCGCGGACGGCGGTGAACCCGCGGACTGATCGCGGTCACTAGCCTCGCTTCGTGACGTCGCAGACCCAGAAGACGCCGGCGGTGCTCATCGTCGAGGACGACGAGGGCATCGGCCGGGGCCTGCTGCGTGCCCTCGGCGGAGAGGGTTACACCAGCGTGTGGGCCCGTACCGCTGCGGACGCATTGGGTCAGCCGCTTTCCGACTTCGACGTGATCCTGCTCGACCTCGGGCTGCCGGACATGGACGGCCTCGACCTGTGCCGCCGGTTGCGTCGCGAGCTGCCCGAGACGCCGATCGTCATGCTCACCGCCCGCGGGTGGGAGACCGACCTCGTCGTGGGTCTGGACGCAGGCGCCGACGACTACCTCGTGAAACCGTTCCGGCTCGCGGAGCTGTTCGCCCGACTGCGCGCACACACCCGCCGGAACACTTCCCAGACCGAGCAATCGTCCGCTCGAACCGTGGGAGATCTGACGGTGGACACCGCCGCTCGCCGCGTCCATCAGGGTGGCGTGGAAATAGCGCTGCGGCCCAAGGAGTTCGACCTGCTCGCCCTGCTCATGCGTCATGCCGGCAAGGTCGTCACGCGCTCAATGGCGATGTCGCAGGTATGGGACGAGCACTGGTTCGGCTCCACCAAAACCCTCGATGTGCACATCTCGGCGTTACGCCAACGGCTGGGTGAGACCGGGCCCGAGGGCAGCCGGATCTCGACCCTGCGCGGAGTCGGCTACCGCCTCGAAGTCCCCGCCGCAGACGGTCATCCCGAGTGAGGCGCCGGTTGCTGACGGCGATGCTGATCGTGGCCGGGCTGGCGGTCGCCGGGTTCGGCGTCCCACTCGCCCTGTCCGTGCAAGCGCTCTACCGCGACGAGGCCCTACTGATGCTTTCCGAGGAGGCCGCTCGGGCCGCTGTAGCCGTTCCGAATTCCTTCGGCCGGGACGCCGACCTACCGGAACTGCCCGAGCAGCGCGGCAACGTCCAGGTCGCGTTGTACGACGCAGCCGGCATGCGGATCGTCGGGACGGGGCCGGAGCGCGCGGACGCTGCAGTCAGAGTCGCCTTGGCCGACGGCTCCGCGCAGCGCCGACTCTCCGAACTCGTCGTCGCCGTCCCGATCAGCGACGACGAAACCGTCGTTGGCGCGATCCGTACCAGTCTGCCCCCTGACGTCGTGGTCAGCCGTATCCGGCGCACCTGGGCGGGCATGGCCGGACTGGCCGCCGCCGTCCTGGTCGGCGCCGGACTGTTGGCATTCCGGCGCAGCCGGAGCTTGGCTCGGCCGCTGGCGAGTCTGCGTTCCGACGCCGAGATCATCGGAGCCGGTGGTGAGCTCCCGCCTCGACCGGACACCGGCCTGGCGGAGATCGACGCCGTACGCGCCGCCCTGGCCGAGTCCGCGAGTCGGCTCAACACATCCCTCGCCCGGGAGCGGTCCTTCAGCGCCGATCTCGCCCACCAGCTGCGTACACCGCTGGCCTCGCTTCGGCTGCGGCTGGAGACCGAGCAGCTACACCCCCGCGACGACGCCCGACTGGTCGAGGACGCACTCGACGATGTCGACCGACTCCAACAAACCATCGACGACCTCCTCATCCTTGCCCGCGACACCGAGCAGAACCGGGAGCCACATGCGCTGTCGAGCGTGCTGCGCGAGGCCGCCGCGCGGTGGGAGCCGCGGCTGGCCCACGTGGGCCGCCGGCTCGAGGTGGTCAGCGAGGCGCAGCTGCCCTTTGTGGAGGCCAGTCCGTCCTCGGTCCGGCAGATCCTGGACGTGTTGTTGGACAACGCCTTGACCCATGGCGAAGGCGATATCCGGCTGTCCGGTGCCCGCCTCGGCCAAGGTGCGGTCGTCGCGGTCGTCGATCAGGGTAGGACCGTCGTCGACCCAGCGGGAATCTTCGTCCGCCGAAGCACTCAGGCTGCCGGGTCAGGCATCGGATTGGCGCTCGCGCGCCGCCTCGCCGAAGCCGAGGACCTCCGCCTGATCCTCGCCCACCCCGGCCCCGGGGTAGCCTTCCACCTCGTCTTCGGCGGTCGACCCCCGTGTCGACCCGGCGACCGGCGTAGGTCGGATCCAGGTGGCTAGGTCGCAGCGTTCAGGCTGGATTCAGGTCCGGTCGGGCAGCATTCGAGGCACCTGAGCAGCCCACCATGAGGAGAGCCTGATGCGTACAAGAGCCAAGATCGGCATCGTCGGCGCAACGCTGGCCGCCGCCGCAGCAACTGGAACCGGGATCGCGACTGCCGGCGGGGGTGCCGACGATGACGCCACCGAAGTGGGGATCACCGGTTCAGCCCTGGACCAGGCAAGTGCAGCCGCGCTGGACGCCACTGGTGGTGGCCGGGTGACCGGCACCGAGGTCGGCGACGAGGAGAGCTACTACGAGGTCGAGGTCACCCAGGACGACGGCAGCGCGGTGGACGTACAGCTCGACGAGAACTTCAAGGTCGTCAGCAGCGATGCCGACGTGGAGAACCCGGACGACTGACCGACGCCGCCACGAAACGATGGCCCACTCGGCCCATCGCGAATCACGGACTGCACCTTTCCCGCCTTGGAAAAGGTGCAGTCCGTGCTTGGCGCCGCGTGCGGTCCCCTCGTACGGGCGGTCGCGCTCAGACCGGACGAGCCAGCGGCAGTGCGACGCTGAACACCGCGCCCGCCGTACGTCCTGACGATGGCCTGGCCTCTCCGGCCACGACGTTCCCGCCGACGCCACGGGCGATCCGCCGCGACAGGGCCAGACCGAGTCCAGCGCCATCCCCTGCGCCGGTGCGCACACCGGGTGCAAACAGCAGCTCCCCAACGGCGGCCGGAATGCCGGGGCCGTCGTCGGTGACGGTGATCTCGACCCGTCCGTCCACTTTGGACACTTCGATCATGACACGCGAAGTGGCGTGCCGCACAGCGTTGTCGAGGAGCGGTACCAGCACACGCACCACGAGCTCGATCGGTGCGGCCACTGCAGCACCGCCGGTGTGGTCGGCGAACCGGATCTCGGGCCCGGATTCCGCGTTGTGGCCGGTGGCCTCCTCCAGCGCCCGGACTATGGCCTCCGCTACCGGACTGGGCTCGAATGACTGCACAGCCTGCGCACGCGCCAGCGTCATCAGGGCGGTGATCGTCTCGTCCATCGTGTCCGCGCAGCGCAGGACCCGATCCAGGGCTTCGACCACGTCGTCGTCGCTGGCCGACAGCTGGGCCAGCTCGGTCTGGGCCCGCAAGGTGGCTAGCGGCGTCCGCAGTTCGTGCGCGAGTTCGGAACTCAGTCGTTGCTCGGCACGGATCGTCCCGGCGACGCGGTCCAGTAGGAGATCGAGAGTGCGCCCCAGAGTTGAGATCTCGTCACCACCCGGTCCGGTGCCGAAGCGCCGGTCCAGGTCGTGCTCACTCCAGCTCGCCGCCCGAGAGGCCATCGTCGCCACCGGTGACAGGGCGCGGTGGGCCGCCCACCATGCGATCAGTCCGGCCACCACCACCAGGAGGCCACCCAGGACGAGGCTGACGATCAGCGCGTACCGCTCGGAGGCCTCGTACGGACCAAGATCCAGCCCTACGACGGCGACCCCAGCCTGTGGCCCTGCGCTGGGCCGCGGCGCGGGGACGGCGATCAGCCGTACCGCGTCGTCGATCGTCACCAGGCGGGTCACCCGAGCCGAGGACAGCTCGGTGATCGCGGCGCCCAATGCCCCCGTCGGCAGAGTGCCATCGATCAGCCGTCCGTCGCTGTCGAACACCCAGGCATTGCGGTCCAGTTCGCCGTCGGGTGTCTCCAAGATCGCCAGTTCGCCGGCCTCGTCCACCGACAGTGTGCCGAACACGGCGTCGGCGCGCGCGGACAGGACCGAAGCGGTTTCCCGTTTCACGCTCGAGGCGAGCAGGAGTTGTACGGCGAGGACGAGTGCGACCGATGCCGCGAGGGTGATCACCACCGTCTGGATGACCAGACGTCGGCGAAGCCCGGCCCACCGAGCACCTCCCGTCATCGCAGGACTAATCCGACCCCGCGGACGGTGACCAGTTCCCGTTCGTACCCGACGGCGGCGAGCTTGACGCGCAGTCTGCGGACGTAGGAGTCCACAGTGTTCTCGTGCACGATGGCGCCGTCCGGCCAGGCGGCCGCGACCACCGCGCGCCGGCGGACGACCTCGGCGGGTCGCGTGGTCAGCGCGGCCAGCATCCGGTATTCGGTCGGGGTCAGGGCGACCTCCCGATTCCCGTTGACCAGAGCATGTCGCGTCGGGTCCAGCCGCAGACCAGCACCTGACGGCTTCGACGGGCGTCCACGGCGGACGAGGGCGTCGATCCGGACCAGCAACTCGGCGACGGCAAAGGGCTTGGACAGGTAGTCGTCGCCGCCGGCATGGAAACCCGAGACCCGGTCGTGCACGCCGTCGAGTGCGGTGAGGAACAACAGCGGCGCCCGCTGCCCATGCGTACGCAATGCCTGACACACGTCCCGGCCGTCGGAATCGGGGAGACCGACATCCATCACGATCACCTCGACGCCGGAGTCAGGTGAGAGGTCGCGTACCGCCTCGTGACCGTCCCGGGCAATCACAACCTCATGACCGGCCAAGCGAAGCGCCTGTGTCAGAACGATTCTCAGGTCTGAGTCGTCCTCACACAACCCGACTCGAGACACGTTCTGAGGGTAGTCGGGCGGTTCGGGCCAGGCCGGTTCCGGCGACTCAGTTCACCCGAACAGTCAGGCTGCGTGCAGGTTCGCGCTGACAGGGTCCCCGGTATGACACACGCTGACGCTCGGGAGGCGGCCCCGCGACTGGGCCGGCAGCTGCTGAACAAGGTCCCAGAGGTGACGATCTACTTCTGGATCATCAAGATCCTGGCCACGACTGTGGGTGAGACCGCGGCAGATTTCCTGGCCGTCAATCTCAATCTGGGCCTGACGAACACCACCTATGTCATGGGCGCCCTGCTGATCATCGCCCTGGTCTTTCAATTCCGGTCTCCGCGGTATGTGCCGTGGCTGTATTGGGTCGTCGTCGTCCTCATCAGCATCGTGGGCACCCTGATCACCGACAACCTGGTGGACAACTTCGGCGTTGCCCTGGAGACGACCACGGTGATCTTCGCCGTCGCACTGGCGGTGACCTTCGCCGCTTGGTACGCCAGTGAGAAGACCCTGTCGATCCACACCATCGTCACGCGTCGCCGCGAAGCCTTCTACTGGCTCGCCATCCTGTTCACTTTCGCGCTCGGGACGGCCGCTGGTGACTTGGCCTCGGAGCGTCTGGGCCTCGGGTACGTGATCGCCGCACTCATCTTCGGCGGACTCATCGCGGTGATCGCGGTCGCCCACCTCCGCTTCGGTCTCAACGCGGTCCTGGCCTTCTGGATCGCCTACATCCTGACCCGTCCGCTCGGCGCCTCGATCGGGGACCTCCTGTCCCAGGCACCGGCCGACGGTGGTGTTGGCCTCGGCACGGTCTGGACGAGCGTCCTGTTCCTGGTCACCATCACCAGCCTGGTGGTGTACCTGACCATCACCCGAAAGGACGAGGCGCCTGCGCGAGCGGAATCACCCAACCGTTTGTGATTCTGGAACGCTGTCCAGATGGGCAATCCCAGCCACTCCGGGTCGATCGTCGTCGCCAGCTCACCCGACAGTCTCTACGACATGGTCTCCGACGTGACCCGTACCGGAGAGTGGAGCCCAATCTGCAGGGCTTGTTGGTGGGACGATGGCGACACCGCACGGGTCGGTGCCTGGTTCACCGGACGGAATGAGTTGCCCGAAAGAACCTGGGAGACTCGCTCTCAAGTAGTGGCGGCGCGACGGGGACAGGAGTTCGCTTTCATTGTCGGCGGCTCCCTCGTGCGGTGGGGCTACACCTTCACTCCGGTTGACGGCGGGACGCAGATCACGGAGTCATGGGAATTCCTTCCCGATGGCATCGCGGTGTTCGAGGAGAAGTACGCAACGTTCGCTCAGACCGAGATCGCCAAGCGCACCGAGGCAGCGCACGACGGCATCCCGAGGACTCTCGCCGCGATCAAGCGGATCGCAGAATCTCCCTGATCGCGGTGGCCGTACCGGCCCCTTGCTCGAACCCAGGACTCAGCTCGGCCCAAGAGCTCCGCTGGCCGGCGTGCCGGCGGGGTCGACCTTCAGTTCAACGAAGATCACGTGGGTTAGCGTGTCGCCGATGTTTTCACCGTAGTGCTGTTGGGGTGCTCGTGAACGGTCGTCTTGTCGCCCGGCGCGTCACTGGTCTCCCAGCAAGACCTCTCCCAGCTGCTGGTCCGGCTCTGGATAGCGATCGCTACGCCGTGCGCTCAGGAGGTCAGGTTCGGCGGCGAAGAGGCTGCATGATGACCTCGTGCCTGGAGTTGTCGATCAACAGCGCCTGCGCGGTCATCCCGGGTTTCGCCGGTTCTGGGCCGCCACGACGATCTCGGCATTCGGCACGTACATCACCACTCTGGCCATCGGGGTCCTCGTGGTCGTCGATCTGGACGGCTCGGCGGCCGACGTCGGCTGGGTCAACGCAGCGCGGTGGGCGCCGTACCTCGTAGTGGGTCTGCTCGTCGGGGTCCTGGCCGACCGGGTACGGCGCAAGCCGCTGCTGGTGAGCACCGATCTGGCCCGGGCCGCGGTGCTCGGCGCCGTTCCACTGTTCGCCGTCACGGAGAGCCTGTCGGTCGAGGTGCTCGTCTGCCTGATGGCCGCTTTCGGCCTGCTCTCGGTCTGCAACGACGCCGCTCACCAGTCGTTCCTCCCGCGGTTGCTCCCGCGAGCTGCACTGCCACGAGCCAATGCGCGACTGCAGCAGAGCGACACCGTCGCCCAGACGTCTGGTCCGTTGCTCGCCGGCGGATTGGTGGCCTGGCTGGGCGCACCCGTCGCGGTGCTGGCCGACGCTGTGTCCTACCTGGTCTCCGGTGTGTTGATCGCCGTGACCGCGATCGACGACCCAGCTCCGGAGCGGTCCACCCGGGGCATCACCTCGGTGCTGAACGAGCTGCGCGAGGGACTGCGCTGGGTCTACCGCCATCCGCGGTTACGGCCGCTCGCGCTGGGCACGCATGCCTGGTTTCTGTTCAACGCTGTCCTGATCACCGTGTACGTACCCTTCGCGTTGCGTGAGCTCGACATGGGAGCCGGCGGGCTCGGCGTCACCCTGGCCCTGGCCGGCCTGGGGGGCTTCCTCGGCACCAGTTCGTGGGGATGGCTCGGCCGCCGCCTGAGCCCGGCCAGGATCCTCGCGGGCGGCCGACTCGTGGAGGCCGCGGGCTTCGCCGTTGTGACCGTCACGCCTGGCATGGGTTCCCTGGGGCCGGCTGGGGTGGTCGCCGTCGCCGGGGCCGGGCAGTTCCTCTTCGGGCTCGGGCTGGGCGCCGAGGGTCCGATCGAACTCTCCTACCGTCAGGCGGTGACTCCGGACCGCTTGCTGGGCCGGATGAACGCCACGATGCGCTCGCTCAACCGAGCGGCCATCGTGGTCGGCGCGCCGCTTGGCGGGCTGCTCGCCGACGCGGTGACGCCTCGGTTCGCTCTCTGGGTCGGCGTCCTCGGTGTCGCCGCCAGTGCAATCGGCTTGGCGGCGTCGGGCTTCCGGCACGCGACTCACGACGACTGACCCGGTCGAACAACGCCTGCCGTACGCCGCGAGCTACCGGGTGCACATTTCCCCGTCTCGTAGCGGTGCACTTGGCGCACCGAGGCAAGGAACCTTGCGAACTACTCCGTTGGATCCGGTACGGAGGGGAGCGGGCCCGGGACGATGCCGGTGTCGACGGCCACCCCGGTGAAGTAGGTGACGATCCACACTCCGACGGCCACCAGGACGAGGAGCAGGATTATCCCCAACACGGTCTTGCGGATGTCGGGCCAGTCGCTGCGCTTCCTCGCCCCGGCGCGCCCCCCGCTGGCCCTCCACAGTTCGCGAGGCGTGACGGCACGCTCGGCGGCATTGATCCGGCTGCTGGCCTCTGCCGGAGAGATGACACCGCTGGCCGCCTCGGCTTCGAGCTTGCTCACCGCCCGGTGGATGTCGGACAGGTCGACCATGGCCGCCTTCTTTGCCACTGCACTCACATCCCAGCGGTCGAGTAACCGTGCCTGACGACGTAAGACACACACTAGGGCGATGACGATGGCAACCGCCGCCGTGCCGCTGATGACATGAAGTTGTTACTGCTGCACTCACCGCTGCTCTCACCTGTGGTGTGGTCTCGCCTGGCCCCGACGTTGGCCGAGTCGGGACATTCGGTGGCCGTGCCTGACCTGCATCTGCGTCGGAATGGCCGGTGCACGCCGCGGGCGAGGGATCCGCGGCCGGCTTGCGGCCTACCAGTCCGGCCGAGGTGTGGTGTCAGGGTTCGGCCAGGCCGTCATGGATCGGGCCAGCGCGCAGGACCTGGAGCGGCGCGTCCTTTCAGCCCTGGCAAGCGAGGCCCTGTGGAACAAGAGCAGATGACGCGGAGACCCTGGCGTTGTCCATGGATCTGCTGCCGGCCGGTGAGCGCCCCAACGCATCCTTGAGGATGAGCCATGGCCGCGGCTACCGGCGGACCCCCCACCGCCGGTGGGCCCGACGTCTGCGCGTTGTCCGCTCGTGACGAAAACGCTCGATGATGAGCTACCCGCCTAGGTTGAGCAGATGACCGTGGTCCCCTCGAATAGGTCTGGTCGTTCCGGCCGGCGTCCGGGCGGGGCGTTGGGCTGGCTCTTGCTGCCGCCGTGGACGCGGGCTCCGGTGCTGTCTGTCCGCCATCCGGCGGTGATCCTGGCTGTGGTGGTGTCGGCCGCGGTGGTGGCGTTGGCAAGTTCATCAGCTGCGCTGTTCTTGTCGTCAGCGTCGTCGGAGTCGTTGCGGGTGCAGCTTGCGGCGGAATGCCCGGACGCCGCGTATCCGGTGCTGTCCCAGAGCGCTTTCGGCCCGGGTGGCAACGGACAGGGTGATGTCAGCCGTCTCGCGCCGGAGGCGATGACCGCCCAGGGTCTGGCCACGCCGTACCGGGTGCTGCAGACCGACGCCACCCTCAGTGCCACAACGGGTGCCAACGTTTCGGTTCAGGTCTTCTATCGAGAGGGCGCCACTGATCAGGTCACGATGATCTCCGGCGTTGCCGGGGATGGGCTGTTGCTTCCGCAGTCGACGGCCGACGGGTTGGGTGTCGTCGCCGGGGACAGCCTGAGCGTGGGTGGGTCCAGCATTGTCGTGGTCGGTGTCTACCGTGACCTGTTCACCGAGAGCCCGGTGCTGCCGTACTGGTGTTCCTATACCGGATTGTTCCTCAATGAGGCATCCACGGCCCCGCCGGTTCCGTTGGTCATCGCCAGCAGCGCGGAGCTCATAGACCAGGCTGGGCAGGAGTCGCCGTACGGGGTGCGACGGTCCTGGATCTCCCCGATCCAGACCGAACATCTGACTTTGTCCGAAGCGACGCGCATCGTCGGCCAGCGAGACCGGGCCTTCGAGCAGTCCCGGATTCGCAACCAGTCCGCCGGCGATCAGCAGACCGGCCTGCTACCGGAAATGGTCGATCGCACTGAGCTGATCGTGGGCGGTTTGCGTGGCCCCGTCGTCCCGATCGCGGTGGGCGGCAGCCTCGTTGCGCTGTTGCTCGTGGCTGGTGCCGGCAGCTACTGGGTGGATCGGCGAATCCGCGAGGTCCGGTTGTTATCCTCGCGAGGAGTCGGCCCCCTCCCGCTGGCCGTGAAAGCTGTCTTGGAGCTCTCTTTCCCGGCCGCGGCGGGAACGGTGCTGGGCTGGCTACTGGCACGCTGGCTGATCGGCGCCGTCGGCCCGAGCCCGGATGTGGACGCCGCAGCGCCGTGGCAGGCGGCGCTGACGGCCGCCGTCGGCCTGCTGGTCGGTCTGGCATTGCTCGGGCTGGTCGCCGGGCTCCGATCTCGCGCAGCCGGGGAACGCCCGATCGGCTCCCGCCGCTCCTGGGCTGCTCGGGTGCCGTGGGAGCTGGCACTCCTCGGCGGGTCGCTGGCGAGCTGGCTGGTGCTGCAGCGCACCGGCGGGGTGGTGATCGAGCAGAACGTGGCGCAGCTGAAGTTTCTACTGGTGGCCTTCCCGCTGATGTTCCTTCTGGGTGGTGCACTGCTCATGGTGCGGCTGCTGGCGCTGTTGGTCCCGATGATTAGGCAGCGTGCCGGCCGGTGGGCTCCGGCGCTGTTCCTGGCGGTGGCGAGGGCCTCGGCGTCCCGGCTGGTTGTCGCGGGCCTGCTGGTGGCGGTCGCCCTGCCGTTGGCGGTTCTGACCTACTCCTCGGCGCTGACCGGTACATCACAAGCGACCCTGGAGGCCAAGGCGCGGGTGGTCACCGGAAGTGAGCTGGCCGTCATCAGCTTCCAGCACATTGAGCGCACCGCGGACACCGACGCTGTAGGCACGGTCGTGGACCGCTATCCCTCTGCCAGCATCGCCGGCCACGACGTCACGGTGCTGGCGGTGGATCCGGACACGTTTGCGCGCTGGGCCTTCTGGGACGACAGCTTCGCCGACGCCCCACTGCAAACCCTGCTCGAGAACCTTCGACCGGAACCATCCGGCGCGATCCGAGCCGTCGCGACAGGTCTGGCCACAGGATCAGTTGACCTCACCCTGGGCGATCAGAGCCTGCTGGTCGACGTCGTTGGCACCGCCGCCACCCTTCCCGGCCGTCGCTCACCAGACCCCCTGCTGATCGTGGACGCGGCCTCCCTCGGGGTCGTCGAAGGCGCGCGCGGTCAGGCCAGCGAGATCTGGAGCACCCGCAACGAAGCAGCCGTCCGCAACGCCCTGCCAGACGACATCCGAATCACCCGCGTTCAGGACCGCAACGACGTGTTCCGGGTGGCGAACTTCCTGTCCGTGAGCTGGACCTTCGACTACCTCCGCGCCCTGGCCGCCTTCATCGGGATCGTTGCCCTAGGCGGTCTGCTGCTCTACCTGGAGACCCGCCAGCGCGCACGAATCGCCTCCTACGCCCTGGCCCGACGCATGGGTCTGTCCGCGGCCGCCCACATGCGGTCGCTGCTCGCCGAGCTGGGGGTACTACTCGGGCTCGCCCTTGCCGCGGGCCTCACTCTGGGGTGGGTCGCGGTGCTCACCGTCTACCGGAGCATCGAGATCGACCCGACCCGGCCACCCCCGCCACTGTTGACCGTCCCGACCGCCACACTGGTCGCGGCGGCCGGCGCCACCGTGCTGGTGGCAGTCCTGGCGACCGCCTACGCCCAGCGTGCGGCCGAACGAGGCGACCTAGCCAAGGTCCTGCGCCTGGGTTTCTGAGAGCCCGTGCCCGGCTAGCAGCCCTGCTGGGTGTAGCAGGTCCCCGCCGAGGACCGGCAGTTCGTGCAGTAGCTCGGAGGGCAGGTGCCCACCAGGCGGGAGCAGTAGTAGGCCACCAGTCCGGGACCGCAGTTGCGGCAGGTACTCACACAGCAGTTATACGAGCCGGCCGAGGTCGTGTCCGGTGCCTCACCGCCGGAGGCTCGGGCCATTGAGGGCACCATGGCGAGGTACACCGCCGCCAACCAGGAGCAGTCCGAGACCTAGGCGGAAGGCCAGAATCAGTGCGTCCATGGCGTACGACCAATCACGTGTCCAGTCACTACACAGAGCGCACCTGGAGTTACATACTGTCAAGATGGGCTAGGCGAAGCTCGCAGCGCGGATGGTGGGGGATGGCCGGCGTCCACGATGCTTGACCGTGCCGACCGAACAGCCCAGCAGCTTTGCCGTCTCGGCCTCGCTCAGGTCCTCGTGGAAGCGCAGGACCAGGACCGCTCGCATCCGGCGGGTAGTTGGGCCAGGGCCGGCAAGGTGCGGCCCTCCGTGGCCGGGAACTCGTCCCGTTGCGTCTCCGATTCGGGTACGACGTCGACGAAGTGCTCGACGACGCGGCGACGACGAAACCGGCTGGTCTGCGTGTTCACCATGACCCGGCGTACATACGCGTAGCGCGCCTCACGGTCGCTGATCTGAGCCCAGCGTCGTGAGGTCTTCATCAGGGCGGTCTGGACCAGATCCTCGGCATGGCCTCGGTCCCCGGTGAGCATGAACGCCGTACGGAACAGAGCTGGCGTCCGAGTGACGACGAAGTCCCGGAAGTCGTCGTCGTGCCGGATGCCGCTCATCGGCCGAACCGCACCGTCGAGACCAGCACCGCTAGACAGACCCACAAGCCGCGGAAAAGGTTGAAACGGGCGTGCCGGCACTCACCACGAGTTCGGGGTTGTCGGGGTTGTCGGGGTCGTCCGGTCGTCGATGGGCCCGACAAGCCCGAAGTGACGGTCCGGATGGGCAGGGACCTCGTCGCTCCCGAGGTCAGTCAGGCGACCGAGTCGGGCAGCCCGAATCGCGCGATGTGCTCGGGTCCGATGAACGTGGTGACCTCGGCGATCCGCTCCCCGCGCAGGGTGAGAACGTTGATCGACCAGCCCAGGTGCGTGCCGGCGTCCTCGTTCCAGAGGTAGCCGCCCACGGCGAGTTGCCCGTTCGCACTGGTCGGGATGTGCTGCCAGGAGCCGCAGCCGGTCAGCGGGACCCGTACAGCGAAATCGGTGACTGCCTCGAGGCCGTGGTACCAGTGCGGCAACGGCGGCATCGACCAGGTGACATCTTCGGTGAGCAGCGCGACCAGGGCGTCGGCGTCGCCGCGTTCCAGCGCGGCGGAATACCCGGCGACGATTTCCCGCAGGCGCGCGTCGTCGATGTCGCGCAGCGTCTGCTGCTGAGTCCGGGACGGAACCTTCTCGGCCACGATCCGGCGGGCCCGCTGCAGGGCGCTGTTGACCGAGGCCGTCGAGGTGTTCATCATGTCGGCAATCTCGGCGGCGGAGAAGCCGAGCACTTCGAAGAGCAGCAGCGCCGCCCGCTGGTTACCCGGCAGGTGCTGCAGGGCGGCGACGAACGCCAACTCGACGGCCTCGCGTTGCTCGTAGCGGGCATCCGGACCGGCCGGGCCGGCGGCCAGGGTGACGTCCGGGTACGGGCCTAGCCAGGCGACGTCGACCAGCGGGGCATCGCCGACCACGGCGCGGTCGCTCGAAGGGCCGAGGTCGACCGGCAGTGCCCGCCTGGACCGGCCCTCGACGGTGTCCAGGCAGGTGCGGGTGGTCACGGTGTACAGCCACGAGCGCAGTGAGCTGCGCCCCTCGAAGCGGGCCAGGCCCCGCCAGGCCCGCAGCAGCGCGTCCTGCAAAGCGTCGTCGGCGTCATGCGTCGAGCCGAGCATGCGGTAGCAGTGCGCGTGCAGCTCCCGCCGCAGCGGCTCCACCAGGCGGTTGAACGCGTCGTCGTCGCCTTCCCGGGCCCGATCCAGCCTCGAATCCTCGGCCCCCTCCGTTGCGATGCCGGCGGCCCGCGCGAAAATGTCGCTCACAAGCGATGAGTTTGCCCCACGGCGAGAGTCATATCTCCGACCGAGCGTTACCGCCCGTACCAGGAGGATCCTGATGAACGACATGCTGACCGTCCCCGCCACCCTCGACACGCTCCGGGTCCCGGGCGCACGGCTGCACTACGAGGTACGGGGTCACGGCCCCGTCGTAGTGCTGGTCGGCGCGCCGATGGACGCCACGTCCTTCGCGCCGCTGGCCGACCTGCTTGCCGCAGACCACACCGTGGTAACCACCGACCCGCGGGGCATCAACCGCAGCTCGGTCGAGGATCCCGACCAGGACTCGACGCCGGAACTCCGCGCCGACGACCTCTCCCGGCTCCTCACCCACCTCGACGCCGGCCCGGCTACAGTTCTGGGCTCCAGCGGCGGCGCCGTCACCGCCCTGGCCCTCGTCCAGGCGCATCCGGATCAGGTGCACACCGTCATCGCCCACGAGCCCCCGCTGGACACACTGCTCGACGACCACGAACAGATCCGCGCGGGGACCGAGGACGTCATCGCCACCTACGTCGCAGGCGATGTCGTGGGGGCCTGGACGAAGTTCCTGGAGCAGGCCAACATCACCTTGCCCGAGGGCGTACCCGTGGAGATGTTCGCCCCCGAGCCCGGCTCGCAGCGGGCCGCAGATCAGCGCTTCTGGTTCGCCCACGAGCTGCGCCCGACCACCCGCTGGCAGCCCGACATCACCGCCCTGCGCGCGGGACCGACCCGCATCGTGGTCGGCATCGGGGTCGAGTCGGCCGGCGAGATCTGCGAACGTACGTCGACCGCACTTGCCGTAGCACTCGGCATCGAGCCCACGATGTTCCCGGGTGGTCACATCGGCTTCGCCGACGACCCCGACGGGTTCGCCCCCCGGCTGCACGCGGTCCTGCGGGAGAGTTGAGCCACCGACCCAGCCGGGACTCCCAGCGGCAATCCCGCCATCGACGGACGACATCAGGAGAAACGGTGACCGCGCAGAAGACCCCGGAACCGCTCGACCGCACCTTCACCGCCCCGATCCAGAAGGACGGAGCCTTCGCCACGTACGTGACCGTGCCGGACTCCGCTGAACTCTTCGGGACCAGGCGTCCGGTCAAGGTCGGCGGGACGATGGACGGCCACCCGTTCACCGCCACCCTCATGCCGTCGGGCGAGGGTCCGCACTGGCTCCCGATCAAGGCGGCCCTGTGCAAGCTCATCGGCAAGCATCAGGCCGGCGTCGAGGTGACGTTTCACCTCGAGCAACGGCTCAGCTGAGCCTCCGTACGACGCCCGCGCCTGACCAGTACAGCATCGAGGGTGAGCGGGCTTCGGTCGAAGGTGGCCAGTGACAGCATGCCCGCGGCCAGCAGGAGCACGCTGTAGTGGAACTGCTCCCGGGCAGCGGTGACAGCGTTGCCCCGCTCACCCCAGGCCGGTGATATCGGGATGGGTCGGCACTTGTCCTGGAGCGCCCGCCACTGCTGCGCTGTCAGCTGCCCGAGGTCCTCGACGCCTGGGTCCGTGGTCGGCAGGAAACTGTAGGGGCTGCCCCAGGTTTGGATGAAGAGGTCGCGGACGGGGGCAGGAAGCCGGTGAGTCCTTCGCGTTCCATGCATGGTACGGCGGACCCGACGATGTAGTCGTGCAGTTGACCAAGCTGCTCCGGGTCGAGCGATACGCCGGCCGGCGGTGCAGTCTCGCCGGGATCCTCGACGGGATACCGCAGGCTGCAGAGTTCCACGGCTGCTTGCAGTGCCGGTTGCTGGTCGGCGGGTACCTGCTCGGCGTTGATGTCGTCGCCGGAGAGGTCCACCGGTATCCCCTCGCGCAGGATGCACCCCCCGACGACCGGGGTGTACTCCGGAGGAGAGATGTATCGCACGACGAAGGTCACCTCTGCCGACGGGAACTGACCCGGTAGGTCAGACACCAGCAGGCCGGCGTGTCCTGACGCTTCAGTGCCAGTAGCTGCGCGACGTCGGAGAAGCGTTCAGCGGTGGCAGGGTGGATCTCGACCTCCATAGCAGTCGAATTTGCACGGCCGCTCCGACAGCGCCTCGGACCACGTTGACGGCCTCAGGCGCGGTCCGCCGCGGATAATCCGTGGACACCGTGCTGGCATTCGGCCCAGGCTGGGCCACCATGACCGCACTCATCTCGCACACGTCCTTCGACAGCCTCGACGCCTATGACATATCGGTGTTCTGGGGGCAGGTGCTCGGATTCAACGAGGATCCTGACGACCCGAACGAGCCAGGCCACGAGGAATGCATGATCTTCTCCGCCGACGGTGCACAGCGGCTGCTGTTCATCGAGGTGCCGGAGGCCAAACAGGTGAAGAACCGCGTCCACCTAGACCTGATTCCCGCCGAAGGCACCCGCGACGAAGAGCTCGAGCGGCTGCTGGGGCTGGGAGCCCGCACGGTCGACGACCGCCGCCGCCCGGACGGGTCCGGATGGGTTGTGCTCGCAGACCCGGAAGGCAACGAGTTCTGCATCCTGCGCAGCGACGCCGAACGCGCCACCTGACGAACCCAGGCCATCCGGTCGGAACCCAATCCGGTCGTGCCTGGCTACCGTGTCCCACGTGCAGCTAGCGAGCGGTGGGTTCGGGCCGCCGCCTCGGCGGCGAGCGAGCATGGCGTGCGCTAGCATCAGATGCGTGCGCACCACACTCAGCCTCGATGACGACGTCCTGCTCGCGGTCAAGGAGCGGGCTCGGCGTGAGAAGCGCACGGCCGGCGAGGTGCTGTCGGACCTCGCTCGTCAGGCACTGACAGGGCAGCATCGGCAGCCCCAGGATCGTGGGGACGGGCAGCACGGGTTCCGACCCCTTCCGCGCAGAGGCGCTGCCATCTCCAACGCGTTAATCGACAGGCTCCGGGAGGACGAACCCGCGTGAGGCGGGCGCTGCTGGATGTCAACGTGCTCCTGGCGCTGCTCGATAGTGATCACGTCGATCACGGCCGGGCCACCGACTGGCTCGACGACGAGAT
>JBPCOF010000237.1:0-13356 GCA_051000515.1 Geodermatophilaceae bacterium
GCGAACGGTCGCTCAGTGAGGTCTTCGCGGCCCGCCGGGTGACCCTGCGCGCCGACCTTCTCCGGCCGTGGGCGCACTGGATCACTCCGGAGGCCGAACCCAGGCGCTACGACACGAAGTTCTTCACCGCGGCCGTACCGCACGGACAGGAACCGCGTGACGTCTCCGGGGAGGCCGACGAGGCCGCCTGGGTGCGCGTCGTGGACGCGTTGGCCGAGAACGAGCAGGGGAGCCGGCTGATGCTGCCCCCGACGCTGGTTACCCTCACCGACCTCGTCGGTTACGCCACCGTCGCCGACGTGTTGGATGCCGCTCCGAGACAACCGCTGACGCCGGTCGTGCCGAAGCTGGTCGAACGTGACGGCGCTGAGTACATCGAGATGCCCGACGGCAGCCTGGTGAAGACGCCGGTCCGGCTCGGCCCCGGCGGCACCCGCTGACTCTTTCCCGAGTGTTGTCCCCAGACCGCTCACTCCGGCGCCCCTAGCCGACTGATCGCATGCATGTCATCGCGACGGCCGGCCACGTCGACCACGGAAAGTCCACGCTGGTCCGGGCTTTGACCGGCATGGAGCCCGACCGCTGGGCCGAGGAGCGCCGTCGCGGGATGACGATCGATCTCGGCTTCGCCTGGACCGGCCTGCCGACCGGCGAGAAGATCGCCTTTGTCGACGTCCCAGGCCACGAGCGTTTCGTCGGCAACATGCTGGCCGGGGTCGGACCGGTGCCCGCCGTGATGTTCGTGGTAGCCGCCGACGAAGGCTGGGAAGCTCAGTCTGCCGAGCATCTCGATGCACTCAACGCCCTCGGCGTCGATCAGGGACTGCTGGTGATCACGCGGGCGGATCTGGCAGAGCCGGACACCGCGCTGGAACTCGCGCTCGGTGAGTTCGCCGGCACGACCCTTGCCGATCTGCCCTCGGTCGCGGTCAGCGCCCGGACCGGGACCGGGCTGGATGAACTCCGCGTGGCCCTGCATGACCTGGTCTCGCAACTGCCAGAACCTGACCTGACCGCCGATGTGCGACTCTGGGTCGACCGTAGGTTCACCATCCGCGGCGCCGGCACCGTGGTGACCGGCACGCTCAGCGCCGGCACGCTGGCGGTGGGCGACAAGCTCACCCTGTACCCGGCCGGTACGTCGGTGACGGTTCGCGGCCTGCAGAGTCTGGGCGAGGCTCAGGACCGCGTCTCGGCAACCGCCCGCGTTGCGGTCAACCTGCGCGGCGTCGCGCTCGAGGACGTCAACCGTGGGGCCGCCCTGGTCAGTCCGGACCGGTGGCTCACGACGAAGGTCGTGGACGTGGCGCTGCGCCCGGTGGCGGGTGTCCGGCGGCCGCCGTCCGAAGCCTCCCTACACATCGGGTCCGCTTCGGTGCCGGTACGGATCCGCATGCTGGGCGAGACCAACGCCCGGCTGACCCTTGCCTCGCCCCTGCCGCTTCGGATCGGAGACGTGGCGGTCCTGCGCGATCCCGGTCGGCGACGGATCGCCGCCGGACTGACTGTCCTCGACGTACGACCACCGTCATTGTCCAGGCGAGGCGAGAGTGCACGACGCGCCGACATTCTCGCGCAATTCGACGGGTTGCCCGATGGAGCAGCCGAATTGCGACGTCGAGGGGTGATCGCAGTTCCCGAGCTCGTCGCGATGGGGGCGTCGGCGCCGCACCCACCACTGGTCGGGGACTGGCTGGTGGACGAGCAGCTCAGAGGTGACCTCGAGGCTCGGGCCGCAACCGCCGTACGGGCCTACGCCCGGACTCACCCGCTCGAGGCCGGCATGCCGCTGGAGATGCTGCGGCGTGAGCTGAACCTTCCGGACAGCCGCCTGGTCAGTGCGATCGTGGCGGCACCGCTGATCGTCGACGAGGGACGGGTCCGCTCCTCGGAGGACACCGCCGAACTCCCGGAGTGTGTGCGGCAGGCAGTCGACGTCGTACGTGCGGAGCTGGCCGCCGATCCGTTCGCCGCTCCCAGTGGCGTGCGGCTGACCGAGCTGGGCCTTGACCGCAGGCAACTCGCCGCTGCCGTACGCAGTGGGGCACTGCTCAAGATCTCAGACGGGATCTTCCTGCTGCCTGGCGCCGATTCCGATGCCGCCGAGCGCCTCGCATCCTTGCCGCAGCCGTTCACCGCCAGCGACGCGCGTACTGCACTCGGTACGACCCGGCGGGTGATCATCCCCTTGCTGGAGTGGCTCGAGCAGCATCGCTTCACCCGCCGCACACCAGACGGGGATCATGAGACCGTCACCACATCATGAGCAAGGATGATGATGTGGGTGACGGCACAACAGGGAAGTGATCGAGTCAGGAGAGAACGTGAGTGCAATAAGCGTCGAGGTAGATTCCCGAGTCGCAACGATCACGCTCGACTCGCCTGGGACACGCAATGCGTTGAACCTCAAGATGTCTCGAGAACTCGTCAAGATCTGCGCGGACATCGACGACAATCCCGATGTCGGTGCGGTGGTCATCAGAGGGGCGAGCTCGACCTTCTGCTCCGGCGCCGAACGAGCTGTACTCGATAGAGCCGGTGAGGACCCAGCGGGTGCCGAGCATTTCGCGGGCATCGGCTCGGTTTACGAGGCGTTCGTACGGGTCGGCAATCTCGCGGTGCCCACGGTTGCCGCTGTACGTGGTGCGGCGGTCGGCGCGGGCGTGAATCTGTTGCTGGCCACCGACCTTCGGGTGGTAGCGAAGGATGCCAGGGTCATCGCCGGGTTCGCGACGATCGGCTTACACCCCGGTGGCGGGCACTTCACCCTGCTCGACCGGCTCGGAGGCCGTGAGCTCGCAGCTGCAGTAGGAGTCTTCGGCGCGGAACTGTCCGGCCAGCGAGCCTACGAGCTAGGCATCGCTTGGGCAGCTGTCGATGACGACGCCGTGGACGAGCGGGCCTTCGACCTCGCTCGTACTGCGGCCAAGGATCCCGCGCTGGCCCGGCGGACGGTGCAGACGATGCGCCAGGAGCTCGGACCTCCGGGTGTTTCCTGGCCAGTTGCGGTTGAGATGGAGCGCGGGGCTCAGATGTGGTCCTTGCGACGCAGATGGCAGACGCGGTCCGATAGAGGCGAGTGATCGGAAGATGGATCGATGATGTGGGGGAAGCACCAGGCGGTCTGACCCATGGTGGTGTCAGCAGACCGGCGATTCGCACGATCCAGGTGTCGACATCGAAACTTCCGACCTAGGAATCGGACTGCGTGTTGCGCCGGTGGATCTCCCGTACCTTCTCGAGGGTCTCCTGCCGGTGCCGCCCCATCCACTCGTTGACCCGGTCCACGTCGCGTGCCGCGAGCGCCTTCATGATCTCTCGGTGATGGTCCTGGGCAAGGGATCTTGGCACTTTCACGTAGGCCATCGCGTTCTGGTACCGCGAGGCGTTGTGCAGAGCCTGGTGAGGAATCGTACGAGCCGCTCGCTACCGGATCGCTCAAACGGGATGAAGTGAGACTCGCGGTTAAGTGCGAGGAGGCTCTGGCCGCTGTCCCGCACCGCTTTGGCCATAGCGCTGTTGAGCTCGCGCATCCGTTGCAGGTCTGCGTCGGTGAGCAACCGCACGGCAAGTCGGTGGGCCTCGTCATCCAGCACCTGCCGCCAGTGGTGGATGTCCTCGAGGTCTTCCACCGAGAGTTCGGCCACGAAGCAGCCGATCCGGGGGACCCTGCGTACGTGCCCGATCTCCTCGAGGGCGACCAGAGCCTTGCGCACCGGGATGTGTGAGACGCCGAGCCGGCGGAGCACGAAGTCCTGGAGCCCCTCGGGCTTGTCGTCATTGCCACCTGAGGAGGTGAGCTCGGGCCGCGTCATCGTCACGACCGGCTCCCGACAGCTTCGGGGGTACGTTCCCGCTGCTCGAGCGCAAGGACGACGGACCGCATCCTGAGCAAGCGTTCGCTACAGACTCGGCGGACGAGGATGGAGTGAAAGGGTTCGGTTCAACAGAAGGTACTTGTCGAGTCCTTTCGCCTGTATCACCCTTCTGTGCGCGAAGGTCCTCCAACGTGATGACGTCCTCGTCGGCGAGTCGAAAGATCACGTAGGTGGTGGCTTCGTCCGTGACGAGCAGGTGCCACATTTAGTGGCAGCTGGGCCGCCGGCTTCACGAAGCTGTTCCGCTTCGGGCGTATCCCAGGAGCGCGTAGGGCCACGTGCTCAGAGGACGCGCAAGTTGAACGCGGTTACTGGACACGCCAGCGAACCGATCCGCGGACTGGCAGCGGAGGCGGACGGGAATCGAACCCGCCTGACCGAGGTACTCGGTCACGTCGGTTTTGAAGACCGCGAGGGCCACCAGGCACCCTGACGCCTCCCAGAATTGCCTACCAGCACACGCCCGATACGGTATAGCTAATTCGTTCCAGGTGAGCTCGATGAGCATTTGTGGCCTTGGATTCGGCGCATCGAAGGGCGCTGCGAGGCGAGTCAGCGCGCGCGGCGGCGCAGCCGCTCCTCGTCGAGGACCTGCACCGTCTTGCCCTCCAGCCGCAGCCAGCCACGGTGGGCGAAGTCGGCAAGGGCCTTGTTCACCGTCTCGCGGGAGGCACCGACCAGCTGGGCGAGCTCCTCCTGGGTCAGGTCGTGGGTGACGCGCAGCAGCCCGGAGTCGTCGCGCAGACCGAACCGATCGGCCATCTCCAGCAACGACTTGGCCACCCGGCCGGGTACATCGGTGAAGATCAGGTCGGCCACGGTGTCATTGGTCCGCCGCAGCCGCCGAGCCAGAACCCGGAGCAGTTGTACGCCGATCTCCGGGTGGGCATCGATCCAGGGCAGCAACGCCTGCTGGGACATCGTGGCCAACGAGACGGCGGTCAGCGCTGTGGCGGTGGCCGTCCGGGGGCCGGGGTCGAAGATCGACAGCTCGCCGAACTGGTCCGAGGGGCCCATGACCGACAGGACGTTCTCCCGACCGTCTGGGGCCCGACGAACGATCTTCACCTTCCCCTTGAGGATGATGAACAGCGTGTCACCGGGCTCGCCCTCGCTGAACACCGTGGTACCTCGAGGCAGGTCGAGCCGCTCGAGAGCCTCGGCTACCGGTTCGGCGGCTTCGACCGAGACACCCTGGAAGACTCCGGACCGCGCCAGCACGTCGTTCACGCGCTCCTCCAATTCTGCGATGCCACCTCGCCGAGGCAGGTCGTGAGTCTAGGCGCAATGCGGGCGGGCCCCGGCGCTGAGCTACTCCTGGCGCTGCCGGCCGACCAGAGCTGCGAGCTTCGGACGGCGCCGACGACGGTTGCGCCAGCGCTCCAGGGAGCGGCGTACGCCGTACCGGAAGACGTTCTGCACGTCCTGGGGTTCAGCCCGGTCGAGGAACTCCGCCACGTCGGTCTCGGTCGGACCGCGGCGCAACGGCTCCTCGACTCGCTCCATGAACAGGAGGAAGCCCAAGAGGAAGAGGGGAAAGAACACCACCAGCAGACCGGCCATCGCGGTGTCAGTATGACGCAGACTTGCCCCAGCCACCGAAGGTCGGGCTCCGACGGGCCGTTCACTGCGCAGCCATGGTTCTCAGCGACCCGCCGTACTCTCGTCGCTGTGGCAGCAACAGCGGCGCGGCGCCGCAGGATCGTGGCCGAGACACCGCTGGCGCGGACCCGCCGAGCCCGCCGGATGAACGCCGAGCTTGCCCGGATCCATCC
Source organism: Geodermatophilaceae bacterium (assembly GCA_051000515.1). Taxonomy (GTDB): domain Bacteria; phylum Actinomycetota; class Actinomycetes; order Mycobacteriales; family Geodermatophilaceae; genus JACCQS01. The sequence continues at coordinate 5,654 of JBPCOF010000237.1, forward strand.
GGACGCACACTGCGAGTTGGACTTCAGGACTCCGCTCGAGCTGACCGTGGCCACCATCCTGTCCGCGCAGACGACCGACAAGATGGTCAACTCGGTCACGCCGACCCTGTTCGCGAAGTACCCCACGGCCGCTGACTACGCCGCGGCCGATCCAGCCGAGATGGAGGTGCTGCTCAAGCCGACCGGCTTCTTCCGCGCCAAGTCAAAGTCGATCCTCGGGTTCGGGCAGGCACTGGTGGAGCGGTACGACGGCGAAGTGCCAGCCAAGCTGGTAGACCTCGTGACCCTGCCGGGAATTGGGCGTAAGACAGCAAACGTCGTGCTGGGCAACGCCTTCGGGATTCCGGGGATCACACCGGACACCCACTTCCAGCGTCTGGTACGGCGCTGGGCCTGGACACAGGAGTCCGACCCGGTCAAGATCGAACATGCGGTCGGTCGGCTGATCCCGCGCAAGGAGTGGACGATCCTGTCCCACCGGGTCATCTTCCACGGGCGGCGGGTCTGCCATGCGCGCAAGCCCGCGTGCGGAGCTTGTGCGCTGGCCCCCTGGTGTCCCTCCTACGGTGACGGGCCGATTGCCCCAGATGTGGCGGCCAAGCTGGTCAAGGGCCCCGATGCGGCCGCCCGTGCCAGGGCCGCCGCTCTCGGGCTGCCGGTTCGCTCGGCCGAGGAGATGGTTGCGCTGGCCCGAGACGAGTCGGCATGAGGACTTCTCGCCGTCGTGCGGGCGACCGGATCGTCCGGCCGCGCGCCTGGCTGTTGACCCTGGTGACCGCAGTCCTGGCGATGGCTGGTTGTACATCGGGTGCCGATGGCGCTGACAGTGGACGGTCCGTGGAGCAAGAACTGCAAGGCGTTCCGGATCTCACCGATTGTCCGGCTCCCACCGGGCAACCGGCCACCGGCGAGCAGTCCCTCCCAGAACTCAGCCTGCCGTGCCTGGACGCGGGTGGCGGCGACCTGGCACTCGGTGAGGCCCCGGGCGTGCCGCTGGTCCTCAATCTCTGGGCGAGCTGGTGTCGTCCGTGCATAGCTGAACTGCCGCTGTTCGAGGACCTGTACTCGGCCGTAGATCCCAGCCAACTGCAGGTGATTGGGGTCAACTCGCGAGACAGCGCGTCCTTCGCCGCCGATCTGGTCGAGGAGTTGGACCTGACCTTTGCCAACGGCTTCGACGACAACGGCGACGTCATGGTCGCCGCGCTCGTGCGCAATCTGCCGGGCACGGTTTTCATCGATGCCGGCGGAGCAGTGGCCTTCGTCAAGCGGGACAAGGTCATCGAGACCTATACCGAACTCGTCGCCCTCGTACAGCAGCATCTCGGAGTGGTCGTGTGAGCGAGCACAGGCGCCCGGAGGCGCGTCCGTGCCGAGCGCGGCGTGTGACTGTGTGAACGGGCAATCGAAGGCGGTGCAGCTACCGGCGTACATGACTCAACTCGCCGAGCACGCGAGCGATGAAATGACCTTGGAGTACATGGCCAAGTGGGCACCCCCGGATGAGGGCGGGCGCGCCTCGGCAGTACTCATGCTGATCGCCGACGGTGAGCACGGCCCTGATGTGTTGCTGATCGAGCGGGCTGCTGCGTTGCGCAATCACGCCGGACAGCCGGCCTTCCCCGGTGGCGGGACCGATCCCGGCGACGCGGACCCCGCTGGCACGGCCCTGCGTGAGGCGTCGGAGGAGGTGGATCTGGATCCGAGCGGGGTGAGCGTCGTTGCTACGTTGCCACCGCTGTTTCTCGAGCCCTCCGGCTATGTCGTTACGCCGGTTCTGGCGTATTGGCACGAACCGGCGCCGGTGCGCGTCCTGGATGCCGCCGAAGTGGCCTCGGTCGCGCGGATTCCGATCGCGGAGTTGGCCGAGCCGACGAACCGTTTTTGCGTCGCCCATCCGTCTGGCTACACCGGGGCAGCGTTCGGAATCCGTGGCAGCGTGGTGTGGGGATTCACCGCCGGACTGTTGGCGATGCTGCTCGAGCTCGGTGGGTGGGCTCAGCCGTGGGACGAGACCGACGTGCGCGACCTGGAGACGGCCATCGGCGGTCAGGAGGGATTTGCGTGAGTGGGCGCCGTGCCCGACGAAGCGGGCGTCGCCGACCCTTGGCCGTCCTCCTTGTGGTCGTGCTCGCCGTCTTGGTCAGCGGCTGCAGCGGGACTCCTGAGCCGCAGGAACCCGACCCTGGCAATGGCAACGCGGTGGGTGAGGTAACCGTGGGTCCGGACGGCGTTCAATCCATCACGCTGGTGTCTTCGGATGACTACCGTTTCGTACCCGCCATGTTCACGGTGATGCCCGGTCAGGTGCGGATCACCCTGGACAATGCAGCCGTACAGCTCACCCACAGCCTGGCTTTCCCACCGGGGCGCAGTCCGGATGACATCGCCGAATCGATTCCGGTGGTCGCCCCGTCTGAGTCGGACACGATCGAGTTCAGCATCAGCACGCCGGGGGAGTACGCCTTTGTCTGCTCATTCCATGAGGCGCTCGGCCATACCGGAGTGATGACAGTCGCATGATCGTCCGCACCGCCGATCGGACTCAGGAGACCCCTTCGACGTTAGGTAGGTATCGAGCTTCCCCGGTTACCGGGCGGGACTGACATGGTCGACGTGCTCATCGTCGCCTTTTCGCTGATTTTCGCCGTCAACGGCTATCGGCATGGACTGATCACCTCTGCGTTTTCCTTTTTCGGGTTCCTGCTCGGCGTCGTGATCGGCGCCCAGATAGCGGGCCCGCTGGCAACGGCGATCACTGACGACGCGGTCGTGCGCGTGGTTCTCGCGCTGATCGTCGTCTTCGGGCTCGCCGGCCTCGGGCAGTTCGCGGTCGGGTTGCTCGGCACGCGACTCCGGCGAGTGGTGACCTGGCGCCCGGCTCGAGTCGTCGACTCGGTGCTCGGGACGGTCCTGTCTGCGCTCACCGTGCTGCTGGTGTCCTGGATCGTGGCTACTCCGCTGGCCGCCTCGCCGTTCCCGGCACTGTCCAGCCAGGTACGCCAGTCCCAGATCCTGCAGGCCGTGGACGGCACGGTCCCGGACCCGGTCCGTACGCTCTATCAGTCCTTGCGCGAATCGCTGGACCGACAGGGCCTACCCGACGTCCTCGATCCGCTGACCCAGACGGTCGTTCCCGACGTAGCCGCGCCGGACGGGGCGCTGATGTCCAACCCGGTGGTGGGCCGGGTCACCGGGTCCGTCGTGAAAGTCAGCGGTCAGGCGCCCACCTGTGCGCGGGGAATCAACGGCTCGGGGTTCGTGTACGCCGACGAGCGGGTGATGACCAACGCCCATGTGCTGGCTGGTGTCGACGATCCGAGCGTGTTGGCCGAGGGCGAGCAATATGAGGCGAGGGTCGTCTACGTCGACGAGCAGATCGACATCGCGGTCCTTGCCGTTCCCGGCCTGCCGCAGGTGCCGCTGACCCTCACGACGACCGAGCGCAGCTCCGGGGCGGACGCGATCATCATGGGATACCCGGGGGGCGGCGATCTGCAGGTCGGTGCCGCGCGGATCCGTGATCTGAGTGAGATCCGGGGTCCAAACTTCCGGGCCGACGGCATCGTGTCCCGCGAGGTGTATTCGCTGTTCGGAGAGGTCCGTTCAGGTAACTCCGGCGGGCCATTGTTGGACGTCGACGGCTCTGTGCTCGGCGTGGTGTTCGCGTCGGCCATCGACGACCCATCGACCGGGTATGCGCTGTCGGCCGATCAAGTCGCTGCCGCGGCCCATCAGGGCGCATCGTCGAGCAGCGAGGTCGATTCCGGGCCCTGCGCGTGAGCTGACAGCGGTCAGCTCTTTATCCACCGCAGGATCTCCCCGGTCACCAGGTCCGGGACCTCCTCGGGAAGGAAGTGCCCGGCGTGCGAAATCGTCTGCCACTCATACGTACTGGAGACGTATCGACTTGATCCCTGGGCAGTCGTGGGCAGAATGCAGGAGTCCTGGCCGCCGTGCAGCTGCAGCGTCGGCATCCCGACCGGGATCGACATCCGCCGGGTATACCGCGCGCCGTCGGGCCGCGGGAGAGAGCGCACGGCCCAGCGATAGTGCTCCAGCGCTCCGTACGCGGCCTGCGGAATCAGCATGGCCTGTTGATACCGGGCCCGCGCCTCGGCGAAGTCCACAGTGGACGCCCAGCGTTCTCCTGCCCATTCGGTCATCAGCCGGCCGATCTCGACGGCTCCATCACGGGTCAGCCGCTGTTCGGGGATCCGCGGCGTCTGGAACCCGAAGACGTGGCTACTGGCCCCTATCTGCTTGAAGTCGCTTACCAGTGCCGCTCGCCACCGGCGTGGATGCGGCGCGGACAGGATGACCAGCCGAGCTACGACATCTGGCCGGAACCGGGCCACCGTCCAGGCCACGCTGCCACCGAGGTCATGCCCGACGAGGGTGGCCGCACGTTCCCCCATCGCTGACACCAGGCGAGCGATGTCGGCGGCTGTCGTCATCACGTCGTACGGTCGCGGCGGCTTGTCGCTGGCCCCGAAACCACGCAGATCCGGTGCCACGACCCGGTATCCGGCATCGGCCAGTGCGACTATCTGATGTCGCCATGTCCACCAGAACTGCGGAAACCCATGCAGCAAAAGGACCAACGGACCGCTGCCTGCTTCGGCAACGTGGAGCCGGATGCCATTGGTCGAATAGTCGTTGTGAGTCCAGGGGCCGTCGAGCAGAACCGAACTGGCATCGGGTCGGTCACCTCGGCGGGGATGCATCAGATTTACCGAACCGCTGAGCACGGACCGGTGCGCGCACCGCACCGTGACACAGCGGACGCGGCCGAACCGTCGTACGGGGTCATGTCACGGGGTAGGGGCGATCCCGGTGCGGCGCTGGCCAGGTGCCTGGCGGGAGAGCAGTTCCTTGGAGTCCTTGAGCGTCTCGATGGTCCGCTCAGGAGCCTTGACCTTCTTCAGCAAGCGCATCCCGATCAGCGCCAGCAGTCCTGCCAGCAGGACGAAGAAGGCCCAGACGATGAGGTAGGACACCCAGCGCGGCAGACCGAGGGCGACCAGGCCTTCGGCGAGGGCGATGAACAGGAAAACCACCGAGAACAGCGCAATCACGCCGGCGGCACCGAACATCCCCGCGCCGATACCGCCGCGCTTGGCCGAGGTGGTGATCTCGGCCTTGGCCAGTTCCACCTCGGCCCGTACGAGGGTAGAGATGTGCTCGCTTGCCGTGCCGAAAAGCGCGCCGATCGGCTGCTCCGGCGGGCCACTGTGTCTGGCCTGGCCATCGAATGGACCCGGATGCACCGACGCGGTATGCGAACCCGAGGTAGGCGAACTCGACGCAGGCGAACTCATAGTCACGTCAGCAGTCTAGGGCGCGCTCGATCCTTTGCGTACGAGAGCTCTCGCAGATCCGCCCTAGGCGCTCACACACAGCGCTCGACGTGTCCGGCCACCACTGCGTAGGCGAAGTGATCGACGGTCCAACTCAGTTCCACCTGGACGACAAATGTCCCGAAGGCGCGATTTGCCGGTGACATCACGAAGACGGCTTGGTCGTAGCTGTCGTCGGAGCTGACCAGGCTTGCCGCCCAGCTCGGGATGTCCGTACGGCAAAAGGTCCTGACCACGTCCGTGGCGGCCCGTACCGCCGAGGAAAAGCCTTGTGCGCCGGTCGGCTCGATGTCGCCGTACAGCCGACGCGCCGAGGCATCGACGAGGGATGGCTCGGCCGCGGCGGGCTGGCTGGTCGGCGAAGGCTGTCGCGGCTCGGTGATCGGGTCTGGTTGCAGCGCCTGGAAGCCGAACACGCCCGCTGCCGCGATGAGGATCGTCACGAGCGGCAGGAGCCATGGCCGCGACACCGGCGTGACCTCACGCTCGGCAGAGTCCAGCAACTCTTCACTGGGCGTGCCGGCTGAGGTCACCTCACCACGGTACGGCGCCTCGCCGTGCTTTCGGCGCGGCCTGGACGCCGCTGACCGCTGACCCGCGTAACGGCCAGCCGTGGCCCGGGCGCCGCGTTGGCTGGGGTAGGCATGGCAAGTGCGGCCGTGGCCTCGGTAGGTTCGGTGGGCCAGTGCACGTAGTAGCTGAGGAGATCCGTGTCCGAGAATCCCGCCCTGTCCAACCTGAGTCACGAGACCCGGCACTTCGATCCGCCCCAGGGTTTTCGCGCACAGGCCAATGTCGATCAGGACGCATATGGCGAAGCGGCGGCCGATCGGCTGGCGTTCTGGGAGAAGCAGGCCGAGCGGCTCGAGTGGGCGCAGAAGTGGGACGCCACGCTGGAGTGGGATCCGCCGTTCGCGAAGTGGTTCCTCGGCGGGAAGCTCAACGTCGCGGTCAACTGCCTGGATCGGCACGTGGCGGCTGGGCGCGGCGACAAGGTGGCCATCCACTTCGAGGGTGAGCCGGGGGACAAGCGGTCCATCACCTACGCCGAACTGACCGCCGAAGTGTGCAAGGCCGCCAATGCGTTGACCGAGTTGGGCGTTGCTACCGGCGACCGGGTGATGATCTACCTGCCGATGATCCCGGAGGCGGCCATCGCGATGCTCGCCTGCGCGCGCATCGGCGCCCCGCACTCCGTGGTCTTCGGCGGCTTCTCCCCGGACAGCCTGCGCAACCGGATCGACGACTGCGGCTCGAAGTTCGTGATCACCTCTGACGGCGGTTACCGGCGCGGGTCGGCCAGCGCGCTGAAGTCCAATGTGGACGCCGCTTCCGACATGGAGGGCTCACCGGTGGAGCGAGTGCTCGTCGTACGCCGTACTGGCCAAGACGTCGAGTGGAACGACGATCGTGATCTGTGGTGGCACGACGTCGTGGACCGGCAACCCGACACGCACGAGGCTGAAGCCTTTGACGCCGAGCACCCGTTGTTCATTCTCTACACGTCGGGAACCACGGCCAAGCCCAAGGGGATCCTGCACACATCCGGCGGTTACCTGACGCAGACCTCGTACACCCATGACGCGGTCTTCGACCACAAGGCCGAGACCGACGTCTTCTGGTGCACCGCCGACATCGGCTGGGTCACCGGGCACAGCTACATCGTGTACGGGCCGCTGGCGAACCGGGCGACCTCGGTGATGTACGAGGGCACCCCGAACACCCCGCACCAGGGTCGGCACTGGGAGATCGTGCAGAAGTATCAGGTGTCGATCTACTACACGGCCCCGACGCTGATCCGCACCTTCATGAAGTGGGGCAAGGAGATCCCGCAGCGCTACGACCTGTCCTCGCTCCGGGTGCTGGGCACCGTCGGTGAGCCGATCAACCCCGAGGCCTGGATGTGGTACCGGGAGAACATCGGCGGGGGCCGTGCGCCGATCGTCGACACCTGGTGGCAGACCGAGACCGGTGCGATCATGATCTCCCCGCTGCCCGGGGCGACGGCGACCAAGCCGGGCTCGGCGATGAGGGCGTTGCCCGGCATCGGCGCCACGGTGGTCGACGAGCAGGGCACGCCGGTCGGCAACGGCGGCGGGGGCTACCTCGTGCTCGACGAGCCGTGGCCGGCGATGCTGCGCGGGATCTGGGGCGACGAGGAGCGCTACCAGGAGACGTACTGGTCCCGCTTCGCCGACCAGGGCTACTACTTCGCCGGTGACGGCGCGAAGTACGACGACGACGGCGCGATCTGGCTGCTCGGCCGGGTGGACGACGTCATGAACATCTCCGGGCACCGGATCTCCACGACCGAGGTGGAGTCCGCGCTGGTCAGCCACGCGA
>JBPCOF010000018.1:0-11108 GCA_051000515.1 Geodermatophilaceae bacterium
ACAGTCTCCGAGTCCCCCGCCATGGCTAGAGACCGTAGCCAGACCGGTCTGGTTCCTGTCGTGGGGGCGGTCGACGGGCGCTCACGTTCCGCGAGGCGGGTCAGGCGTCGTAGTCGATGGTGACCGCGTCTGACACCGGCAGGGACTGGCAGGTGAGTACGAACCCGGCGTCCAGCTCGGACTGGTCGAGGGCATAGTTCCGGCGCAGGTTCACCTCGCCGGAGGTGACCTTTGCCCGGCACGTGCCGCAAACCCCGCCCTTGCAGGCGAAGGGCAGGTCCGGCCGTACCTGTTGCGCCCCATCGAGAATAGTTACCTCGCGGGAGATGGTGACTGGTGTCGAGCGACCGTCCAGCACGACCAGTACCTCCGAGGACGGACCCTGGATTCCCGCCTCCTCGTGGAGTACCGGGGGCGGCGGCAGGTCATCGACGTAGAACAGTTCCTGGTGCACGCGTACGGGCTCGACGCCGAACTCGTGCAGAACCTGCTGCGCGTCGGTGACCATCCCGAACGGCCCGCACAGCCACCAGTGGTCCACGGACCCGACGTCGATCAGGGCCGGCAACAACTCCCGGAGTTTGGGCGCGTCCAGCCGCCCGCTGAACAACTCAGTCTCACGGGGCTCGCGGGAGAGGACGTGTACGAGATCCAGCCGGGTGTTGTGCACATCCTTCAGGTCGGCGAGCTCTTCGGCGAACATCACGGTGTCCGTGCGCCGGTTTCCGTACAGCAGGGTCACCTGGCTGCCCGGGTTCGCCAGGACCGAGGCGGCGATCGAGAGCATCGGGGTGATGCCCGAGCCGGCAGCAATCAGGACGTGATGCCCGGCGACGGCAACATCAGGAGTGAACCGTCCGCTGGGTGGCAGGACCTCGATCGCGTCTCCAGCCCGGACCTCACGGCTGAGCCAGAGGGAGAACTCCCCGTGCGGCACCTCGCGTACGGCCACCCGGGGCGGCTGGCCGGCGGGCGCGCAGATCGAGTACGAACGGCGCTGCTCGCGACCGTCGATGATCCGCCGCAGAGTCAGCGACTGCCCGGGTAGGAACTCATAGGCCCCGGCGAGATCGGGCGGCACCTCGAAGGTCACCGCCACCGCATCCTCGGTCAGCCGTTCGACATCGGCAACGCGCAGCGACCGGAACTCGGTCCGCGGCCGGGTCCTGACCGCCGCCACTTCCTCCGGCTCGACGTCGGACGGAGTCATTGCCTGGGAACTCACGTCGCCCCCGCCCGATCCGAGTGAAGGCGTCCTTCGATCGAACCTATTGGCACAAGGCGTCCTTCTATCGAACCTATTGGCACAAGGCGTCCTTCACTCGGATCGCGAAGACAACATCTGACCGGTTGCTGGTCTGGCACCGGTCAGATCTCCTTGATGTGTTCGAAGGGCTCCAGACACGACCGGCACCGCCACAGTGACTTGCAGGCGGTCGAGCTGAACCGTGACTGTTCCTCGGTTCGCCCGGACCCGCATTGCGGACACCGAACCAACCGTAGGGTCGTGCCGAGGTCCAGCTGGATCGGCCCAGGTGTGCGAACCGGCACGGCATGGGGCGGCGAGATGCCGGCCCTGGCCAATTTGACCCGGCCCGCCGGGCTGATCCAGTCCGTGGTCCAGGCCGGTTCGAGCACCGTCCGCACCTCCACGTCCTCGTAACCCGCATCCCGCAGCGCCCGCCTCAGGTCAGCGCGCATGGCGTCCATCGCCGGGCAGCCGCTGTAGGTCGGCGTGATCGATACGACGACCGTTCCCGTGTGAGTGACCCAGACATCGCGCAGCACACCGAGATCGGCCAGCGTGAGCATCGGCAACTCAGGGTCGGTCACTGACTCGGCGACCGTACGCACATCCGGCAGACCATTGTGGACGGTGGTCACCTTGTTCACCAGATCGCCTCGTGATGCGCTCGTGCCAATCCCTGCAGTTCATCGAGCAGCCGATCCAGGCTTCTTGCGTGCCTACCGTCCCGACCTCCTCCTGGAGCGGAAACTGCATTCAGCCTCGAGTCCGATGTTCCAGGCGCCGGTGGAAGTGCGAGCGTCGCGGCCGAAAGTACTTCTTCCACAACGGAATCGAACTCACCCCGCAGCGTCGAGGGGTCAACACCCACACCGGCCTCGGCGAGGCGCAGCTCGATCGGGTGCGCAGCGAACAGTTCCGGGACGTACGGCCACACCGCGGTCAGTCCGTCGGCAACGCGACGGTGCGACTCGTCCGTACCGTCGCCCAGGCGCAGCATCCACCGAGCCGCATAGTCGCGGTGGTAGGTCACCTCCTTGACGCCCTTGGCGGCGATCGCGGCCAGCACTGGGTCTCTCGACGTACGGAGCCGATCGAGCAACGCCAACCGGTAGGTCGAGAACACCAGCAGCCGGGCGAGGGACTGCCCGAAGTCACCGTTATCGAGCTCCACCAGCGCGACATTGCGGAATTCCGACGCTGGACGGAAGTAGGCGTAGGCGTCCTCGCCCCGCTCGCTGCCGTCGGCCTTTCCCGCCCGTGCCAACAACAATCGCGCCTGGCCCAAGAGATCCAGCGCGATGTTGGCGATCGCTACGTCGTCCTCGAGCTCAGGCGCCCAGGACACCCACTCCTGCAACCGGTGGGACAGGATCAGCGCGTCGTCACCGAGCATCAAGCAGTACGCCGCGAGGTCGCCACCGTCCACTCCGGACGGTACGGATGTGTCGACGCCGGCGAGCGGTTCCTCGAAGCTCGAGCCGAACGCCCACCGTTGCTCGTCGTTGACCTCGGCGATGGCGCCGTACGCGTCGCCGTAATCGTCGAGGTGATCACTGTCTCCCATTGCGTCCCATCACATGTGCGGGACGTTGTCGGGGATCTCGTAGAAGGTCGGGTGCCGGTAGACCTTGTCCCCGCTGGGTGCGAAGAACGCGTCCTTCTCGTCCGGGCTGGATGCGGTGATTGACCCGGCCGGCACGACCCAGATGCTCACGCCCTCATTGCGCCGCGTATAGACATCGCGCGCATTGCCCAACGCCATCTCCCCGTCAGCAGCATGCAGCGATCCGACGTGTACGTGGTTCAGCCCGCGCTTACCCCGTACGAAGACCTCCCACAGCGGCCAACTGTTCCGTGGCGACCGCGTCGGCGACCCGGTGGGGACAGCAGGACCCGTCGGTACGGCGCCATGCCCGCCCTCGGCAGTGAAAGAGCCGCTCGGCGGTGAAGCCTCTGTCATGCAGCGGTCTTCGTCCGGGCGGTTTGCTTGTCGGCGTAGGCGATCCCGGCTTCGCGTACCCAGGCGCCGTCCTCGTGCGCGGTACGCCGGTGCGCGACCCGCTCGACGTTGCACGGCCCGTCGCCGCTGACCACTCGCTTGAAGTCCTCCCAGTCGATCTGGCCGAAGTCGTAGTGCCCGGTCACGGCGTTCCACCGGAGTTCCGGGTCCGGGAAGGTCACGCCGAGCGCCTCGGCCTGGGGTACGGACATGTCGACGTACCGCTGGCGCAGCTCGTCGTTGGTGTGCCGCTTGATCTTCCAGGCCATTGACTGCTCGGTGTTGGGCGAGTCCTCATCAGGCGGCCCGAACATCATCAGCGACGGCCACCACCAGCGGTTCACCGACTCCTGCACCATCTCCCGCTGTACGTCGGTGCCCCGCATCATGGTCATCAGCAGTTCGTACCCCTGCCGCTGGTGGAAGGACTCCTCCTTGCAGATCCGGACCATCGCCCGTGCGTACGGCCCAAAAGAGCTGCGGCACAGCGGGACCTGGTTGCAGATCGCGGCCCCGTCGACCAGCCAGCCGATAACGCCGACGTCGGCGTAGGACGGGGTCGGGTAGTTGAAGATCGAGGAGTACTTCTGCCGGCCGCTGATCAGCATCTCGGTCATCTCACCGCGGTCGACCCCGAGCGTTTCGGCGGCGGAGTAGAGATACATCCCGTGCCCGGCCTCGTCCTGGACCTTGGCCAGTAGGATCGCCTTGCGGCGCAGGGACGGCGCGCGGGTGATCCAGTTGCCCTCCGGCTGCATGCCGATGATCTCCGAGTGCGCGTGCTGGGCGATCTGCCGGATCATCGTCTTGCGGTACTTCTCCGGCATCCAGTCCCGCGGCTCGATCCGCTGGTCATGGGCGATCGTGTTCTCGAAATGGGCCAGCATGGCGTCGTCAGCCGTCGCCGACTGTTGCTGCCTGGTCTCGCTCATGACCCTCCACCCGGCCGAGTATTCGGCCTGAAACCGTGCCCGTGCGCTCGATCAAGGCTAATCGCCAAGTACGCGCTGCCTCCATACTGTGCCGCTCGGCTCGAGACGGCCAGTCGGGGTGCGCTCCCGGGGCGTATCGAGAGCTGAAGCCGGCCGCGTCGCGGAGTTCGATGCGGGACAGTCCGGGCGTCTTGATCGGGACCGACAACGGCCGTTCCTGGGCATACTGGACGGGTGAATGACGGCGTCGAGGGCGACGATCAGCGTCCGACCAGGCGTCATCCGACCTGGCGTCATCCGACCAGGCGGTTGAGCCCGGACCCGCTGCGGCGAATTGGATCCGATCCAGGCGCTGACAGCCCCACGGCCGGCTCCGGCGAGCGTGGGAACCGCCGGGAGCACGACTCCGTACGGTCAAAGATCTGGTACGGCGGCGGGTTAGGGCTTGCCGCGACCGTGTTGGTCGCCATCGGATTGGCCGCTCTTTTCGACCTCTCGTTCTGGGCGGCGCTGGGCATCACAGCGCTCATCGGCCTCGGCCTGGTCATGCTGCTCGCCGTACTGGTCGGCTGACCGAGCTCCGGCCCATTCCGTGGTGATCTTGACCTTTTGTGATTTCAGCTCGACTCTCCCGGCGTGTCGCCACCACGAGGTCAAGATCACGAGCGAAGCGTTGCTCGACACCTTGCTGGGACGGCGGCTCGTAGGCTGCCGCAATGTCTCGCCGCCTTGCTGCCGTTGCTGTCGTTGTCCGTGACTATGACGAGGCGATCGCCTACTACTGCGGCGTGCTGGGTTTCAAACTGGTCGAGGACACCGCGCTGGGCGGCGGCAAACGCTGGGTGCTGGTCGCGCCGTCGGAGCAGGTCGGCTCCGGGTTGCTTCTGGCCCAGGCCAACGGCGCGCAGCAGACCGCCCGCATCGGAGACCAGACCGGCGGCCGGGTCTTCCTGTTCTTGCACACCGACGACTTCGCCGGCGACCACGCCCGGTACGTCGCGGGCGGTGTGCACTTCATCGAGGAACCACGGCACGAGCCGTACGGCACGGTTGCCGTGTTCGAGGACCGGTACGGCAACCGCTGGGACCTGGTTGAACCGGTTACCCAGAATCGAAGTTGACCATCGGCAAATCGAGCATTTTGCTGCGAAGATTCCCTGGTTTGCCGATGATCAACTCGAGTAGGCGGGCTCAGTGCAGGCAGGATTCGGGTAGTTCGAACCAACGCAGCGCCTCGAAGTCAGCCGACACCCGCTGGGCCGGATCATCACAAGCCGAGTCGCAGTTGTCATGTTGGGCAAAGAGATCGCGCGCCTCGTCAAGGTAACCGGCCAGAACGGTCTCGGCGGCCCGCTCCTGATGGTCGGGATAGCGCATCAAGCCACCGGCGTCATACGACACTTGGTGCAACCGCATCGGCGGCTCGACCGGCCCGTCGCGATGCCGCCACAAACCGGTCGCCGGGTCAAAGCGGTAGTCAGGAAGCAGCCGGAAGCCATGCGCGGCAACGAGATGCACTGCATCCACTAGATAGTCGAGGACCGGTTCGCTGATGAAGTAGTTGAAGTTGACCCGCACCCAGCCCGGTTTGATGCCTTCACAGCCGGATGAGATCTCGCGTTCGAACTCCCGCGACCGTTCGATGTCGATACCCAGCAGCCGATGCCCGTACGGACCTGCACACGAGCAGCCACCTCGGGACTGGATACCGAACAGATCGTTCAAGAGCGCGACGACGAAGTTATGGTGCAGATAGCGACCGCGGGGGCGCCGTACGACGAAGGACACGATCGACAACCGCTCGGCGTCGAGGTTGCCGAGGATCTCGATGTTCGGATTTTGCGTCCACGACCGTACGACGCGGCGAAGGTGGTGCTCCTCGTACGCGCGGATGACATCGGTGCCGACAGCAGACTTGAGCTGGAAGACCAGGCCGGCCCGGACCGACTCGACGATCGCCGGGGTCCCGCCCTCCTCACGATGCTCGATGTCGACGAGGTAGCGGTGCTCGCTTGGATTGACGTAAGCGACAGTGCCGCCGCCGGGTACGACCGGGACCCGGTTGGCGAACAGTTCCCGTCGCCCGACCAGCACGCCCGGCGTGCCCACGCCGCCGATGAACTTGTGCGGTGACAGGAAGATCGCGTCCTTGTACGCCGCGGGATGGTCTGGGCAGTCCGGGTTCATTGCGATATCGACGTACGGTGCGGCCGCGGCGAAGTCCCAGAAGGACAGCGCGCCGTATCGGTGCAGGGTGTCCGCGATCCGGCAGGTGTTGGTGACGATGCCGGTGACGTTGGAGGCGGCCGAGAACGAGCCGATCTTGAGCGGCCGATCCTGGTGGGCGGCGAGTTGGGTCTCGAGCTGGTCGATGTCTATGTGCCCGTCGGCGTCCTCCGGGATGACCACGACGTCCGCGATCGTTTCTCGCCAGGACACCTCGTTGGAATGGTGCTCGAACGGGCCGATGAACACGACCGGTCGTTGGTCGGCCGGGATCTGATCACTGAGTGCGTACCGGTCGTCCAGGTCCGCGGGGATGCGCAGGTTGAGGACGCCGATCAGCCGGTCGATGGCGCCGGTCGTTCCGGAACCGGTGAACAGCACCACGTGCTCGGCCCCGCCGCCCACCGATTCCCTGATGAGCTGGCGTGCGTCCTCACGGAGCCGGGTGGTCTGCAGGCCCGTGCCGGAGGACTCCGTGTGGGTGTTCGCGTACCGCGGCAGGACCTCGTCGCGGATGAAGTCCTCGAGGAAGCTCAGCGCGCGCCCGGACGCGGTGTAGTCGGCGTAGGTGACCCGTCGTGGTCCGTACGGTCCGGGCATCACCTGGTCGTCACCGATGACGCCTCCGCGGATGCGTTCGAGCAGCGGGCTCTCCGGCAGCGGCTGATCCTCCGTCGGGGCGGGCTCGTGCGCGAAGCTCACAGGTCGACGGTAGCGCTGTCCGGCGTCGGCAACCGGCGCGAGGTCGGCAACAGACCCCCGCCCGTGTGATGATCGATCATGACCGTTTTCTGGATCGTGATGGCGGTGCTCCTGGTCGGTGGGTTGTTCCTGGCCTGGCGAACCGATCACAAGAACAAGGCACGCCGTGCCGCACTGCAAGGGCAGGTACCCGGTCAGATGCAGGACGTCCGGGGCGATGTGAACATCATCAACGTTCGCGGAGACCGCCCCGGCGGCGGAATCTTCATTCCGTAAGAGCCGTCGGGCGACGACAGTGTGTTTCGGGGACTTTCTCCGGAGAAAGTCACCTCAGACGGCCGCCTGACCGCACATTCTCCGGAGAAAGTGCGGTGAGGGTCCGGGTGTCACAACGCAGCCACATACTGGTCGATCTCGGTGAGATAGCGGTCGCGGGTCGCCGAGGGCAGCCACGCGATCTCGAAGGCGTTGCGGGAAAGTTGCGCCAATTCCTCGACGGACAGTTCCGCCTTCTCGGCCAACGCCAGGAAGTTCTCCCCGATGTAGGCCGCGAAGTAGGCGGGGTCGTCGGAGTTGATGCACACCAGTACGCCGGCGCGCAGCAGAGCGACGATCTCCTCCGCCTTCATGTCCTGGGTGACCCAGACGTTTGACACCGGGCAGCAGGTCAGCCCGATCCCCTGCTCCCGGACCCGGGCAACCAGCGCGGGGTCCTCGACGATGTTCGTCCCGTGGTCGATCCGGTCCACACCGATCGTGTCCAGCACGGTACGGAGGTTGTCGATGCTGCCCGGTTGGTCGACGTCGCAGTGCATGGTCAGCTGGAATCCCTCCGCTCGCGCCCGGGCGAACACCTCGGCGAACTTCTCCGGCGGATGGCCGCGTTCGTCGGAGTCCAGGCCGACGCCGAGGATCCAGTCCTTGTACGGCAACGCCTGTACGAGTGTGGCCATGGCGAACTCGGCGGACAGGTCGCGCAGGAAGCACAGGATGAGCTCGGCGGGCACGTCGAGGTCGCGATGCGCTGTCAGGACCGCCCGTCTCAGTCCCTCCACGACTGTCGTGAACGCGACACCGCGGCCGGTGTGCGCCTGGGGATCGAAGAACATCTCCACGTGCCGGACGTTCTGCGAGGCCGCCTTGGTCAGGTAGGCCATTGCCAGGTCGTAGAAATCCTCAGCGGTACACAGGACGCGCATGCTGTCGTAATAGCCGACCAGGAAGGTGGTCAGCGAGTCGAAGTTGTACGACGCGCGTACCTCCTCGACGGTGCTGTGCTTGAGGCGAATCCCGTTGCGCTCGGCAAGCGCGAATTTGAGCTCCGGTTCGAGGGTGCCTTCGATGTGTAGATGCAGCTCGCACTTCGGGAGGCCGGCGATGAAGTCCTGCTGCGTCGGCGACGTCATGGCCCGACCGTAGCCGTGGTCAGCCGGTCCGGCGACCTGGTACGGGCGGTGACCGCGAGCCTGCCGAGTCCGAGCACGACGTACCCCAGCGCTGCGAAACCGATCGCCAACAGCACAACGTTGCGAGCAAGCCCGACCAGGCCGATCTGGTCCACGTCGAGGAAGTAGTACAGGAACCGGCCACGCTCTGAGTTGAGGTAGACCAGGATCCCGATCAGGTACAGCAGCGGGTAACCGAGCCAGGCCAGCGGGTGCCACCAGGTCAATCGCTCTTGGCTGCGGCCGATCAGCAGCCAATCCAATCCGACCAGCACCGGGGTCACGAGGTGCAACATGATGTTCTGCGGCGTGTAGCCCATGCTCATCTCGGTGAGATACAGGTTCCAGATCACACCGGCGACCACGACGTACAAGACGATCGCCCCACGAAGACCGGGATGCCTCAGCGAAGCCGCCGGCCAGACCAGAGCCCAGCTGAAGTACGCCGCCGCGAACAGGTTGACCTCGTAGGTGAAGGTGCTGAACCGCCCCCACAGGCCCGAGCGGGACGTAGCGGCTACGAGCACGAAGGCCAGCAGGATCGTGGCGACGATCGCGATGCGCAGGACGACGGCCTGCGACGTCTTCCTCGGCATCTGCCTCTGTGCTGTCACCGGAGGAGCGCCCATGGCAGACACGGTACGTCGTCTTTCCGAACATGTGAGGAATGGGGCGCCGGGCCTCCGTGGGCGCTGATGGTTATGCGCATAACCGTCGTCGCAACGGCGCAAATCCCACGGTTATGCGCATAACCGCGAGTCGGGGACGGTGCGAGGGGCTAGTTGATGCCAGCTGGCTGGAGCTCGATCACGGTGATCTCCGGGTCCGCGCCCACTCGCATCGGCGGTCCCCAGAGCCCGACGCCGCTGTCCACGTACAGCTGAGTGTCCCCGACGCGGGACAGTCCGCTCGCCGAGCCCTGCTGCAGGCCCACGACGTAGTGGAAGGGCCACATCTGTCCGCCGTGGGTGTGCCCGGACAGTTGCAGGTCCACGCCGAACTCGACCGCCCGGTCGATGCTGACCGGCTGGTGGCAGAGCAGCACGACCGGACGGTCGACGTTGCGGCCACCGAGAGCCTTCTCGTAGTCGGGGCTGTCGTCGTAGTCCTCGCCGGTGATGTCGTTCACCCCGGCGAGATCGAAGCTCGCCCCGCTCCGCTCGATGGCCAGCCGCTCGTTGCGCAGCACCCTGACTCCGACATCTGGCAGGTAGTTGATCCAGTCCTGAGCGCCGCTGTAGTACTCATGGTTGCCCGTGACGAAGAACGTGCCCTGAGGTGATTGCAGACGGGACATGGGCTCAACGTCGTCAGCCAACTCGGCCACCGATCCGTCGATCAGATCTCCGACGACGGCTACCAGGTCGGGCTCCGTGCCGTTCACGAGGTCGACGATGCGCTCCATCACGGGCCTGCGCCGGATGCTGCCCAGATGAGCGTCGGCGAACATCGTGATCCGGAAGCCGGCCAGAGCAGGATCCAGGCCTGCGATTTGGACGCCGACTCGGCGCACGACCGGGTCCATGAGCGCCCGGGTCATGCCGTAGCCGCCCACGCCGGCCGCCGCGACCGCGGCTCCGGCAGCGATCGAGCGGGACAGGAACAGCCGCCTGGTCACCTCACGCGAGTCGCCGGGTGGACGTTCGCCCGGTCCGCCCGACCCGTTCGTAAGGTCGGGAGGGTCCCTACGGTCGGGATCGTTCGTAGGGTCGGGATCGCTCATACGGTCGGGAAGGTCCGTACGGTCGTACGCCCCCGGGTGTCCTGGCCCGGTCGTACCGGACGGCCGTTCCTCGGTACGCACGACAAGGGCGCCTTCGGCAGCCGGCACTGCGCTCGGCGTCGTCGCGCGGCGGTCGAGGATCCAAACAGCGAGGCGGACCAATTCACCGAGCAGAAGGAACAGCAGCAGGTAGAACGCGAACCCGAGCCAGCTGAACCCGACCCAGGCCAGCGGCCGGGCCACGTCTGGCGAGAACACGAAACCCGACGCCTGGGCAAGGACCGTGGACAGCACTGCAACCACGAGCAGCCACGTGCCGATCCGCCGCCATCGAGAACCAGCCAGCGTGGTCGCACGGACCGCTCTGCGCCAGATGTAGTAGTTCATCACGCCCAGGACGACTATGACCAGCCCGAGGAAGCTCAACCCGGCGATCACCGACACAGCGACATCATGCATGCTCGCGAGTAGGTGCAGGTGGGCGGTCGGTACCGTTGCCTCCCGTGACTGAACGAGACCTCGCCGACCGACTCGCCGACGCCGATCTGCTCGTCGTGGGGTCCGGCTTTTTCGGCTTGACCATCGCCGAGCGGGTGGCCACCCAGCTGGGCAAGCGGGTCGTGGTGATCGATCGCCGCGAGCACATCGGCGGAAATGCGTACTCCGAGGTTGAACCCGAGACCGGCATCGAGGTGCACCGGTACGGCGCGCACCTGTTCCACACGTCCAACAAGCGGGTCTGGGACTACGTCAACCAGTTCACCGACTTCACCGACTACACCCATCGGGTCTTCACGATCTACCAGGATCGGGTCTACCCGATGCCGATCAA
>JBPCOF010000043.1:0-7938 GCA_051000515.1 Geodermatophilaceae bacterium
GCCACTCGTGCCGGCAAGGCCCAGTCCGTACGCGATCCCGGTATTGACGGTGAGCGCGTCGAGACCACCGAGAGCCTCAGCGGCCTGCGCCACCAGGCACGGTGCCTGCTTGTCGTCGGCGGCGTCACCGGCCAGAGCAATCGCCGTGCCGCCCTCTGCGGCGATCCGGTCGACCGTTTCGGTCGCGGCGGCCAGGTCGAGGTCGGCGACCGCGACAGAAGCCCCTCGCGGGCGGCGAGCCAGCAGATGGCGCGACCGATCCCGATCGGCGGGTCCGCCTGGCCGTACGCCTGCTGGCCCCCGCCGATGACGAGCAGCCGGCGCCCGGCAAGCAGGCCGTGCCCGGTGGTTTCGCCAACCGCGGCCGGCGGGAGGTGCGCGGCCGGGTTCGATGCTGGGTTCGATGCTGGGTTCGTGGTGTCTGGGTCCTGGCTCATGACTTCTCCTCTGTGTTGCCACCGGCGGCGACGATGACCGCCATCTGCGCCGGTGGGTCCGGATCGAGATCGACTGCGTCGGCCAGCACTGCGACGCCGAGGTAGTAACCGACGACGAGCAATACCTCGACGCTTGCGCGATCACCGAGCCGGCTCCGCAGAGTGCTCATGCCGGCTTCGCTGGTGGTGTGCGTACGAACCAGTTCGTCGACCACGCGGAGAACGGGCGATGACTCGGCGAGCTCAGGGGCATCGAGCGTGCCCGTGACCACCGCCTCGACGGCCTCGACCGAGACTCCGACGCTGGTGGCAATCGCATCGTGCTGTACTCGCTCGTAGTCACTGCCGGTCGACGCGGCGACCTGCAGGATCACCAGCTCGCGCAGCGCGGGGTCCAGGGACAGCGACGACAGCAGCGCGCCCCCGAGCCCCAGCCACGGCATGAACGCGGTCTCGGCGTGGCCGACGACACCGAACAGGTGCAGGTCGGGGAGAGCGCTCAGCGCCCCGGCTATGTCGGGGGCGAGCTGGGTGGGATCGGCATAGGGCAAGCGGGTCATTCGTTCCTCCATTGGATTCTCTGAGTATTGAATATCTATGGTATCCACTACCAGTAGTACGCTGCTCGGATGACCGCGTCAAGCGAGCCGACCCGGA
The DNA here is from genome assembly GCA_051000515.1 of Geodermatophilaceae bacterium. Lineage (GTDB taxonomy): Bacteria > Actinomycetota > Actinomycetes > Mycobacteriales > Geodermatophilaceae > JACCQS01. Next base: position 1,095 of record JBPCOF010000043.1, read on the forward strand.
TCCGCCGTCCGCGCCGCGAGGATGTCCGGCACCGGTTACTGGTCGCGGCCCTCGACGTGTTCAGCCGACATGGATACGACCGGACCTCTCTCGAGCAGGTCGCGGCCAGCGCCGGCTTCAGCAAGGGAGCGGTGTATTCCAACTTCGCCAGCAAGGACGAGCTGTTCCTCGCGCTGATGGACCAGCAGGTTCAGGTACGCATCGACCACGCCCGCGAGGCCCTAGCGCGGGAACGTGAATCGGGTCCGGTCGGGCAGGTTGTCGGTGATCGGCTGACGGTTGCCCTGGCCGAGGACCGCGAGTGGCAACTGCTGTTCCTGGACTACGTCCAGCGGGCAGCGCGCGCTCCGGCCGTCCGCGAGCAGTTCGCCGCCCACCGTCAGCACGTCCGGGGGATCATCGCCAATGCGTTTCGCGAGATCGCCGACCCAGCCGAGAAGGGAGCGAGCAGCCTCGACGTGGACCAACTGGCCACCACCGTCCTAGCCCTGTCCAATGGGCTGGCCATCGAGCGGCTCATCGATCCTGACGCTGTACCCGGTGATCTGCTCGGCCGCATCTTGCAGATTTTGCAGCCGGCGCGGGAGTGAGGAGCTACCAGATGCGGACGCGGTCCTTCGGGTCCAGCCACATCCCGTCGCCCTCGGCAACGTCGTAGGCGGCGTAGAACTCCTCGAGGTTGCGTACGACGTTGGCCCGGAACTCTGGCGGCGAATGCGGGTCCACCGAGAGCCGTCGGATGGCTTCGGCGTCACGGACCTTCGTCTTCCAGCACTGCCCCCAACCTTCGAAGAAGCGCTGCGGCCCGGTCAGTCCAACCACGACCGGAGGCTGCTTGCCATCGAGTGAGATCAGGTACGCGACATAAGCGATGGTCAGGCCGCCGAGGTCACCGATGTTCTCGCCGACCGTGAAGGCTCCGTTGACGACGTAGTTGTCCGCGAGGTCGCGGGGGAAGAACGCGTTGTACTGCTCGATCAGCGCCTGCGCCCGGGCGTCGAAGTTCGCCCGGTCCTCGTCGGTCCACCAATCCGCGAGGTTGCCGGCGCCGTCGTACTTCGAGCCCTGGTCGTCGAACCCGTGCCCGATCTCGTGCCCGATCACAGAGCCGATCGCCCCGTAGTTCAGCGCGTCGTCGGCGTCGATGTCGAAGAACGGAGGTTGCAGGATCGCGGCCGGGAAGACGATCTCGTTCATACCCGGGTTGTAGTAGGCATTCACCGTCTGCGGTGTCATGAACCATTCGTCGCGGTCGACCGGCTGCCCGATCTTGCCCAGATCCCGGTCCATCTCGAAAGCGGATGCCGCACGGACGTTTCCGACCAGGTCATCCCGGGCGATGCTCAGCGCCGAGTAGTCCCGCCACTTGCCGGGATAGCCGACCTTGGGCGTGAACATCCCCAGCTTGTCCGCCGCCTTGCGCTTGGTCTCCGCACTCATCCAGTCCAGCGACTCGATGTTGCGACGATAGGCCTCGACCAGATTCTCGACGAGCTGGACCATCCGAGCCTTGGCGTGCGGCGGAAAGTGGCGCTCGACGTAGAGCTGCCCAGCCGCCTCGCCGAGTGCCTGCTCCACCAGCGAGATGCCGCGCTTCCATCGGTCGCGCTGCTGCGGAGTTCCGGTCAGTGTCCGGCCGTAAAAGTCGAAGTGCTCACGATCCAGGTCGCCCGACAGGTACGAGGACCGGCTGTTGATCACCTGCCAGGCCAGCCAGTCCTTCCAGTCCGGCAGCGGTACGTCGGCAAGCGCGTCCGACCACGCGGTGAGGTAGCTGGGCTGGCGGACGATCACCTCGGCGAACGTAGCCTCGGTCGCACCGAGACCGGACAGCCATGCAGCCCAATCAACCTGTGGGGCAAGCGCTTCGAGCTTGTCTCTATCGAGCAGGGTGTACGTGGCCACGGCATCGCGACTTCGTATGACGTCCCAGTGGCCGGCTGCCAGTTTGGTCTCCAGCGCCAGGATCCGCCCAGCAATGTCCGCGACCTCAGCGGCCTCGCCGCGGATCTCGGAGTAGCCGGACAGCGCGAGCATTCTGGCTAGGTGCTCGACGTAGGCGACCCGAGTCTCTGCGAAGGCGTCCTCGCGGTAGTACGACTCGTCGGGTAGCCCGAGCCCTGACTGGGTGAGGTGGACCAGATACCGCGTGGAGTCACGCGAGTCGTTGTCCACGTAGAGGCCGATCGCGTCGCCTACCCCGCTGCGATGCAGTCGACCGGCCAGGCCCAGCAGGCCAGACGCATCGCGGACAGCCGCTACCTCGGCCAGTTCCGCACGGATCGGGCTGTTGCCCAGTTCGTCGGCCCGGGCGGAGTCGAGGAAGCTCGCGTACAGGTCGCCTACCTTGCGCGCAGCGCTGCCGGCAGGTGCGTCGCTTGCCGCCGCCTCGTCGACGATCGCATGCAGGTGCTTCTCCGCGGCGTCCACGACCTCGATGATGCTGCCGTTCAGCGGGCGGTCCTCGGGGATCTCGGCGGTCTTGAGCCAGCCACCGTTCACGTACCCGAAGAGGTCGTCCTGCGGCCGGATACCCGGATCGCGATCTTCGGTCTTGATGCCTGACTCCACACGGACCTGCCTCACTGGCGGCGCGGGCCGCTGCTTCTCTGACGTCTTCTGGCCTCCGACGATAGCCAGCCCGACTGGGAGAAGGCCCGTCTCATTCAGCGCAGCGGGTTGCGGCCGATCAGCTGGCTGACGATGACATTGCGCTGGATCTCGTTCGTGCCCTCGCCGACGATCATCAACGGCGCGTCCCGGAAGTAGCGTTCGACGTCGAACTCGGTGGAGTACCCGTACCCGCCGTGGATCCGGACCGCGTCGAGCGCAATCTCCATGGCCGCCTCGGAGGCGAACAGCTTGGCCATACCCGCCTCCATGTCCGCCCGCTCTCCCGAATCGAAGCGCCGGGCGGCGAACAGCACGAGTTGTCGGGCAGCGGTCAGCAAGGTGGCCATGTTCGCCAGGTAGTTGCCGATGGACTGGTGCTTCCAGATCGGCTTGCCGAAGCTCTCCCGCTCCTGGGCGTACCGGATCGAGTCCTCCAGCGCCGCCCGGCCGACCCCGACTGCCCGCGCGGCGACCTGGATCCGGCCGATCTCCAACCCCCGCATCATCTGCGCGAAACCCTTACCCTCGGTCGCGCCCAGCAATGCCCTACCCGGTGCGCGGTAGCCGTCGAAGCTGAGCTCGCAGCTCTCCACCCCCTTGTAGCCGAGCTTGGGCAGGTCGCGCGAGACCGTGAACCCGGGTCCGGGTTCGACCAGCAGGATGCTGATCCCGGTATGCGCAGGGTCGGCTGACGGATCGGTCTTGCACAGCAGGGCGACCACGCTGGAGTGCCGCGCGTTGGTGATCCAGGTCTTGGAACCGTCGACGAGGTAGTCCTCGCCGTCCCGACGTGCCGTCGTCCGGATCGCCTGCAGGTCGGATCCGCCACCGGACTCGGTCAAGGCCATGGTCGCCCGGAGCTCACCGGTGGCCATCGAGGGGAGGTACTGCTCCTTCTGCGCGTCAGTCCCGTACGACTGGATCAGCTTGGCCACGACGGTGTGCCCGCCCATGGCTCCGGCCAGGCTCATCCATCCGCGGGCGAGTTCCTCGGTCACCAGGGCGTAGCACTGCGTCGAGACCGCGCCCGCACCCCAGGGCTCGGGAATAGCCAGGCCGAAGACCCCGAGTCCCTTCATCGCCTCGATGAGGTCCTCGGGATAGGAGTTGGCGTGCTCGAGTTCGCGGGCAACCGGACGCACGTCGCGGTCGACGAACTCGCGCACGGTCTCGACGATGGCCTGTTCCTCCGGGCTCAACTCCGGATCGCTGGTCACTTGTCCATACTGCTACTCGTGACCGATGCCGACGCGGCCAGAAGCCACGCGAGCCAGAACGCACTGCTCGAGGTACGGGCCGAGATCGACCGGGTGGACCGGCAACTCGTCCAGAGCATCGCCGAGCGAGAGATCTGGGTACGGGCGGCCGGCAAGCTCAAGGCGATGGCGCCGGACGTACGCGACCCGGATCGAGTGCAGGAGGTCGTGGATGGCGTACGGGCCATTGCCGCCGAGATGGGCGCGGACACCAACGTGGTCGAGCGAACCTACCGCACGATGATCGCTGCATTCGTCGAACTGGAGCTGGGTCAGCAGGGCTCGCTCGACGGCGGGTCCGCGGCCGGGACTGCTGGCCAGGCGGAGATCGAACCGCTGACCTTGCACGACGCCGGTGAGCTGCTGACGCTGCAACGCGCCGCTTACGCATCCGAGGCGCTGATCTATGCGGACCCAACGTTGCCGGCCCTGGTGCAGACCCTGCCCGAACTCATGGCGGAACTCGCTGATGGCATGGGGCACAAGGTGACGCGGGCAGGTCGGTTGATCGCGGCAGTCCGCTCCCGGGTCGACGGCGACACCGTGCACATCGGTCGGCTCACGGTTGCGCCTGACATGCAGGGCATGGGGTTGGGTACGGCCCTGCTCACCGCGGCCGAGTCCGCTACCGGGCCGGACGTGACGAGTGCGGAGTTGTTCACCGGTCACCTCAGCGTTGCCAACCTGCGGCTGTACGAGCGGCTCGGCTACGTCGAGGAGCGCCGCGAGGATGTGCGCGATGGCCTGACCCTGGTCTACCTCCGCAAGTCACTACTGCCGCGCGAGGGTGCCTAGCGGCTCGACGGACCCGGATGCGGCGAACAGCGTCATAGCTGTTCCGGGACCCGCCTTGGACACATCCAGGGAGCTGCAACAAAAGCTGGTCGTCGATGCCAGCCACGAGCTGCGCACCCCGCTGACCGCGGTACGTACGAACATCGACGTGCTCGAACGCTCCGATGAGCTGACCGACGTCGAACGCCAGGAACTCATCGGTGAAGTCCGAGTCGAGTTGAGTGAGTTGACCGAGCTGATCAGCGAACTGGTCGAACTGGCGACCGACGCCCGCGGCGGGGAGCCCGTCGAGGAGCTCGACCTCGCGGATATCGCCTCCGACGTCGCCGCCCGCTTCCAGCGCCGCAGCGGACGCACAGTCACCAGGCAAGCCAGGGGCAGCAGCACCATCCAGGGTCGACGTTCGATGGTCGATCGGGCAGTGGCGAACCTTGTGGACAACGCGTTAAAGTTCAGCCCGGCTCCGAATGCCGTCGAGGTCGTCGTCGACGGGGCTGCGGTGGAGGTTCTCGACCGGGGTCCTGGCGTGGACGCAGCGGACCAGGGCAGGGTGTTCGACCGCTTCTACCGAGCGGAGGCCGCCCGTACGCTGCCCCGGCTCCGGGCTCGGGCTCGCGATCGTGAAGCGGGCCGCCGAGGTGCACAACGGCTCTGCTTCCCTGGTCAGCCGGGAGGGCGGTGGCGTCGCTGCCCGGATCGAATTCGGGGTGACCGCTCGACCTCCATCAGTCCACCCGGGCAACAGTGTCGCCGGGCGCTGTCCGGCCGGGTTCGACAACGACAGCGCCGATGGCGAGGCAGCCGCCGAGTTCACGGTGGATCGTGCGCAGGACGTCGAGGTTCTTCTCGATCCCGTCAGGCTGCGGCCGGGTTGTCATGACGCAACGGGTGAGCGGCTTGCGTACCTCCAGGATTGCCTCGCCCACCCTGATCCGGCTGCCGACGAACTCGTTCTCGCCGGCCGCGTCGAGGAGCAGATTGGCCCGGAATCGCTGTTGTTCCCAGTTCCGAAGGGATGGCCGGGACACGAGTGAGACCGCCGCGTTACCGGAGTCCTGAAAAGCCCCGGTGGAACCCTCGAAGGGCTCCCAACCGGTCTCGTTCTCGAAATCCGCGGGGTTCTCGAACCGCCGCTGAGCGACCTCTTCGGTGGACCGGAGCACTACCTCGCGGCCCAGCCATCCGGACAGAGCAGCATCGTCGGCGGCGACCGAACCGTCCGGGAGGGTGATCTCGGCACTGCCGTCCGGGCGCATCCGGGCGGCGGCGAACAGCAGCTCCGGAGCCCGTCGCGCGGTCAACCCGAACCCGGTCGCGAGATCGAAGATCGCATACCGGCGGTCGCCCTCGACGCCTTCGCTTCCGATCTCCGCCCGGTCAAGCCGCTCGCCGCGCAACGACTTCACCGGGTAGCGCCAGATCTCCAGCACCCGCATTCCGACCACGCTACCCAGGGCAATGCTGTGCCAGATCAGACGCCCGGTTGCCATTCGCGGCGCAGCACGCCGTAGACGACGCTGTCGTGACGCTTCCCTCGGACGACGCGGGCGTCACGGAAGCGGGCTTCCTCGGTCCAGCCGAGCTTCTTGCCGACGCGACACATCCCGGCATTGCCCGACCAGGTGGCGAAGTCCAGCCGGACGATGTCAGTGGTGGCGAACAGGTAATCAGTCCACAGCCGTACGGCCTCGGTGCCCCGTCCGCCCGACCAGGAGGCCGGGTCGAAGAGCCCCACGCCGATCCGGCGCCAGTCGGAGACTTCGGACTCGAAATACCAGGCCACCCGGCCCAGCAGGGCGTCAGTCTCCGGATCTGCGATGACCAGCGTCGTGCGCGGTGTCGGCCAGACGCTCTGCACGATTCGGTCGCGCAAGGCCCGGCACCTGTCATCGAGTTGCTCGTCGGTCGCCAGCGGGAAGTACGGGCCGTCCCAGGCCTGCCACTCGTGCCCCGGCCGGAGCCACTCGCGGTACGCCGGCACGTCCGCGACGGTCCAGTCGCGCAGAACAATGAGGCTGCCCTTCAACATCAACCGGTCATCGGGCACGCTCGTAGTCTCGTCCTGGCGGCAACCGAGTTCGCCGACGGCGCGGAGGGGATGCACTGGTGACGCAGCGGTTCGTCTCGGAACTGTTCGACCCCGCGATGTGGCGAGAGGTCGATGGCCCTGAAATCGGTGG
>JBPCOF010000093.1:0-5272 GCA_051000515.1 Geodermatophilaceae bacterium
GGAGGTCACCCGATGAATGACATGTTCTTCGCCTACGATGCGGGACCGGTCCTGGCCACGATCTTGTTCATCGTGCTCCCGATCCTGGCCCTGCTGATGGCACGGCTGTTCGTCAAGAAGCTGTGAGGCTGCTACTTCCGGGGTTAGTGGCCCGCGACCCGGGTCTGGAGAGCTACCGGGTCCGCCCGGGCGGGGTCACCGCTTTGCGGATGGAGCCGGGGGACCGGCTGACCGTTATCGACTCGCAGGGCCGACAGCCCGCCGAGGTGTCGGTGATCAGCGAAAACGGCGATGGTGGCAGCGGCGACGGCGGGGCACTGGGCATCATTGCCGATGCTCCGGCCACGTTGGTGAGAGCCCTCGCGACGAACGTGCCCACTGGACGCGAGCGTGGGACGGGCACTGACCCCGTTTTAGCGGCGCTGACCGACCGCAGGGTGGATGCGCGCGACATGCGGGCGCTGCGCTTGTTCGGGAATTGGTCCCCGGCCGGAAGTCGGGAAAGCTTCACGGCCAGCTCTGCAGCCACCGTTCTGGTCGCCGCTCCGGCCACGGCCATGAGCGTCGAGGATGTCGAGGCCAACCCGCCCACCGACCTGTCGCTGGAGGTGCAGCGTGCGGTGCTTCGCCCTGCGGCCGAGCCCCGGATCCCACCGCCGCTGGCCGATCCCGTGCTCGACCTGCACATCGACAAAGCAACGGCGATGCGCTACGAGGTGAAGGCCGGACAGTTCATCCAGGTCATCGACGTCGAGGGCCGGCAGTGCTCGGACTTCCTGGCCTTCGACGCCGCCCAGCTGGCCGACGGGGTGGAGCGTGGCCTGGACTCCACGACGACGCGCTACTTCATGGGGCAGCCCTATCCCCAGCCCGGCCTGTTCGGGAAGTTCTACGATCAGGACGCCAACCCGTTGGTGGAGGTCGTGCGGGACACGGTGGGCCGTCACGATGCTTTCGGACTGGCCTGCAACGCGAAGTACTACGAGGACATGGGCTATCCGGGTCACGTCAATTGCAGCGACAACTTCAACGCCCAGTTGGCCGCCTACGCCATCGCGCCGCGCACGGGTTGGCCGGCCTTGAACCTCTTCTACAACACCGCATTCGACGAACACAACATGCTGGTCTTCGACGAGCCGTGGTCCCGACCCGGTGACTACGTCCTGATGCGCGCGACGACCGACCTGGTCTGTGCCTCCTCGGCCTGCCCGGACGACATCGACGCGTCCAACGCCTGGGTGCCCACCGATGTGCACGTACGGGTCTACGACGCGGAACGGAAGTTCTCCATGGCCATCGCCCACCGGGTGACTCCGGAGTCCGAAGCCACGCTGAGCAAGGAGACCGGCTTCCATTCCCGTACCTCTGCCCTGACCCGGCAGTTCACCGAGTACCGCGGCTACTGGCTCCCCTCGAGCTACGACAACCACGGACCGCAGGAGGAGTACTGGGCCTGCCGGGAGCGGGCTGCGGTCATGGATCTCTCGCCGCTTCGGAAGTTCGAGGTACTCGGGCCGGATGCCGAGGCGCTGTTACAGGCTTGCGTCACCCGCAACATCCGCAAGCTCTCGCACGGGCAGGTCGTCTACTCCGCCGTGTGCAACGAGACCGGCGGCATGATCGACGACTGCACGGTGTTCCGCTTGGGTGACACGAACTTCCGGTTCGTCGGCGGCGATGACTACAGCGGCGTTTGGCTGCGCCAGCAGGCCGAGCGACTTGGACTCGATCGGGTGTGGGTCAAGTCCTCCACCGATCAGCTGCACAACATCGCCGTCCAGGGCCCGGCCAGCCGGGAGCTGCTGAGCGAGCTCATCTGGACTCCACAGACCCAGCCCAGCTTTTCCGACCTGAACTGGTTCCGCTTCGCGATCGGGCGGTTGGGCGAGCACAACGGCATCCCACTCCTGGTCTCCCGGACCGGATACTCCGGTGAGCTGGGCTACGAACTGTGGGTCCATCCCGACCACGCCCCGGCACTGTGGGACGCGGTGTGGGAGGCAGGGCAGCCGCACGGCTTGCTGCCGTTGGGCCTGGATGCGCTCGACATCCTGCGGATCGAGGCGGGCCTGGTCTTCGCCGGCTACGACTTCTCCGATCAGACCGACCCGTACGAAGCAGGAATCGGATTCACCGTGCCGCTCAAGACCAAGGAGGACGACTTCGTCGGGCGCGAGGCGTTGGTGACCCGCAAGGCGGCACCGCAGCGCCAGTTGGTGGGTCTGGAACTTGCCGGCAACGAGACAGCGGTGCACGGCGACTGCGTGCACGTGGGCCGATCGCAGGTCGGCGTCATCACAAGTGCCACCCGATCCCCGATCCTGCGCAAGAACATCGCGCTGTGCCGGATCTCTGTGCAGTACGCCGAGATCGGCACCGAGGTCGAGGTCGGCAAGTTGGACGGCCAGCAGAAACGGATCCCCGCGCAGGTCGTGCGGTTCCCGTTCTATGACCCGGACAAGGAGAAGCCGCGCTCCTGACCGTCCGCTCCGCGAGCGGGGGTGGCGCGGCTGCGGCTCTACTCCTTGGTGGCCAGGAACGTCTGCATCGAGTCGTCGTGGGCTTCCCACCATGGGGTGTGATGCACCGGCGCCTTGGAACCGGTGCACGGTGAGACAAAGGACCGATCGCGATACCCGGTGATCGACTCCACCTTGTGATGCTCCCACGCCCGGAACTCGGCCTGGGTCATCTCGATGTCGAATTCGGGGTAGTCGGTGCCCTCCAGAAGCGCACGGATGTGATCGGCTTGGAAGTCGATCTCCTGCTCCGCGTCCTCGAGGCTGTCCTGGCGAGCCCGCCACTTGTCGACGTCGGCGTGCATCTCCTGCTTCGACGGGAGGGTGGAGCGACCGAGGACGAAATCCCTTGCACACCAAGCCTGTGCATCGAACAGGGTGAAGGTGTAGTACTGGTCCTGCATCGACAGGTACATCATCTTCGGGTTGTCGATCCAGAAGACGCCCTTGTAGAGGTCCGGCGGATAGAGCACGTTGGATGTCTTCAGCCGCAGGCTCTCCTCGATGAAGGGGAAGTTGTGCTGGTATCCCGTGCACAGCAGGATCGCATCGACATCGCGGCTGGTGTTGTCGGCGAAGTGTGCGGTCTTCCCGTCCATCCTGAGCAGGCCCGGCACCTCCTCGATGCCGTCCGGCCAGCCGAAGCCCATCGGCCGGTTGCGATAGCTGATCGTGACCGACTTGGCGCCGTACTTCTTCGTCTGCAGGGCGACGTCCTCGGCGGAGTAACTGCTGCCCATGACCAGTAGGTCCTTGCCGGCGAACTCGTTGGCGTCACGAAAGTCGTGGGAGTGCAGTACCCGTCCGGGGAACCGGGAGAACCCCTCGTAGTCGGGCATGTTCGGCACCGAGAAATGACCGGTGGCAATGATCACGTAGTCGAAATGCTCGACTCGCGTGCTCTTGTCGGACAGCGACTCGACGGTGACCTCGAACCGGTCGTTGGCCTCGTCGAAGGCGACCCAGCGCACCGCCGTCTGGAACTGCACCTGCGGACGTACGCCGCTGGCCCGCGCCCGGCCGAGAATGTAGTCGGCCAGCACCTCCCGTGGCGGGAAGGAGGGGATTGGCTTGCCGAAGTGCTCGTCGAAGGTGTAATCACCGAATTCCAGGCACTCCTTGGGGCCGTTGGACCACAGGTAGCGATACATGCTGCCGTGCACGGGATCACCGAACTCGTCCAGGCCGGTACGCCAGGTGTAGTTCCACAGGCCACCCCAGTCGCTCTGCTTCTCGAAGCAGACGACCTCGGGCACCTCCGCCCCGGCCTTGCGGGCCTGCTCGAAGGCCCGCAGTTGTCCGAGGCCACTGGGCCCGGCTCCGATGATCGCGACGCGACCTGCCATCTGGTTCTCTCCCTGTCCTGCATGCCGCGCCAGTCCTGACCCGACAACTCGCGCTGTGTGTTCCCTGTGGGGAGACTCTGTTTACTCGCAGTGGATGCTAGTGGCGTCCCGGTGAGGCGTCCAGAGGTTGCAGCTCAGAACGCCGCCGCAATCAGCGCGGCCCGGTCGCGCATGGCTGGCACCAGCGCGGTCATCGTCGCGACGTCGAAACGTGTCGCCGGTCCCTGGATCCCGACGATGGCGATCAACTGCTGACCTCCGTCGAGCACGGGGACCGCCACGGCACTGAGGTCGTTGTCGCGCTCGCGCAGGGCCAGCGAGTACCCCTGCGTGGCGATCTCCTCGATCGTGGCCGCCAGAGCCGTGCGGTCGGTGATCGTGAGGTCGGTGTATGCCGTCAGGTCGCCCTCGGGCAAGTGGCCCCCGCAGGCCAGGAACACCTTTCCGGTCGCGGTGGCGTGCGCGACGCTGTTGCGCCCGATTTCGGCCACGCTGCGCACCGACCGGGAACTCTGCACGAAATCGACGGTCAGCACATCGTGCTCACCAGGCAGGGACAGGGTCACCGTCTCGCCGCTGACCTGGGCAAGCTCCTCGAGCAGCGGACGGGCTACCGCGCGGAGGTCCAGATTCTCCCGCGCTGCGCTGGCCAGTTGCAGGATCCGGACGCCCAGCCGGTAGCGGCCGGTGCCCGCCAGGTGCTGAACGAGGCCCGCTTCGGTCAGTGTCGAGAGCAGCCGGGAGATGCTGCTGGCGTTGATCCCGGTTCGTCTGGCGATCTCGTTCGTGCCCAACTCCGCGCCGCCCTCGGCCAGCGCGTCGAGGACCGCGATCGCCCGCTGGACGGAGCCCACCTGCCGGGTCGCTGGTAGTCCGGTGCGCGAAATAGTAAGCTCCTCATAACTTGGACATAGTGTTGCCGTATGGGCAATTATTCATAGTCAACCACAGAGAAGCAGGGTGAGCGCAGATGTCATCGCAACCACTGACCGGGACCCGGGCGAAGTACGTCATCGTCGGAGCTGGGATCCATGGACTGTCCACGGCCTGGCATCTGGCGCGGCGGCTCAAGGCCAGCGGTCAGGGTGACGGCAGCGATGTCGTCGTCCTCGACAAGACCGGCATCGGCGCCGGGGCTTCCGGGGTCGCCTGTGGTGTGGTGCGCAACAACTACTTCCAGCCGGCCATGCGCGAGTTGATGGCCCATTCGGTCGGCGTCTGGGAGTCCGATCCGGAGGCCTTCGCCTACCACGGCGTCGGTTACCTTCAGATCGCGCCCGAGGCCATGCGATCCGACGTCGTGCAGATCGCTGCCGAGCAGAAGGCGATCGGGTACGAGTCGGTGCTGGTCGAAGGCGTCGACGAATGCCGGGCCTACCTGCAGGACATGTTCTCCGACTGGCAGGC
>JBPCOF010000153.1:0-5818 GCA_051000515.1 Geodermatophilaceae bacterium
ACTTGATCGGTCTTCGTGAGGGTCTCGAGGCCTCATTGGTGGTCAGCATCCTGGTGGCCTACCTGGTCAAGTCGGGTCGCCGGGACCGGTTGCCGCCGGTCTGGGCCGGCGTGCTGGTGGCGGTCGCATTGAGTCTGGGCTTCGGCGGTTTGCTCACCTTCACATCTGGCCAGCTCAGTTTCCAGGCCCAGGAAGCCTTCGGTGGAATACTCTCGATCATTGCGGTCGGCTTCGTCACCTGGATGATCTTCTGGATGCGCCGGACCGCACGGTCGCTGTCCTCGGAACTGCGCGGGCGGATGGACACCGCGCTGGCCATGGGAACCGGCGCGCTGGTGGTGACGGCGTTCATCGCAGTCGGTCGCGAGGGACTCGAGACCTCGTTGTTCATCTGGTCAGCGGTCCAGGCTACGGGGCAGAGCACGGAGCCGGTGTTGGGTGCCGCGCTGGGCCTGCTCACCTCCGTGGTCATCGGCTATCTGTTCTACAAGGGCGCGCTGCGGATCAACCTGGCGACGTTCTTCAAATGGACCGGGGCATTCCTCATCGTGGTTGCCGCCGGCGTGCTGTCCTACGGCATTCACGACTTGCAGGAAGCCGGAATCCTGCCGGGGCTGAACAGCCTGGCCTTCGACGTCTCCAACGCGATCCCGCCCTCGAGCTGGTACGGAACGATTCTGAAGGGCACGGTGAACTTCACTCCGGCGACCACCTGGCTCCAGGCGATCGGGTGGCTGGCCTACATCGTCCCGGTTTTCCTCCTGTTCCTGCGCCCGTCGGGTCCGGCTCGGCCGGCCGCTCCAACGCCGGTCGAGGAGCCCTCCGCCGCACCGTCCAGTCACTGATCGGCTCGGTTCTTCCACTGCTGACTGCTGGCCGGCGGTCTGCTGCTGCCCACTGACCCCGATCGGAGCCCTCTCATTTCCACCTCACGTCGAGCCGGTCTGCTCACCGTCGCTGTTCTCCTCCCGTTGCTGGCCGCCTGTGGCGATGCGGAGCGGGCCCGGACCTCCTCGGGGACGACAGTCGCCGTCACGGCAGGCGATGACGCCTGCGAACTGGACCGTACGGAGTTCGAGGCCGGGCAGACGACGTTCACGGTCACCAATGACGGCTCGAGCGTGACCGAGGTCTACGTCTACGGCGAGCAGGACGGTTCCTACACCCGGGTGATCAGCGAGGTTGAGAACATCGGTCCGGGCACCACCCGGGACATGGGGGTCGACCTGGCCAGCGGTAGGTACGAGGTGGCCTGCAAGCCGGGGCAGACCGGCGACGGCATCCGGACACAGATCACGGTGAGCGGCGGCGATGCGACCGCGTCCGAGGAAAGCCAGAGCGAGAGCGGATACGACCGCGAGATCGAACTGGCCACCGACGGCACCGCCATCAGCGGCTTGGAAGGCGGCGCCGAGGCCGGCGAACGGATCGAGTTCAAGCTGACCAACAACGCTGACGGTCCGCGGATCCTGGAGATCAAGGACCCGACCGGTGCTGTCGCCGCCGAGGTGGAGGTCGCCGTCGGCGAGACCGGCGAGACGATCGTGGAGCTTGACCAGGCCGGCGCCTGGCAGGTCATCGTCGAAGGGGACGGCGTCGACGATTTGGTGAGCGAGCTGACCGTCACCTAGCTTCGTCCGCAGTGCACCCGTTGTGCCTGGGTTGCACCCGTTGCATCAGGTGTGATGCGGGTGAAACGGGTGCAATGCGGTGCTCGGTGCTCGCGGCGAGCGCCTAGCTCAGTTCGGGGAGGCGTCGCCCGGTTTGACGATCCAGGTGTCCGAGCCGTGCAGCAGCTGGTCGAGATCGCCCTCGCCCGCCGTAGCCACCGCCTTGGCGAGCTGGTCGGACATCAGACCGTCGTAGGTGGGGCGCTGCACGGAACGGAACACCCCGAACGGGGTGTGGCCCAGGTCGGAGCCCGAGAGTCGGGACAGGCCAAAGGCATACGACGGGTCCTCGGTCGTCGGATCGTGGACGACGATGGGGTCATCGTCGGTGCAGGCGACCTCGGCAACACCGAGGACACCGGTGTTCGGGTCCCGTACGACGCCCCGATGACCGTCCTTGCCGAACCGGATCGGTTGGCCGGCTACAAGGGGGATGATCGCCTCGTCACGGGTGCCAGGATCCTTGAGGACCTCGAAGGCGCCGTCGTTGTAGATGTTGCAGTTCTGGTAGATCTCGATGAACGCCGCGCCCTTGTGCTCGTGCGCTGCCCGCAGCACCGAGAGCAGGCCCGCGCGGTCGGAGTCCATGGCCCGAGCCACGAAGGTGGCTTCCGCGCCGATCGCCAGGGACAGCGGGTTGAAGGGCGCGTCCAGCGACCCCATCGGCGTCGACTTGGTGACCTTGCCCAACTCGGAGGTGGGGGAGTACTGACCCTTGGTCAAGCCGTAGATGCGGTTGTTGAAGAGCAGGATCGTGATGTTCACGTTGCGCCGGAGGGCATGGATCAGGTGGTTGCCGCCGATGGACAACGCATCCCCGTCACCGGTCACCACCCACACCGAGAGCTCTGGGCGCGAGGCGGCGAGTCCAGTGGCGATCGCCGGTGCACGGCCGTGGATCGAGTGCAGCCCATAGGTATTCACGTAGTAAGGGAACCGCGAGGAGCAACCGATCCCGGACACGAACACGATGTCCTCACGCCGGATGTTCATTTCCGGCAGGAAGGACTGCACCGTGTTCAGAATGATGTAGTCACCGCAGCCCGGACACCAGCGGACCTCCTGGTCGGTCTTGAAGTCCTTGGGCTTGAGCGTCGGCATCCCGATCTCTGTCATCGCGCTGTCGCCTCCGTTACTTCGGTGATCACGCCGTGCAGTACGTCGGCCAGTTCGGCTGCGCGAAAGGGCAGGCCGCGCACCTGGTTGTAGCCGACGATGTCGACCAGGTACTCGGCCCGGAGCAACAGCGCGAGCTGGCCGAGGTTCATCTCCGGCACGACGACCCGCTCATAGCGTTTCAGCACGGGCCCCAGATCGCTCGGGAACGGATTGAGATGGCGCAGGTGAGTCTGGGCGATCTCCAGCCCGTCCGCGCGCAGCCGCCGGCAAGCCGCGCCGATGGGCCCGTAGGTCGAACCCCAGCCCAGCACCAGCACCCGCGCCGAACCGGTCGGATCGTCGACCTCGGTCGGCGGCAGGCTGTCCGCGATCCGGTCCACCTTGGCCTGACGGGTCCGCACCATGTAGTCGTGGTTGGCCGGCTCGTAGTTGATCTCACCCGCGCCGTCGGACTTCTCCAGCCCGCCGAGGCGGTGCTGCAGCCCGCTCGCGCCCGGAACTGCCCATGGCCGGGCCAGCGTCGCCTGGTCGCGCTGGTAGGGCAGGAACTCCCCGTCCGGGCCGTTCGGCTCGGTGGCGAACGGCCGGCGAAGATCAGGCAGGTCGGCGGAGTTCGGCAGCAGCCAGGGCTCGGAGCCGTTGGCCAGATAGCCATCGGAGAGCAGGAACACCGGAGTCATGTACGTCGTCGCGATCCGCACTGCCTCGAGCGCAGCGTCGAAGCAGTCCGACGGCGAGCGCGGCGCCACGATCGGCACCGGAGATTCCCCGTTGCGACCGAACATCGCCATCAGCAGGTCAGCCTGTTCGGTCTTGGTCGGCAGCCCGGTCGAGGGTCCGCCGCGTTGCACGTCGACGACGACCAGCGGCAACTCCATCGACACCGCCAACCCGATCGTCTCGCCCTTCAGCGCCACCCCCGGTCCCGATGTCGTCGTCACCCCGAGCGCTCCGCCGAAGGAAGCACCAAGGGCCGCACCGACTCCGGCGATCTCGTCCTCGGCCTGGAACGTCCGTACGCCGAAGGCCTTGTGCTTGGCCAGCTCGTGCAGGATGTCGCTGGCCGGGGTGATCGGGTAGGCGCCTAGGAACAGCGGCAGCCCACTGCGCTTGGCGGCGGCGACCAACCCGTACGCAAGGGCCAGGTTGCCGTTGATGTTTCGGTACACACCGGCCGGCATCTCGGCGGGCTTGATCTCGTACGAGACCGCGAATGCCTCGGTCGTGTCGCCGTAGTTGTAGCCGGCCCGGAACGCGGTCACGTTGGATTCGGCGATCTCGGGCTTGCCGGCGAAGCGCTTCTCCAGGAAGGCGATCGTGCCCTCGGTCGGGCGGTTGTACATCCAGGACAGCAGGCCAAGGGCGAACATGTTCTTGGCCCGCTCGGCATCCTTCTTGCCCAGACCGGAATCCTTCAGTGCCTCAAGGGTGAGCGTGGTCAGCGGCACCGAGATCAGCTGGTAGTCGGCCAGCGAGTCGTCCTCGAGCGGGTTCGCGGTGTAGCCGACCTTTGTCAGGCTGCGGCCGGCGAACTCGTCGGTGTTGGCGATGATCGTCTTCCCCCGAGGCAGGTCACCGAGATTGGCGCGCAGGGCCGCCGGATTCATCGCCACCAGGACGTCCGGGGCATCGCCCGGCGTCATGATGTCGTGGTCGGCGAAGTGCAGCTGGAACGACGAGACACCCGGAAGGGTGCCAGCCGGGGCGCGGATCTCAGCGGGGAAGTTCGGCAGCGTCGACAGGTCGTTTCCGAAGGAGGCGGTCTCGGCGGTGAATCGATCGCCGGTGAGTTGCATGCCGTCGCCGGAATCACCGGCCAGGCGGATGACCACCCGGTCGATGTGCAGAACTGGCTTGGTCACAAGGGCGGCGACCTCCACGGCCATGTACGTCGAGCTGTACGGGTACCCATGTCCACCATCGTATTCGCGCGCCCGGCACAATGTGTCACGCGTGCGGGTGCTCAGGTGTGATGCGCGCCGCAGCTACTGTCCCGATGAACCGGAGGGCTCGATGAGCGGCTACATCACGGTCGGTGTCCTGCTCGTGGTCGGCATCGTCCTGGTCGCCGGCGCCGGCGCGCTGAACTCCCTACTGAGCCCGGACCGCGCTGCTCCCAGTGCGGGCTTCACCACGTACGAAAGCGGCGTCGATCCGGTCGGCGAGGGGTGGGCGCAGTCGCAGATCCGCTACTTCGTCTATGCGTTCCTCTACGTGATCTTCGCGGTCGAGGCGGTCTTCCTCTTCCCGTGGGCGACGATCTTCGCCGACCCCGGATTCGGTACGACGGCGCTCGTCGAGATGGGAGTCTTCGTCGGCATGCTCGCCTTGGTGTTGCTCTACGTCTGGCGCAAGGCAGTCCTCACCTGGACCTGAGCGTGCAAGAGGCTTGGCCAGGCGACCCACGTGAAGATAGCGCGGCATCTTATTTTCATTTAATCATCTAAGTGATGATAAGCTTCGTCCATGTCATCACATCGTGGAATCGATGATGCGCTTACGGCCGGATGGCCTGCGATCGGATGGGAAGACCTCGACTGGACTCCCAGCATCTCTCCAGATCAGGTTTCTCGCGACGTTCGAGAGCGTCACAGCGGCCCATATCGCGCCGCCCTCGTCCCCCCGATCGCAGACCTCCACCCGCAGGTCCCGAGCCGCATCGCAGCACTTGCCGATGCGGCGACCGCCGAGATATCCCGCTTCGACGCAGAGATCGGCTCCGAACTCGCTCCGTTCGCCGCTGTCCTGCTTCGTTCAGAGTCGGCCTCGTCGTCGAGAATCGAAAACCTCACATCAAGTGCAAAGGCGATCGCCATCGCCGAGCTGGGCAGTCCCGAGAAGCGCAACGCGACCGAGATCGTCGCAAACGTCGAGGCGATGAAGGCCGCGATCGCCCTGTCCGACCGATTGGATGCCGACGCAATCCTGGCCATGCACGCGGCACTCATGCATAGCCATCCATCGGAAACGCCGGGGGTCTGGCGCAGTCAGCAGGTGTGGATCGGAGGGGATTCCTTCGGGCCGCACGG
>JBPCOF010000132.1:0-3477 GCA_051000515.1 Geodermatophilaceae bacterium
CGCGGCCTTGGCCACATCCGAGAGCCGGGACTGCTCGGGGGCCCAGTCATCCCCGCCCATGAACGCGAAGTTGCGACCCTCGTCCCACGGGACGTAGTCGTGCGGGTGCCACTCCTTGGCGAGCTTCAGATGCCGCTCGAGGTTCTCCTCGACGATCGGCTCGAGATCGTGCAGCAGGTTGGCCGTACTGGCTGGCGCGCTCACGGAACTCCTCACGTGTTGATCGGTTACGCTTCCGTAGCTTACGGGACCGTAGGGTCTTCGCGCATCGTCAGATCCGTCACCACCCAGACAGAACCTCGAGGATCTTCGTACGCCGTCCATTCGGACTTTCTCCGGAGAAAGTCACTTCAGCGACGCTACAGACCGCACATTCTCCGGAGAAAGTCCTTGGCAGGGCCTTCGCGTAAGGCGCCGTTGTAACGCGGCCACTCCCGAGCGGCAGAATCGCTGACCATGGCCATGCTCGCTGTCTTCGACGGCGATGGCGACGCGAATGGCGGATCGCTGCAGCGACTCGACGAACGCGGTAAACCCGCTGCCAGGCCGGAGCCGCACGCCGACGTGTTCGAGGCCATGCGCGCGATCGAGACCGCGGAAGGGCCGCGATGGGTCTTCGCCGACGCACTGACCGACTACCCAGCCGTCCTGCGAGATGCCCTGCGGGGGGATGGCCTTCGGGTACGCCGCTGCCACGACCTGGCGCTGACCGAGGCGCTACTGCAGGGCTACGCCGGACACGCGGGATCACCCCGCCGGGTGGGTGCCGCCTACGCCCGGTTGCACGGACTGCCGGTGCCGCAGGACCGACCCGCGCCCGCGCGTACGAGTCAGCCGACGTTGTTCGAACTCGCCCGTGGCTACACCACGGCCGGAGTCGATCCGATCGAGGTCGCCCGCAGCGTGTACGCGGAGCAGCTGCGCCGGATCGCGGCCACCGAGCAACCTCCGGCCTTCGGTCTACTGGTCGCTGCGGAGTCGGCCAGTGCCCTCGTCGCGGTGGAGATGGGCGACGCCGGATTGCCGTGGCGTGCAGACATTCACGACGAGATCTTGCAGGAGCTCCTGGGCGGACGGGTCATGCACGGTGCGCGGCCGCCGCGGCTGGCCGCACTTGCGGACCAGATCGTTGCCGCCTTCCCCGGGATCACGATCAATCCCGATTCGCCGGCCAGTGTGTTGGCCGCCTTCTCCCGGGCCGGCATCGTTCTGGACTCGACGTACTCCTGGCTGCTCCGACAGACCGGACATCCCGCAGTCGCACCGCTGCTGGCCTACCGGGAGCTGTCCCGGATTCTGTCGGCACACGGCTGGACGTGGCGCGCCGAATGGGTCCATGGCGGCCGGTTCCGCCCGGACTACGTTCCAGCCGGCGTGGTCTCCGGACGCTGGGCTACTCGAGGCGGCGGGGCGCTGCAGATTCCCCGGCGTCTTCGCGAGGCCGTCGTCGCCGACCCGGGTCACGTTCTGGTGGTTGCCGATGCCGGCCAACTCGAGCCCCGCGTGCTGGCCGCGATGTCCGGCGACGTGGCGATGGCGCGGGCGGCCGGCGAGGAGGATCTGTACGCGGCCCTGGCGGCCGAGGCGTTCGGCGGAGACCGGGCCAAGGCCAAGGTCGGGCTGCTCGGCGCGATGTACGGGCAGACCGGCGGGCAGGCGGCCGCGCCGTTGGCCACCTTGCGGCGGCGTTTTCCCCGAGCGCTGGACCTGCTCGAGCGGGCTGCCCGTACCGGGGAGAACGGCGGCCTGGTCCGTACCCACCTCGGCCGTACCTGTCCGCCGCCCTCCGCCCAGACCGGCGGAGGTGACCTCGACGAATCGGCGGGCGACCCACCGGAGGCACTCGCCGACTCCACCAACGATGACGGTCAGCGGGCTGGCACCGGAGCCCGTGCCCGGGCGCGTGGGCGCTTCACCCGCAACTTCGTCGTCCAAGGAACGGCGGCCGAGTGGGCTGCGGCGGTTCTGGCCGCGTTACGGCTCCGGTTGATGGACATCGACTCCAGCGGGCGCGCGGCCCAATTGGTGTTCTTCCAGCACGACGAACTGGTAGTCCACGCGGCACGGGAGTACGCCGACGCCGTGGTCGAGGCAATCCTGCTGGCCGCGCAAGAGGCCAGCGATCTGCTCTTTCCTAATACGGCGGTGCGCTTCCTGCTGCGCCCGGTGATCGCGCAGAGTTGGGCCGAGGGTCACTAGGGCTGGGTCCACCTCCAAGGGTTGAGCGTCGTGACAGACGAGACCGTCCCAGAGGACGCGGGCGACGAGGCGGATATCCGGGCCCTGATCCAGGCCTTCGCCGACGATGCTGTGCCAGGAGGAGCGAGAGCTCTTCGAGCAGGAGATCAACCCGGATCTGGTGCTGCCGGAGTCACCGCCGGCGGTTCCGGAGATCGCGGTGTCGGATGTCGTGGTCACCCGGGAACTCGCATCGGCCGTGATCAGACGTCCGCCCGATAACGTGCCAGCCCCGTTGTACTTCCGTCGGGAACGCGGGATGTGGACGGTATGCGCGCCCGCCGAAGACGAGTTGTGATCTCCCCGGGAGCACTGAGCCGGACCCCGTCCAAGGCCACTCGGCCTGAAGGCCAGGTGGGACGATATGTGACTGGTGGCCGTCGTGAGCTGGGCGAGAGGCCCCTGAGGGTAGATTGGCCCTCCGGTATTCCGCGGCCACGTCGCACGCCGGCCCGGCGAAGGGAGTACCGGATGCGGGTGCTGTTCATCGGCGGTCCAGGTGCGGGCAAGGGCACCCAATCCGCTCGGATGGCGGACTGCTTCGGGCTGACCCACCTGTCCAGCGGTGACCTGCTGCGCAAGCACGTCGCCGAGGGGACAGCGCTGGGTCAGCGGGTGAAGGACTTCATGGACCGCGGCGACCTCGTCCCCGATCAGATCGTCATGGACATGTTGCGCAAACCCGTCCTGGCGGCCAGCAGAACCGGCCTACATCCTGGACGGTTTTCCACGTACGGCCGAGCAGGCCGAAGCCGCCTACCTCGTGGCCAGCGAGCTGGGCGTGGAAGTTCAGGTGGCGGTCCATCTGCGAGTCAACGACGGGGTCCTGGTGGAGCGGCTGATGGGTCGCGGTCGGGGAGCCGACGACAACGACCGAGCCGTGATCGAGCACCGCATCGAGGTGTACAACAAGCAGACCACTCCGCTCGTGGAGTACTACGCCGTACGCGAGGAGCTGCTCACCATCGACGGTGGCCGCTCGGTGGACGAGGTCAGCTGGGATCTCGTCTCGGCGTTGCAGGCCCGCAATGTCTCACTCGCCGCCCGCCCAGCTCGACCGAGTTGATCTGGATCAACAACACGACGGAGAGAAAGCGCAGGTCAGGGCCCTAATCCGTCATAGCCGGTCCGCAGAGAGTGCGTAGGAGGACGGATAACACTTGCCCTTGTGGGCTAGCGGCACTGTCTCAGGTGCGCTGCTGGGGCAAGGGCCCAAAGTTCCGAGTGGGTGCCGAGCGA
>JBPCOF010000196.1:0-3641 GCA_051000515.1 Geodermatophilaceae bacterium
TCGGCGGCGCCGACGCGCGCTACCGTGCCGCCGCGCTCGTGACGCAGCTCGCCGGCATCGTCCTCACCCGCTACGTCCTGCAACTCGACCCCATAGCGACCATGACCGTTGATGAAATAGTCCACCACCTCGCCCCGGGACTGCACTCCGCACTAACCGTGCGAGCACCAATACGGCGGCTAGCACGCGGCTAGCCCCTTCACCGCCTCCACGTTGGAGGTAACCCCCGCTCGACGAGCGGCTCACGTCGCTCACCATCTGATCCGGTCGATTACCCGTCCCGTAGCGGGATGGGCTATCGCACAGCGATGGCGGGCGCGACGCGGGCCGAGCTGATGCCGCGGTTGGGTTTGCCGAGACGGAACCGGACCTTTTCCTTCAGGACGGTTCCGGAGGCGGCCAGACCGTCGGTCAGGCCCTCGCCGGGGAACAGGGTGAAGGTCCATCGGTCGTTCGCCTCACAGTCGGGAAGGCTGGCACCGTTCTGCAGCACCCGCGCGCCCCACATTTGTCGGATCATCAGCTCTCGGACGTCGACGTCGTCGATGGCGAACTGGTCGGCATCTGCGCCGGTGACCTCGGTGTAGCTGCCGAGCGCGGGCCCGTACGGTCCGGTGACGGTGGCCACCAACGTCCACGCGGCTCCCGGCGGCACGCCGAGCCGGCCCGCTGGTAGCCGTGGGTCGACGACGTCGGCCGTGGCGCTGCGGAGCTGGTCTCGTCGCACGGCGGGGTCCATGGGACCTCGGGTGTCCAACTGGTCCGGGTCTGGAACCAGCACCGTTCCGTAGGTGACCTCATCTGCAAACCGGGCGGCGCTGAACCGATCCCGCAGCGCGGACACGGCTACCTCGGCGGCGTGCCACTGCTCCGCCGTGAACGCCTCTTGCAGGTAGGAGGCGGTGACCGGGGGCAGCCCGGAGCCGGTCACGGCATCAGCCACCGACGGGCACTGCGCCCATCCCGATGCCGCCAGTGCGGCGATCTGGCTGTCTTGGAACGACGTCACGACAGCGACCGTCGCGCGCAGATCGCTCCGGTCATTCTGGTTGGAACGACGCCGGCCCGAAGACGTCCTCGTACACGCCCTCCAGCTCGGTGGTCGCCACGATCTCATCGAGCCGCCCCGGCGCGTCCGGCCGAGTCAACGACCCGGCGACGGCAGCGAAATCCTCGGCCGCCACATCGAGCTCCAGGATGGTGATGACCTGTCGATCGTTGGACACGTTGCGCCCGACGCTGGTCCGCGCCGCATAGTGACCCTCGACCCCCTCGGGCATCCACGCGTCCCTGAACTGCTCATAGGTCACGCCCGGCCGCAAGGTACGGACAAAGACCGCGTGCAGCATCTCTACCTCCACAGGTGATCGAGTCATCGCTCTGCGCAGACCGTAAGCGCCGCTTCCGACAACGCCCAGGCAGTCGGCTCGGGACGCACAGCTGTGGGCGTCAGGATGCCCGCTGACCGATCCGCTTGCGGGATGGACTGGTCAGAACGATCGGAGGGCTAGTCGCGCCCGGATTGTTCCCACAGCCGTCCGGTGACCGGGACGGCCGCGTTTGCGCCCACGATCGGATGTCAGCCCGCCTAGCTAGGGTGTGTTGCCGTGAGTGTCTACGCACAGTTCTGGGATGCACTGGAGGCGCGCGACTGGGGTCGGCTCGGTGCGCCCGTGGCCGACGACGTCATCGGGACCTGGCCGCAGTCACGCGAAAAGGTGCGAGGGCGTGACGCTCTGGTGCGATTCATGGCCGCCTACCCCGGCGACTGGCACATCGCAGCCGAGGAGGAGCACACCGACGCCGGTGGAGGTGCGACTCGAGTAGCATTCTCGTTGGACGGTGAGACGGTACCGGGACTCACCTTCTTCGCGTCGGATTCGACCGGACGCATCGCCTCGTTTGTCGAGTTCTGGCCAGAGCCTTACGAGCCGCCCCCCGGCCGCGAACATCTGCTTGAACGCTACTGAGTCTCAAGGAGATCGCGGACTAGCGACGGGACGCTCACCGGTCGGGGATCGTCGAGCGGGACGACGGCGTTGCTTGCTTAGGACTCTTGCCCACCGTCGCTGGCGAGTCCGCGTTGGATAGCGACCGCCGCAAGTCGCTTGTCCCGGGTCCACAGGCGGGCACCGGACGTCAGCATTGTCGCGGCCAGCAGGTGCGCGTCGACGTATCCGATGCCGAGGCCGAACAGCTGATGGTTGTCGATCAGGGTGAGCACCTCGACGTGTGTCGCGGCCGTCGCTTGCGGGAGATTGTGGAGCAGCCTGAGGAGCTCGCTGCGACGCGAGAGCTGGCCGAGTGCAAGTTCACCGGTCACCCAGGGGTGGGCGAGCACGTGGCCGTCCTGGAGTAGCGCGGCGAGCTCCGGGTCACCGCTGTGGAGATGGTCGATCCAAACCGACGTGTCGACAACGATCACGCAGGCGTCGTCCGCCGTCGTGGGATCGCCTTGGCGCCCGGCTCACTTCCTGCCAGCTGAGCCAGGCGCCGGGCGCTCTCGCGCTCGATCAATGCGTACAGGGCCTGGCGAACCAGCGCGCTCTTCTCATTGGTCCCTGTCAGGCGCTGAGCTTCCAAGACAAGATCGTCATCCAGGGCGAGCGTCGTTCTCACGTCGGCCTCCAGGCACGTTAAAGGACATCGAATGATGACGGTACATGTGCACCCGGTGGACCGATCACCCATCGGTGAGGCAGCGGCGCACCTCCGGTGACGGCGACCGGGACAACGGTAAGCGTGATCTCGTCCAGCGCATCTGCATCCAAGAACTGACCCGCGAGGTCGCCGCCCCCGAGGACCCGAACTTTCTTGCCTTGAGCAGCTGCAAGGATCTCCGGCAGGTGGTCGGCGACGTGACCCTGCCGGAACCGGATGTCACGGCCTTCCGTCTTCGAAGATCTCGCGACGTGAAGACGAATGTGGGCCGTGATCGTAAGACTGCTGCCATGTCTCGGGTTGCACGAACTGTCCGTCTTCCGCAACACCCACTCGTACGTCGACGACCCCTCGACGACAACGCCGCCGTCCCCGCCCGCGCCTCAAGCTCCCGCGCTGCTGCCCAGTGGCGGGTGTTGACCCCCACCCAGTACGCGACCTGAGCAGCCAGATCCGACCCGTCGGGCTCGACACCGGTCGGCGTGTACTCCTCAACGAACTCTGAGGCGTGCCCGATCCGCTACCGGACCCGCGCTTCGCTTCGACGGTCGAGGATCTCGGCGACCGTCTCATCGGGATCCTGCTGTGATGTGTCAAGCCACAGTCCAACGGACCGGGGCGTGGTTCCCACGTCGGCGTCGTTCTGGGCGACCGTGTAGTCGCCGCAGGCAACCTTGCCGGTGATGCGGGTCCGAGCAAGATCCCGCAGCCAGTCTCGATCGTCGAAGTGCACCCAGCCGTTCACCACCCACCGGTAGAACTGGCCACCGTGCACGTGGACACCTCGATCGGCGGCGAGGCAGCGGAGGTCCATTCCTCGGCCACCTGGCGGGTTTCGCAGCGGCCGCGAACAATCCCGATCCGGGTGATCCGGGCGGAGGAGCAAAGGCCACAAGCCTTGAGCCTCCGCGCCTCGCCGGGTGGACGTGACAGCGGCCATGAGCGGGGCCGTGACAGCATGGACCGGTGCGTACGCGGGG
>JBPCOF010000239.1:0-4674 GCA_051000515.1 Geodermatophilaceae bacterium
CCACCGCCCGGTGACGGTGATTCACCGGCACCGTCTGACCAGCGGGATTGCCCCAGATGGGCATCTGTGCAGGTCAGCCCGGTGGTGCTGATTCGGCACGACCGTGGAGGTCCAGTTCCCGCGCGTCAAGGAGCATCGCTAGGAGCAGCTCCGCAGTGAGGGCCTCGAGGCCGTGTGCGACGAGTTCCTCAACGGCCGCCCCGCGCGGGCGAGCAGTCCTGCGGGAACGGGCTCCTGCGGATAGTCGATCGCCGGCCCGTCGACCTCGACCGAGTCGAGGTAGAGCAGAGCGTGCTCGTATGCACCGAGGCGTCGAACGTTGAGGCCGTGGGGACTGCCTTCGGCTCAGTTGACACTCTGACCCGACTCCCAGTGGGTCAA
Source organism: Geodermatophilaceae bacterium (assembly GCA_051000515.1). Classification (GTDB taxonomy): domain Bacteria; phylum Actinomycetota; class Actinomycetes; order Mycobacteriales; family Geodermatophilaceae; genus JACCQS01. The sequence continues at coordinate 382 of JBPCOF010000239.1, forward strand.
CCCGTTCCGGTCGCCGATCATGTTCCGGTCAACGATCGTCATCTGACACTTTGCGGCGACCGCCGTGCGTCGGGAGCGCCCCGCCGATCGGTGCCGCAGGCCGTTCCTCGTACGGCCACTTCTTGAGTGCTCGCGGCAGCACGCTTCTCAGGTCATGTTCCCCAGTGTTGCTATGAGGTCGTCGTGCAGTTCACCAAGGCGACGACAGCCCCGCACCAACGTGGTGGCGTCGCTGAGTACGGCTGCGTACTGGAGCGAACCGAGCGTGACCGCCTGCTCAGTGAAGCGCTCAGCGAGGTCGCTTGAGCCGTTCGTTTCGAAGCACGTCGCGGCGTCGCCTCGACGCCTGGCACCGACCGGGATGCTGAAGTGTGACAAGAGGTTCATTGTCCCCGGGCTCGCCGTGAGCAACTGCTCCGCGAACTGTTCGTAGGCCGCCCGGCCACCGAGCGTTCCGGGCGGTACCGGCAGCTCTTCGCGACCCAAGGCCCATCTCCTGGCGAGATCCAGGGACGCGTTGAGCGCTTCCTCTGTGGAGACGCAACTGACCTGTTCGAAGTCGGTACGCATGACGAAGGCGTCCTCCGCGAGGTAGCCGATCTGCTCTGCGTGCCATGCGGCGAGGAAAACCTCAGTGGGCAGTACAGCATGCGGATGGCCCTGGGGATCGTGGAATCGGATCGAGCCCTCCACTGCCGCAAGGACCACGACGAAGTGATCGGCACCTGCCGCCCGATCGCTGCCGGGCTGGTGCGCGAGCAGGCCCATGTCAACTGGGCCAACCAGCACCGGTCCGGTTGTCAGTGCAGCCTCCAAGCTGGCCAGAGCCTCGGCGGCGGTTTCGTGAGTGGCCCGTCGGCAGCGGTAACCCAGCAGCTCGATGGCCTGATCGAGCCCGAGATCAGGGTTCCACCCATAGGGGTCGAACACGGGCAGCTCCCCACCCAAGAGCTGGAACCCGAACGGCGACGCGGTGAGCGTCTCGACCACACCAGCGGGCGGTGCGGCCTCGCCGAGCGCCATCAGCAGCGAGTTGGTGAAAAAGTAGGGGCCGTTCCCCACGTACAGTATGGTCTTGGTCATCTTGTCTCCTCCTGGGGTTCGTCGGTGGGGTCAGCGGGCCGTGCCACGGGCCAGCTCACGACGACCTCGGGGTCCAGTTGCCACGGCAACCCGATCCAGGTCTCGCGGGGCGGGCCGACGATGCGCCAACCCTGGTCCTCACACCAGCGTGCGACGCCGTCGTAGGCCGCGAGGACAGCCGGGTAGGCCGCGGCGGTTCCGCGCGCGGTCGTACTCGCGAACCAGCCTCCGTGGGAGCGTGACGTGCGGATCCCGTCCGACGCGGCGACAATCTCAGCCACGGGTAGTGCGACTTCCAGCGGGCCGTCGGACTCACGGTTAACAGGGCCGTGGAAGACCGCGAACGCCTCACCTACGACGGCTACTTTCGCCTGCACAGCCGCAGAGCTCAGCGACGCAAACGCGGTAGCGCCATGGGCGTCCAGGTCGTCGACGCATACGTGACTGCACACCGACAGCACCACCGCCGAGTCAATCCAGCCGATTGTGACGCCATCGTCGGTGACGACCTGTCCAGCCCCCCGGCCGAGGTGACCACCAACCCGGTCAATGAGAAGGTCCGCACTTGACCGGTGCTGTCGCATCCGGGTTTTGAGCACCGCCAGGAGCTCAGATGCCTCATCAGAGGATGCGGTGACCAGCGCCCGCACGTCCACGAGTGAGACATCGGCAGCACGAAGCATTGCAATGAGTCGTCCTGTTGATGCCAACTGAGGATCGTAGTAGCGATAGCCGCTGCTCGGGTCCACCCAGGTCGGCTTCAGCAGACCATTCTCTCCGTACAAGCGCAGCGCTTTCACCGAGAGCATTGACGCCTCACCGAAAGCCCTTGTGCCGAGCAGCTCAGGGCTCTTCTCCATGCCCCGAGTCTCGGGTACGCCCCAAGGGCAAGGTCAAGACCTCGATCGGCTCTCTAGAGCCGGTTGCCAGATGACGATCGGCTTCCGGTTATCAAGAACAGCGGGACCTGGACCGCCGGCGAGGCGTCGTACGCCGTTTGCGGGTGTTGGGACGCAGGGGAGGCCCGAGGCGCGGGTCTGGGCCCATCGGCCCGTCACCCAACTACGCAGAACTCGTTGCCCCCTGGGTCAGCCATGCCGACGCCGTCAGCGCAGCCGGCGTCGTGGCGAGTAGCGCCGAGTGCCAACAAGCGCTCGACCTCGGCTGCGATGGATGACGGTGCGGATGGCGTGAGGTCTAGATGGAGCCGATTCCTGCCGAGCTTGGGCGCCACTGGCTCGCCACCCCAGGTGATCTTGGGGCCTCCGGTGGGTGCTTGGACTGCGGTCTCACCGTCGTGGTCCCAGACCAGGCTCCAGGCCAGCGCGTCGCGCCAGAAGTAGCCGACCTCGGCGAGCCCGTCGCCGGCCAACGAGCTGAAGAACGGGCAGCCGGCGAGGAAGCTGCCTCCAGGCTCGAGGATGCACAGCTCGTTACCGTCGGGATCGGCGAGGACGACGTGCTCGACGTCTGGTCCCTGGCCGACGTCCACGTGCGGGGCGCCCAGCTCGAGCGCTCGGTGGACCGCGGATGCCTGCTCGTGGATGGAGGCCGGTTTCAGGTCAGGGTGCAGCTGGTTGGGGCCCCACTTCTGACCGGCACCAGCAACGAATCGCAAGCCGAACCCCACCTCGGGCAGAGCCGGCAGTGCCGGGGCGCCGCGGTCGACCGTGACGTCCTGGCCGAGCAGACCGCCCCAGAACCCGGCGAGCCGCTCCGGGTCGGGTGAGCTGAAGGTCAGGGCGGCCAACTCAGACACCATGACCGCCATACTCCGGGGCGCGCTCGCGCCACGTCAATCGAATACCGGGAGGGCAGCCCAGCACGCCGAGGCTCACATGAGAGTTCACGGCCGCAACTGACACCCGCCCGGAACTGGATCGGCGACCAGGCGTGGCCGCCCTGGTTTGGTGCGCGAGGATGGGCCCATGGGTCAGTCGACGCTTCATACGGGCCGCATCCGGCTCGTCCCGCTGTCGGAGGAGCACCTCGAGCAGGAAGTCGACCTCGACTCCGATCCTGAGGTGATGCGCTACCTGGGCAACGGTCGAGCGCGCACCCGCGAGGAGGTAGAGAGCCTCCACCGGATTCGTCTCGCGGCCGCGCGGAGGGTTCCGGGACTGGGCTTCTGGGCCGGGTTCGTCGATGGCGGGTTCGTCGGCTGGTGGATTCTGGAGCCGCCGGAGCGCGCAGACCAAGGCCCGGTCGATGGTCAGGCCGAGCTTGGGTACCGGATTCTGCGCCGACACTGGCGCAACGGCTTGGCGAGCGAAGGGGCGCGTGAGCTGCTCCGGCACGGGTTCGAGGACCTGGAACTTGCCCGGATCTTCGCTGAGACGATGACGGTCAACGCCGGCTCGCGCGCGACGATGACTGCCGTTGGCATGCAGCACGTCCGGACGTTCCACATCGACTGGGGGGAGGCCATCTCGGGCACTGAGCTGGGCGAGGTCGAATACTCGATCTCACGCGTGCAGTGGCTCGCTGGCCGGACGATCAGTGCGGGGACGCTTCGGTAGCGGGTCCCCTGAACGAGGCGGTCCGCCCCACGCGAAACCGCGTGCAATTAGCGTCGGCTGGAGGCGCGGCGCCGAGACAGCACGAGAACGGCAGCGACCGCAAGGCCCACCAGCGCGCCGATCACACCCGATACCCAGCCGCCAGGCCCGAGGGTGGCCCAGAGGATGATGAGCGCTACCAAAACTACGAACGTGCCGCTCTCGATACGGGTCATGAGCTACTCCTGATCGTCGGCCAACTTCGGTTCGCGGGGAGCGTATCTGGATCGGGCACCGCAACGGGTTCCTCTTACGGACAGGCGTCACCTCGGGCAGCGGCCAGCGGTTCGACCGGCAGCACCGCGATTCGGCGATGCTGCCCAAAGAGGCCGCCACGCATTGCCGGCGTCCGAGATGCTCTGCTTCCATACGGTTGTACGAGTTCACTACAGGGCTGTACGAGCCGGGACAGCGCCGGCGTTGCGGGTCGAGGAGGCATGCGATCAAGCTAGGACTGGCCGTATCGGCGGGGACGATCGGTGGTGTCGCCGACTCGGCGGTGCTGCTGCAGGCGGCCGCCGTCAGCGGAGTGCAGGCACGGCTGATCGACTGGCGCGGCCCCGGCTGGGACTGGCCGGACGCGGTTCTCCTGCATACCCCGTGGGACTACACCGCTCACACGCGGGAGTTCGCCGCCTGGCTGCGGGCCCAG
>JBPCOF010000345.1:0-4294 GCA_051000515.1 Geodermatophilaceae bacterium
CGGGCCAGACTTGTGCCAGCCCGCTCGACCACCACATGCCCCCTGCTGTTTGCCGTTGCTGTCCTCCCGACAGGGTATCCACGGCGTTACCGACGACGCCTCGCGGTGCCGAACATGCGGCGCCCGATGGCACTTCCCGCGGAGCGCAGGAACGACTTGAACGCACCGGAGGCGACGATCTGCTCGACGATCGTCGGCTCCGCCTTGGGTTCACGCGTTCGGCCGCGCCGAGCCGGCTCGCGGTCGGGCGCCGGTTTCGAACCCCGGTCAGGCTGGACAGCTTGGTCAATCTGGTCAGCCTGGTCGGTCTGGTCAGCCTGGTCGGTCTGGTCAGCCTCGTCGGCCGTACCGTGCACCTTGGCCGAGAGCCGCTCGTAGGCCGACTCCCGGTCGACCTCCTGCGCGTACCTGGCATGCAGGACCGAGCCGGTGATCGCGGCCTGTACGGCCTGCGCCGGGGCCGGGGCCATCTGCGAGCGGGGCGCGGGCATCCGGCACCAGGCCACCGGCGTCGGTGCGCCCTGCTCCGACAGAACCGTGACCACCGCCTCGCCCGTACCGAGTTGGGTCAACGCCTGCTCGAGGTCGTAGTCCTCGGTGATCGGATACGTACGGACGGTCTTGCGCAGCGCGTCGGCATCGGCCGGGGTGTACGCGCGCAACGCATGCTGGACCCGGTTGCCGAGCTGGGCCAGCACTGCCTCCGGAAGATCGGCCGGGCGCTGGGTGACGAAGAAGACCCCGACTCCCTTCGACCGGATCAGCCGCACCGTCTGGGTGACCGCTTTCAGAAAGGCCGGCGAGGCGTCATCGAAGAGCAGGTGCGCCTCGTCGAGGAAGAAGACAAGCTTGGGCTTGTCCAGGTCACCGACCTCGGGCAGCTCCTCGTACAGGTCGGCCAGCAGCCACATCAGGAAGGTGGAGAACAGCGCGGGCCGGTTCTGCAGGTCGGCGAGCTCGAGCAGGTTGATGAAGCCGCGACCCGGGTTGTCGCCATCTTCGGTCCGGCGCAGCAGGTCAGCGGTGTCAAACTCCGGCTCGCCGAAGAAGTCCTCGGCACCCTGGGCGACCAGCTCGGAGATCTCCCGCAGGATCACTCCAGCCGTGCTCTTGGCGACACCGCCCAGCTCCTTGAGCTGTTTGCCGCCTTCTTCGGAGGTCAGATAGCCGATCACGGCCCGCAGATCGGCGAGGTCGAGCAGGGCAAGACCGTTCGTGTCCGCCCAGTGGAAGACCAGCGACAGGGCCGACTCCTGGGTGTCATTGAGCCCCAACACCTTCGCCAGCAGAATCGGCCCGAACGAGGTCACTGTCGCCCGCAGCGGCGTACCGGTGCGCACGCCGCCCAGGGCGAAGAACTCGGTCGGGTACGCCGTCGGTGTCCACGTGCTGTCGCCGGTGTCAGTCACCCGTTGGGCGATCTTGTCATTGGACTCCCCTGCCGTCAGCAAACCGGACAGATCGCTCTTGATGTCCGGGGCGAAGACGGCGACCCCCGCGGCGGAGAGCTGCTCGGCCAACAACTGCAGCGTCTTCGTCTTGCCGGTTCCGGTGGCTCCAGCGATCAGGCCATGTCGATTGAGCATCTCCAGCGGGATCCGTACTCGAGCCTGCGGATCGACCTGTCCGTTATGCACGACCGTGCCGAGTTCGAGCGCCGGGCCGTCGAAGGCGTAGCCCTGTGCGATCCGCTGCGTGGTCTCTGACATGGGACCGGAATCTAGCCCGCCGGCATCCAAGTAGGGTTCCGAGCGTGGTGAACAAGGTTGTCCCGGGCGCCCTGGTGTGGGTCGACTGTGAGATGACCGGTCTGGACCTGACCAAGGACGTCATGATCGAGATCGCGGCGTTGGTCACCGACGGCGACCTGAACGTCCTCGGCGACGGTGTCGACCTGGTCATCAATGCGCCGGACGAGCTCCTCGACGGCATGCTCCCGGTGGTGGCCGAGATGCACGCCAGCTCCGGCCTGACCGATGAGGTTCGCGCCTCGACCGTGACCATCGAGCAGGCACAGACTCAGGTGCTCGATTACATCCGTGCCTTTGCCCCGCAGCCACGGATGGCGCCGCTGTGCGGGAATTCGATCGGCACCGACCGGGGCTTCATCACCCGGGACATGCCCGAACTCGACGCATTCCTGCACTACCGGATGATCGACGTCTCCTCGGTCAAGGAGTTGGCCCGCCGCTGGTACCCGCGGGTCTACTTCGGCCAGCCGGCCAAGGGGTTGGCACATCGCGCTCTGGCCGACATCCGGGAGTCCATCCGGGAGTTGGCCTACTACCGCCAGACTTTGTTCGTGCCCCCACCGGGACCTACGACCGACCAGGTGCAACAGATCGCCGCTGCGCTGACCTGACCGCGCCGCTGACCTGACCCTCGCGAACGCACCGACCCGCTCGGGTATCGTCTGCACCTGTTCTCCGGCCTTCCGGAGAGCCATGGTGGGTGTAGCTCAGCTGGTAGAGCACCTGGTTGTGGTCCAGGTGGCCGCGGGTTCAAGTCCCGTCACTCACCCCACTGCTTTCCCGTGCGTGTCGACGGGTTGGCGGCGCTAGACCAGGGCGCTGCTAGTCGAGTGCACTACTAGTCGATTGCACTGCCCTGAAGCCACGTCTCCCATGGGATGGCCCAGTCGTAGATGTCGCCGTCCACCGCGCCCAGCATCGGGCCGGCGTTGACGACCTCCACCACATCGCCGATCTCGGAGAACTCGAAGAACTCGGCTGCTCGCTCGGGTGCCAGGTTGATGCACCCATGGGAGACGTTGCTGATGCCCTGCTGGGCCACCGACCATGGCGCAGCGTGGACGAACTCGCCGTTGTTGGAGATCCGGGTCGCGTACTCGACTGCCGTCAGATAACCGCCGGCATCCAAGGCAAGCCCGTACGTCGTGGAGTCCATGATCTTGTTGCGCTCCTGGTCGATGACCACGTGCGGCCCGCTGCGAGTCGGGTTCTCCGAGCTGCCCATGCTGACCGGGTAGGTCTGCACCAGTACGCCGTCGGCATAGACCTGCATGGTGTGCGTGGCGGCGTCAGCGACCGAGACATGTGAGGCGCCGACGGTGAAGGCGATGCTCCGGTCCAGCTGTCCCCATGCCCCGTCTCCGAGGTCGACGCCGTACAGGTTCGCGTCCAGGCGCACCTCGGTGTTGGCCGGCCAATAGACCTGCGGGCGCCAGTGGACCTCGGTGTCCGAGAACCAGTTCCAGCCGCCGGCCACGTCTGTCGACGTACTCACGACGAGGTTCCGTTCGGCGGCGGCCTTGTCGGAGACCGGCTGGTCGAAGTAGACGCGGATCGGCATGCCGACGCCGACCGTGGTGCCGTCGAGCGGGCCGATCGAGGGAAAGACCTGGACGGTCGGCGTAACCGTGCGAAAGGTAGACGTCTTCGTGACCTGCTCACCGTCCCCGCCGGTCGCCTGCGCCGTGACCGTGTAGCTCTCGCCATAGCTCAACGGCTCGGTTGGCTGCCAGAGCGGTGAGCGGGAGCCCTCCGTCGAGGCCATCGCGCCGGCAACGGGATCGCCGGCGGCATTCTCGACGGTGACACTGTCGAGATCGCCGTACGACAGCGAGATCAGGATCGCGCTGTCCGGTGAGATCTCGACCTGGCTGTCAGCCGGAAGTAGGAGAAGCTGTGCCGGGCGAGGAGCCGCGCTGGTCTGGACGGCGTCTTGCTGACCACCGAACCCGCCGCCCTCGCCGGTGCATCCGGTCAGTACGAGGACGAGACCGAGGATCAGAACTCGGCCCATGACTGTCAGTGCGTACGTCCCCGGTTTCACTGCCCTCGATCCACTCCTCTGCCGATCCCGGACGGATCGCAGTCGGCCCCCACGGTAGTCCGCGTGTCCGACGTCGCCGAGTGGCCGCGCCGGATGGCGCGGGCGCTGCGCTGATATCGTGGCTTCTCGCGGCGTGCGGGAGCGCACGCGCACGCGCACGCGCCGCTAGCTCAACTGGCAGAGCAGCTGACTCTTAATCAGCGGGTTCGGGGTTCGAGTCCCCGGCGGCGTACCGAGTAAGGCCGTTGTCGTGCAACGGGTTACATCCTTCGTGGACGTCGCAGAGTTCACCAAATGCCCGGTCCAGTCCGCGAATGGTCCGCACCAGCAGGCTCGCGCCGTGTAGTCCCGACCGTGTTCGAACCGGCGGTACCGCGTTGAGAGGGCGATCAGGACGGAGTGGGTGAGAGATGACTGAGGAAAATCCGATCGCAGCGGCGATTGTCGATCGAGCGGAGGCGTTGAGCGTCGAAAACCACGCCGGGCCGCTCGCCGTGGC
>JBPCOF010000346.1:0-4169 GCA_051000515.1 Geodermatophilaceae bacterium
GCCGGGTAGCCGTGGTGCACAACGGCATCATCGAGAACTTCGCCAGACTGCGTGGCGAACTCGAACGGCAAGGTGTGGAGCTGGCCTCCGACACCGATACCGAGGTCGTCGCCCATCTCCTGGGCGCGGCGCACGCTGCCGAAACCGGCCCCGATAACGACCGGTTGGCTGCGGCCATGCGCACCGTCTGTTCCCGGTTGCAGGGCGCGTTCACCTTGGTGGCTGTACACGCCGACCACCCGGGACAGGTCGTCGGGGCCCGGCGAAACAGCCCGCTGGTGGCCGGGATCGGAGACGGGGAGTATTTCCTCGGCAGCGACGTGTCGGCCTTCATCGCGCACACCCGGGACGCCCTGGAGTTGGGCCAGGACCAAGTCGTCACCCTGGACCTCGAGAACGGGATCACAGTCACCGATTTCGCCGGTACACCGATGCGGCCCAGGCGCTTTCATGTCGATTGGGACGCGGCAGCGGCGGAGAAGGGCGGCTACCCCTGGTTCATGCTCAAGGAGATCGATGAGCAGCCGGCCGCCATCGCGGACACGCTGCGCGGCCGCCTGTCCGACAACGGGCAGATAGTGCTCGACGAGGTGCGACTCTCCGATGAGGACCTACGCGACATCGACAAGGTCTTCATCGTCGCCTGTGGAACGGCCAATCACGCCGCGATGGTGGCGAAATACGCGATCGAGCACTGGACCCGGCTGCCCTGCGAGGTCGAGCTGGCCAGCGAGTTCCGCTACCGAGACCCCGTGCTCGACCGCTCGACGTTGGTCATCGCGATCAGCCAGAGCGGCGAGACCATGGACACATTGATGGCCCTACGGCACGCAAAGGACCAGCGGGCCCGAGTGCTGGCAATCTGCAACACGAACGGATCGACGATCCCCCGGGAGTCCGACGCGGTCCTCTACACGCGGGCCGGACCCGAGGTCGCGGTCGCGTCCACCAAAGCATTCTTGGCTCAACTGGCCGCCTGTTATCTCGTCGCGCTCTACCTCGCCCAAGCTCGCGGGACCAAGTATGCCGATGAGATCGCCGCGATCGTCGCGCAGCTGAACAAGCTGCCTGACGCCGTGGCCGAGACCCTGGGCCGGATGGATCAGGTGCGGGCGATCGGCCGGGAACTGGCCAAGGAACCCACAATCCTGTTCGTCGGACGCCATGTCGGCTATCCCGTTGCGCTCGAAGGTGCCCTGAAGCTCAAGGAACTGGCCTATATCCACGCCGAAGGATTCGCGGCTGGCGAGCTCAAGCACGGCTACATATCGCTCATCGAGGAAGGCACCCCTGTCATTGCGGTGGTTCCTGCCCGCGGGCGAAACAGCGTGCACAGCAAGGTGATCAGCAATATCCAGGAAATGCGAGCCCGCGGGGCGAAGACCATCGTGATCGCCGCCGACGGTGACGATGAGGTCGCGCCGTACGCCGATCACCTGATCCACGTCCCGATGACACCGACGCTGCTCGCCCCAGTGCTGACCACCATCCCCATGCAGGTCCTTGCCTGCGAAATCGCCGACACCCGCGGCTTGGACGTCGACCAACCGCGGAATCTGGCCAAGTCCGTCACGGTCGAGTAGCGCGCGCTCACATGTCACGAGTGCCCGCAGGCACCGCCCCGTGATCGTCGGGGTCGGTATCGACGTCGTACCCGTCGAGCGCTTCGACCGTGCACTGATCCGTACGCCGGGCATGCGCGCCAAGTTATTCACCGAGGTCGAGCAGACCAACGCCTCCGGGCGGCCCCGGCATGCCGAATCTCTGGCAGCCCGCTTCGCGGCGAAGGAGGCCCTGGCCAAGGCCCTCGGAGCACCCGGCGGGATGGCGTGGACCGACGCCGAGGTGCATGCCGACGACAACGGCGATCCTCGCTTGGAGATCACCGGGACGGTGGCCGCCCGGGCCGCAGCACTCGGTGTGACCCGGCTGCACTTGTCGATGTCACATGACGGGGGAATAGCGTCGGCGGTCGTCATCGCCGAGGGCGAGCCGCCGCTGTGACCCGTATTCCGGGGAATCGGGGGCTGTACGCGTGATCGGTCTGTACGAGGTGAGCGCGGTGCGGGCAGCCGAGCAGGCGCTCTTGCGGACAATGCCTGACGGTGCGTTGATGGGTCGAGCCGCTGCGGGGCTCGCGGCGTACTGCGGTCAGTGGCTCGGGCGGGTGTACGGCGCTCAGGTGGTCGTCCTGGTCGGCGCCGGTGACAACGGCGGGGACGCCCTGTTGGCCGCTGCACACCTGGCGCGGCGTGGTGCTGCTGTGGTCGCGGTGGCGCTGCAGGCGGATCGGTTGCACGCGCGCGGCGCCGCGGCGTTGCGTCGTGCCGGCGGGGAGGTTCGCCCGATTGACACGATATCGGACCTGAAAGTCCTTGTCGGGCACGCGGATTTGATTCTCGACGGCATCGTCGGTATCGGGACGACCGGTGGACTACGTGTCCCGGCCGACGAGGTGGTCGAGGCGGCCAACGACGCGCCAGGCATCCGGGTGGCGGTGGACGTGCCCAGTGGTGTACATCCCGACACCGGCGTCGTGGACGGACCGGCGTTCCGAGCCGATCGAACCGTCACGTTCGGGGCGATGAAACTCGGCCTCGCCGTCGGCAGCGGCCGTGAACACGTCGGCGCCCTCGCAGTTCTCGACCTCGGGTTGGCTCCGCATCTCCCCGAACCCAGAGCTTGGCAGCTGACCGACTGCGATGTCGCCGGTCTCCTGCCGCGGGCGGGGCACGGCGACGACAAGTACAGCAGCGGCATCCTCGGCGTCGCCGCCGGATCGGCTGACTACCCAGGTGCGGCAGTGCTCAGCGTCGGAGGCGCGCTGCGGATGCGATCGAGCCTGGTCCGGTACGTCGGCCCAGCTGCCTACGGGGTCAACAGTGCCTGGCCGGAGGCGGTGTGTGCTGATGCGGCGCCGACGGGGGCCGGCCGGGTCCAGGCCTGGGCCGCGACAAGCGTGCTGCGCAGGTTCTCACCGACGTCCTGCGGATGGACGTACCCGCAGTCGTGGATGCCGACGGTCTGCGGCTCCTGGCCCGGCGCCGGGAGCTGCTGCAGCGTCGATCGTCGGTGACGGTGCTGACGCCGCACGACCGGGAGTTCGAGGACTTCGGCGTACCCCTCGGCGCCGATCGGGTGGCTGCGGCGACCGAGCTCGTGGCGCGGCTCGACGTCACCGTGCTGCTCAAGGGCGCGGCCACGATCGTCGTCGAACCAGGCGGGCGCACGTACGTCAATGCGACCGGCACCCCGGCCCTGGCGTCGGCCGGAACGGGTGACGTGCTGACCGGAGTGATCGGGTCCCTCCTGGCCGCCGGTCTGGCTCCTGGTCTGGCCGCAGCGGTGGGGGCGCACGTGCACGGCCGCGCGGGGCAGATCGCCGAGCGCGCCGGGGCACTTCTTGCCACCGACCTGATCGCCGCACTGCCAACAGCTCGCGACACGTTGGGCGCTTCTCCGACTTCGACCGCCCACCTGTGACGATCGCCCCAGCCGATGCCCGGACACTCGCGGCTGCCCAAGCCGACTGTGCACTCGCGGTTCGCGAATTCGACGAGGCGCGCGAATGGCTCGGCCGTGTCGAATGGCGGCTGATGCCTCCTCTGGCAGTAGAGGTATGGCTATTCGACCAACGCCTGGAACAAGTGCTGTTGGTCAAGCACCGCTGGCGAGTGTGGGTTCCACCGGGAGGCGCCGTTGAGCCGGGCGAGACCCCGCGCGAAGCAGCTGCACGAGAGCTGCACGAGGAGACCGGGCTACGGGTCCATCTGCTCGCACTTCCAGCTGCGGTCGCGGTCCGGTCCTACCACCCCGAGTGGTCGGCAACCCTCGGGCTGTCGTACGCCGCAATCGCAGACCGGTCAAGTCCGCTAACCCCGGAGATCGGCCAACCGGTGGCGTGGACGAGCTTGGAGGAAGGCTGGCAGAGCCTCTTCGGCGAGGACCGGCGTCGAATCCGATGGCATGCAGGCTGGCTCGCCGACCTGACCAGCACCTGACCGGGCTCGTCGCGCCGGTCCGAGCAAAGCGCAACGATCAGAGGCACAGATTCTGTCGGACGCCGCTGGCAATCTCTGTGAGATGAGTGAGATGACTCGGCTACCTCCGTTCCAGGTCAGCAGGACTGCCGTCGATCAGATCTCGACGGTCGGCGGGACGGTGCGGAT
>JBPCOF010000016.1:0-6105 GCA_051000515.1 Geodermatophilaceae bacterium
GGAATCCAGGGCGTCCGAGAACCCGGTGCACGGCGTCCATCGAAGTCGAACCAGCGACGCCGGCTTCGACCTCCCACTGACCGCGCATGCCTTCGAGCACCCAGGCGGCGGCACCGGGTTGCCCCTCCACCTGGCCGAAAGCTGCTTTCTGCGCGCGACGGCCGAACAGAATCAAGGCGACGAGAACGCCGAGCATGATGGCGAAGGGCAGCATCACCCAGACGTTCAGGAACAGGATCGACGGGACGATCACCACCGTCACGGTCAGGACGAACGCCAGAATCATGACCCAGGGGAGCTTGGGGTCGCGCTCCTTGGTCATCTTGTAGCCCTGGATGATCGTCTTGATCTTCCCCTGGCCCCTGGCCGCCTTCTTGGCTGCTCTGGCCGCCCGCTTGGCCGCTCGCCCGGTCAGGGGCGCGGCTTTGCGGTGCGTGTTCGGATCAGTCGGGGGAGCCTTGGCCATGCAGTCAGGATACGGCGGCGACATCGACGATGATGTCGGCAGCGTCGCGGGCCGTCCGGTGTGCCACGGCCTGCTCGTACAGCCGTCCGGCGCGGTAGGAGGAGCGGACCAGCGGACCGGCCAGGACCCCGGCGAATCCAATCCGCTCGGCTTGCGCCTGCAACTTCACGAACTCGTCCGGATGCACCCAACGCTCGACCGGATGGTGACGAACCGAGGGCCTGAGGTACTGGGTGATGGTCAACAGGTCGCACCCGGCCTGGTGCAGTTGTTGCATGGTGTCGACGACCTCGTCGATCTCCTCGCCCATGCCGAGAATGAGATTCGACTTGGTCACCAGACCGGCCACACGCGCGGCGCTGAGCACCGACAGCGAGCGGTCGAACCGAAATCCTGGTCTGATCCGCCGGAAGATCCGTGGAACGGTCTCGACGTTGTGCGCGAGCACCTCCGGCCGCGAGGCGAAGACCTCGGCCAGCTGATTCGGTTTGGCATCGAAGTCGGGGATCAGCAACTCGACCCCGCATCCGGGTACGGCGGCATGGATCTGGCGGACGGTCTCGGCGTAGAGCCACGCGCCCCCGTCAGGCAGATCGTCGCGGGCTACGCCGGTGACTGTGGCGTACCGCAACGCCATCTTCGCGACGCTCTCACCGACCCGACGGGGCTCATCGGCGTCGAAGTCTGCGGGCTTGCCGGTGTCGATCTGGCAGAAGTCGCAGCGACGGGTGCACTGGTCACCGCCGATGAGAAAGGTCGCCTCGCGGTCTTCCCAGCACTCATAGATGTTGGGGCAGCCCGCTTCTTCGCAGACGGTGTGCAGTCCCTCGGTCTTGACCAGCGATTTCAGCTGCCGAAACTCCGGTCCGGTACGCAGCCGGGTCTTGATCCAAGCGGGTTTGCGTTCGATCGGAGTCTCGGAATTACGGACTTCCAGGCGCAACATCCGGCGACCGTCGGGTTCCACGCTCGGCGAGGCAGTCACTTGTGCCAGCCTACGCCTGGAACCCGACGGTCATGGGTCTTGCCGATGGGCGGCCCCGCCGAGGGAACTAGGAGCCTTGGGACGCACGGGGCGGCGGGTCCTCCGAAGCGGCGTGCTTCGCGGACTCTGCAGCGTTGCCGGCGTCGTCGTTGTCCTTGGTCGCGTCGATCATCTCCGACCAGGTCTCCTCCTGCGCCTCCGGCGAGTCACCGACCGAGGTACCGGTGTCGTGCGCGGAATCGGCGAGCTTGCCGTGCAACGGCCCTTCGCTGTCCGGCGCGACGGACTTGTAGTCGTCGGTCTTCTCGGCGATGGTGCCGTCGGTGTCGGCGGTCGTACCGGGGTAAGGGTCCTGCGTGGCCGGTGTTGCAGATTGCGCGTCGTCACCCACGTTGGCGACCCTACTGGGCTGTGGATCCTCGGTGTAGCCACGAACGGGGGAGTCCGAGGGTGCCCCCCAGAGGTCGTCATCAGTCTTGGCGCGCCGCTTTGCTACGACGGCGCCGATCACACCGACGATGACCAGCAGGAACGGCAAACGGCGACTCTTCTTTGCCGTGGGCCGGGACGCCGTGGCCGCTGCCTTGGCCTGCGCCTTGGCATCAGCAATCGCGGCCTTGGCGTCCTTGCGCGCTCCGACCGCAGACTTCTTGGCTTTCCTGGCATTCTTCTTGGCTCGCTTCGCGCTCTTCTTCGTATTACGACGGTTGGCCTTTGCCTTGTCGGCACGTTTGGCGTCGGCCTGCTCGCGGGCGACCGAGAGCCGGTTCTCGGCCTGGGTACGTACTGCCGTGGCCTGCTCACGCGCGGCGGTCAGCCGATCCTCGGCCGTCTCCTTGGCCGTGTCGAGGCCCTTGGAGATGGCCCCACGGGTGGCGTCAACCCTTGGGGCAAGGGCGTCGCGTGCGGCCCCGACCCGTGGAGTCACGGCGCCGCGCGCCGCTTCCACCGTGGGCGCGAGTGCCTCGGCGGCGGCCTTGGTGGCCTCGGTCGCCGCGACACGTACGTGGCTGAACCCCTCGGACAGTTCTTCACCGATGACTTGTCCCCGGCTCTTTCTTCCGAACACGTTTCTACCTCCAGGTAAGACAGCCTTTAGCTACATCCTGGTTGACCATCCTGCCCTGTCTGTCGGTTCAGTGCGACAGCACCTATGCCGCGCGGTTCACGGTCTTCCGTTGGCGGGACGCAGAACTGGGTATAGTCCTGCCCGTGCGACGGTTCTCGCTCCTTCCGAGGCCGTGCTGAGCCAACGGTCCGCAGTGACCAGCCCAGCACGGCAGCCCCTCCCTGCGAGGGGCTTTTTCTTGCCCGGACGCGCCTGCGAGGAGCCTGCACGATGAGCCATGAACCTGCCTTGAACCTGCCAACCGCCTCGGACATCCCGCCGCATCGGTACACAGCCGCGGCGGCCGGCCGGATCGAACAGCGATGGCAGGACCGCTGGGCCGCCGAGGGAACCTTCGCCACGCCGAACCCGGTCGGCGACCTCTCGGATGGGTTCGCCGAGGTTGCCGCTCATCGGCCGAAGCTGTTCGTCAACGACATGTTTCCGTACCCCTCGGGCGAGGGCTTGCACGTCGGGCACCCGCTGGGATACATCGGCACGGACGTGTACTCGCGATACATGCGAATGCGCGGGCACAATGTCCTGCACACCATGGGTTTCGATGCCTTCGGCCTGCCGGCTGAGCAGTACGCGGTGCAGACCGGGCAGCACCCGCGAGTCACGACCGAGCAGAACATCGTCGCGATCCGCCGCCAACTGCGCCGCCTGGGTCTGGACCACGACACCCGGCGCTCGGTCGCGACGATGGATCCGGGTTACTACAAGTGGACGCAGTGGATCTTCAAGCAGATCTTCTGCTCCTTCTACGACCAGGACGCCGACAGCGCCCGCCCGATCGAGGAGCTGGTCGCCGAGCTGGATGCGGGTACGCGGGAGCCGGTCCCGGGCACTAACCCGTACGGCATCACGTGGTCAGAACTGGATGCCGGCCAACGTAATTCAGTCGTGGACGCGCATCGTCTGGCCTATGTGAGCCAGGCGCCGGTCAACTGGTGTCCTGGGCTGGGGACTGTGCTGTCCAACGAGGAGGTCACGGCCGACGGGCGCAGTGAGCGGGGCAACTTCCCGGTCTTCCGGCGGCCGCTGAAGCAGTGGAAGTTGCGAATCACCGCGTACGCCGAGCGGTTGCTGGCCGATTTGGATCCGTTGCGGTGGCCGGAGTCGATCAAGCTGATGCAGCGCAACTGGATCGGGCGTTCGATCGGGGCGACCATCGCCTTCGAAACCAGGGCCTTCGAAACCGGCGCCGTTCAAGCTGGCCCTGGTCCGGTGATCGAGGTTTTCACGACCAGGCCGGACACGCTGTTCGGAGCGACCTACCTGGTGCTGGCACCCGAGCACCCGCTGGTGAAGGACGTGACGGCGCGGGAGTGGCCGGATGGGACCGCCGAATCCTGGCGGGGCGACGGGGCCTCACCCCCCGAAGCCGTTGCGGTGTACCAGGAGTTGGCAAGCCGACGCTCCGAGTTGGAGCGGCAGACCGATCAACGGGTCAAGAGTGGCGTGTTCCTGGGCAGCTACGCGACCAATCCGGCGACGGGGGACCGGATCCCGATCTTCATCGCCGACTACGTACTGACCGGGTACGGCACCGGCGCGATCATGGCGGTGCCGGGCCAGGACGAGCGGGACTGGGAATTCGCCGAGGCCTACGACCTGCCGATCGTGCGTACGGTCGCGCCGCCGGAGGGCTTCGACGGCAAGGCATATACCGGCGAGGGCCAGGCGATCAATTCGGCCAACGACTCCCTGGACCTGAACGGGATGGGCGTTGCCGAGGCGAAGGCAGCGATGAGTACCTGGCTGGTCGATCGGGGTCATGGTCAGGCGCGGACGACCTACCGGCTGCGGGACTGGCTGTTCTCCCGGCAGCGGTACTGGGGGGAGCCGTTCCCGATCGTCTATCCCGTCGACGGCGAGGACGCCGGCCGGCCGATCGCCGTTCCCGACGATGCGCTGCCGGTGCTGCTGCCCGACGTCGAGGACTACTCGCCCCGGACCTTCGCCGACGACGATGTCACCAGCGAGCCCGAGGCACCGCTGGCCAGGGCCACCGACTGGCTGACCGTCGACCTGGATTTCGGGGATGGCATCAGGACCTACCGGCGCGAGACCAACACCATGCCCAACTGGGCCGGCTCGTGCTGGTACGAACTGCGCTACCTAGATCCGCACAACGACACCGTGCTGTGCGATCCGGCGATCGAGAAGTACTGGATGGGTCCGCGCGAGGACGGCGACCCGGGCGGTGTCGATCTGTACGTCGGGGGAGCCGAACACGCTGTCCTGCACCTGCTCTACGCCCGCTTCTGGCACAAGGTGCTGTTCGACCTGGGCCATGTGTCCAGCAGCGAGCCGTTCCGGCGCCTGGTGAACCAGGGGATGCTGCAGGCGCCCGCCTACACCGATGAGCGAGGCATGTACGTGGATGCGTCCCGGGTCGAGTCGCGTCCGGACGGGTTCTTCTACGGAGACGCCGCCGTACGGCAGGAGTTCGGCAAGATCGGCAAGAGCCTGAAGAACATGATCACCCCGGACGACATGTTCGCCGACTACGGGGCCGACACGTTCCGGCTGTACGAGATGTTCACCGGCCCGCTGGACCAGTCCCGTCCCTGGGATCCCAAGGCGGTCATCGGGATGCTGCGGCTGTTGCAGCGCCTGTGGCGGTTGGTCGTCGACGAGCAGACCGGCTCGGTGCGGGTGGGCGCCGATCCGGTCGATCCGGCCAGCCTGCCAGTGCTGAACCGGGTCATCCAAGGCGTGCGCGCGGGCATGGAGTCCCTGCGCTTCAACATCGCCATCGCGCGGATCACCGAGTTGGTCAACCACGCGACCCAGACCTACGCCGAGCGACCGGTTCCGCGGGGACTGGCAGAGCCGCTGGTGTTGATGATCGCCCCGCTGGCGCCGCACATCGCCGAGGAACTGTGGTCCCGGCTTGGTCATCCGGATTCCTTGGCGCGCATCGACTTCCCGGTTGCTGATCCACGCTATCTGGTCGACGACACAGTGCGGATCGCCGTACAGGTCAACGGCAAGCTGCGCGGTAGCGTCGCCGTACCGACCGGTGCCGAGGCAGGGACGATGGAGGCGGCGGCCCGTGAAGACCCCAACGTGATCGCGCATCTCGACGGCGCTGCGGTACGCCGGGTCATCGCCGTTCCGGGAAAGCTCGTCAACTTCGTCCTCGGTTAGCCGGCTGGTGATCGAGCAGGTGTGGACAGGCTTCGTGGTCGTGTCCGGTCCACCGGCGAGCGGCAAGACCACACTGGCTCGGGCGTTGGCGCCGGAACTCCTTTTGCCGTTGCTGTCGAAGGACACGATCAAACACGGGCTGATGGCGGTGCTTCCGGTGCCCGACATCGAGACATCGCGCTTGCTCGGTCGTGCTTCGGTGGCGGCACTGTTGGCAGTCGCGAAGGACATCGGATACGGCGTGCTCGAGGCCCCTTGGCATCGCAGCGCAGCCGCGCCGTTGCTGCTCGAACTGTCTGCTGCGATCGTCGAGGTCTTCTGTCGTTGTGACCGGGCCACCGCCGCTGCTCGCTTCGCCAGCCGTACCTCGAGCCAGGGACCCGGCCA
>JBPCOF010000030.1:0-13056 GCA_051000515.1 Geodermatophilaceae bacterium
CCAGGTCCGCCGGGGACACCGCGGTCGCCCAGACCAGAACTGCGATCGCCACGGCCAAGACCCCGCTCTACGCCGTCATCGGTGCCAGCGACCACGCCGCGAAACTCGCCCGTGACCTGGTTGCCGACCTGCGGACCCGCGCGGAGGGGCTGCCCCTCGACCTGCGCAACCGCGCTGAGGGCCTGCCCGGTGAGGTACGCGGTGCAGCCGACGTTGCCCGTGACCGGGCCGGCGCTCAGGCCGCCGCGGTTCGCCCCGAGGTTCTCCGCGAGGCAGTACGTGGGGTAGTCACCGAGGCTGTGAGCACTGCTCGCAAGGCAGTCCGCCGGTATGAGAAGCGCGGCCAAATGGTCGTCGCCGACTTCCGTCGCGCGCCCAGTTTCACCCGGGTGCTCAAGGGTGCCGAAAGCGCCGTCGACCGCGTCGAGGATGCGCTCGAGGATCTGATCGAGGACGCGCAGGGTGAACTCAAGGACGCCCGTCGGTCCACGAGCAGCACCGCCAGCAAGGCCAAGGCGACCGTGCGCAAGGCCAGCACCAAGCCGACCTCGAGCCGGAACGGCTCTGCCACAAAGGCAACGCCGGTCAAGTCGAGGGCGATCAGCAAGTCCACCGCTGCCAAGGTGACGGCCGCCAAGGCAGCGACCAAGCGCGCCCCGGCAAAGACTGCGACCAACAAATCCGGTTCGAGCAAGGCGTCTCCCAAGAACTGAGCACACCGCTTCGACACGTACCTCGTACGACGACCGATGTAAGAAAGCACGACGAGCCCCGGCCTACCCGCCGGGGCTCGGCGCGTCCGAGCGGTCGAGCCCACCGCGTACCCTCGGCGTGTGGCTGTGGTCGAGGACTGGATATTCGTGGGCCTCTTCTGGGGCGCACTGATCCTGCATGTGGCGGCCTTCGTGGATGCAACCATCCGCCCGAATGCCGGCTTTGTGGCCAACGAGCGGCTGACGAAACCGGCCTGGATGGGGATCACCGCCTTGGCGGCCGTCGTGACCTACTTATCCGGGCCGATCTCCTTTCTCGGCATCCCCGCGATGGTGGCCTCGATCCTCTACTTCGTGGACGTGCGACCGGCTTTGCGTGGAACCTCACAAGGCAACGCCTGGTAGACCCGGCGCATGCCCGACCACGAGCACTCCCGGACCCAACGCCTCGATCTCGCAGATGCCACCTTGCGAGAATGGGACGCGACGGTGCTGGCAAGTGACCCGGAGACGGGGATCGTGCTGGACCGGTCGGCCTTCTATCCTGGCGGTGGTGGGCAACCTCCGGACCACGGCGTCCTGCTGTGGAATGGGGTACAGACCCGCATCGTGGACACCCGCCGCGGCGACGACCTCTACCTGGTCCCGGCGCAGGGCGATCCGGTCCCGCCGGTCGGGACGGCTGTCCGCGGCGCTGTCGAGGACGCTCGCCGCTTCTCGCTCATGCGCACGCACTCCGGGCTGCACCTACTCGCTGGAGTGGTCTTCCGGGATTTCGGAGCGCTGGTGACCGGCGGGAACATGGAGCCCGGAGTGGCTCGGATGGACTTCAACCTGCCCGACATCCCGGGTGACTTCAAGGACCGGATCGCCCAGGCGTGCGCCGTCGAGGTGGCCGCCGACCGGGCGATCCGGGTGGACAACCTCCCGCGCGACGAGGCTCTGGCGATTCCCGACGTCATCCGTACCGCGACGAATCTGCTCCCGCCTGATCTCCACATCGTCCGGATCGTGGACATCGTCGGACTCGACGTTCAAGCCGACGGCGGCACGCATGTCGCCTCCACCAAGCAAATCGGATCGATCGACGTGGTGAAGGTGGAGAACAAGGGCAAGGCCAACCGCCGGCTGCGGATCTGCCTGACTGACTGACCCGGCGGCCTCACACCCTCTGGACGACAAGGCGCGAGTGTGCCCTGGCCATGGACGTGAAGTCGTCGTCCTGGGTCACGACCGGCAGGCCATGCTCGATCGCGGTCGAGGCGATCAAAGCATCGAGGATCTTCGGCCGCGCGCCCGATCGGCGGCAATCAACCGTCAGGCGCGCGAAACTGCCCATGACGGCCTCAGTGATCGGGATCGGGTCGGCGCAACGGGCTAGAGCCAGTGTGTCGGCTCGCTGCGCCCGCTGGTCGTCGTCGAGTGCAGTGAGAACGCCGAGTTCCAGCTCACCGATCGTCACGACCGACACCGCGAGTTCGTCGGGGAGCAGTCCGAGCGGCCGGTGCCGCTCGCGTGCGATGAAGACCGACGTGTCCAGTAGACCGCGGCTCATGGTCGCCCCGCGTGGCTCGCTGCGATTCTCATAGTTCGTCGATCGTCTGACCCGCTAACGCTTCGAGGTCTGCGGTCATCTGAGCGTCGGCTTGACGCCCGTCGAGCTGCTCGGACAGCCAGCCTCCGGGAAGCCAACGAGCGCGGCGCCTGTGCGGCACGATGTCGGCCACCGGCTCGCCATTGCTCGTCAGAGTGACGGCCTCACCGGCCTGCACGGCTGCCACGACACTCGCGGTCCGATTGCGAAGGTCTCGCACGCTCACCTCCATGTGCGACACCGTAGCACATGGGGGTATCGGAGCTGGCAAGCGTGCGGTCCTAAGTCAGATCGTCCTGTCGGCGGGCAGGATCAGCCAAAGGATGAGATAGAGCAGAATCTGTGGGCCAGGGAGCACTATCGAGACCACGAAGGCCACCCGTACGACAGTGGGTGACAAACCCAACCGGCGGGCGATACCGGAGCAGACCCCGGCGATGACCTTGTTCGATGAGTTACGGGCGAGGGTGTTGCTGGCCATGAACGCTCCTTTGCCATAAATGGCGAAACCGCCTAGACCGCCAACCTAGACTCGATGTGGTGTACGTCGAGGCAGTGGCCGGTGACATCACCACCGAAGCAGTCGATGCGATCGTCAACGCCGCCAACCCGGGACTGCTCGGCGGCGGCGGAGTGGACGGCGCCATTCATGCCGCGGGCGGACCGGACATCCTCAAGGAATGCCGTCGGATCAAGCAGGATCTACCCGGCGGACTACTGCCGCGTGGACAGGCCGTGGCGACCACGGCTGGACGCCTGCCGGCGCGCTGGGTGATCCACACCGCCGGCCCGGTGTACGACTCGCAACAGGATCGCAGCCCAATCCTGCGCTCCTGCTACGTCGAATCACTCTCTTTGGCAGCCCAACTCGGCGCCACGTCGATCGCCTTCCCGGCGATCTCGGCCGGTGTCTACGGCTGGCCGATCGACGACGCCGCTCGGATCGCGATCAGCGCCGTACGCGTCACCGAAGCACCCGGAATCCAACTCGTCCGGTTCGCCCTCATGGGAGGGCCCGCGCTCCGGGCATTTGCCAGAGCGATTGACCCAGTTTCTGATTGACATACATACCCCTTGGGGGTATGAAAGGCGTCATGACAACAGCACACGGAGCCGGCTCGGTGGACTGGCGCACGGCGGTCCAGGCGACGCTGCACTGCCTCACCGGCTGCGCGATCGGTGAGGTCCTCGGGATGATCATCGGGACGGGTCTGGGCTGGTCCAACGAACCGACGATCGTGCTGTCCGTGGTCCTGGCGTTCATCTTCGGCTACGCCCTGACGATGCGACCGCTGCTGCGCTCCGGCCTGGCACTTGCCGCCGCTGCGAAGCTGGCCCTGGCCGCGGACACCGTCTCGATCGCAGTGATGGAAATCATCGACAACCTGATCATGCTCGGGATCCCGGGAGCGATGAGCGCCGGCCTGGACAATTGGATCTTCTAGGCGGCACTGGCCTTTGCCCTAGGTGTGGCCTTCCTTGTCGCGCTGCCGATCAACCGGTGGATGATCTCGCGCGGGCGCGGCCACGCTGTCGTGCACTCGAGACACCACTGACCGTGGTGGCTTCGGCCCGTCCCAGCTGGTCAAGGTGGATCGTGCGTACGGCAAGACCTGACGCAGTTCGCTACGTACCTCGCCAAAGAACTCGCGCTGATAGTCCTTGTCCACCAGGGCCGTCACGAGGAACTGCATTCCACCGATCGCACCGATGAGGCCCGCGGCCTTCAGAAACTCGACCGACAGAAAGACCTCGGCACCCAGTAGCCGCACGATCGGGCCGAGCACGGTCGGCGGGTCTCCGACCTACTGCTCGAAGGTCGACATCGAGATTGTCAGCAGGCCGAACCCGACATAGAGGCCGGTAACCGTGGCCGCAACGATCAGCGCTTGGAGGAACTGGCTGATGAACAGCAGCAGGGTCACGTTGAGCCGTTCCCGGCCGTGCAGCGGGATGGAGGGCACGGCTTCCCTTGATCGGCGCGGTGGAAGAGCCCCGCACGGTGCGTCTGCGCACTGCCGCTCTACCTCGTCCCAAGTCGCGACGTCACCGCGTTCCTCCACCTGGGGAGGCAGCCCGCTCCACCGGCATCCTCAACACCGTCATCGCGGCAGCACGCTGAGCCGGGGCCAGCAAGCTGGAACGCGTCCAAACACCCGCCCGCAGGAGGATCGCTGACTGGTCCTTAACTTAATGCTCCGGCAGTCGCAAGTGGCACGGGCGCAGGCTGAAAGATCGAGGCCCCGCGCGGCGTCACGCTGGCTCGCTAGGAGCCGCCTGCTGTGCGGTCTTCGTGGGCGGTGCGGGGCTGTCCCGGCTGTTTCACGGCCGCGCTTGCCCGCCGGTCCAGGGCCAGTAGGGCCGCGGGTAGGGCGACGGTGACCGCGAGCGCGGTCATGAGCAGCGTCGTGTTGCCGTGCGTCATGGCGTGCAGGTGGCGTAGGTGGATCACGAAATGTACTGCCCAGAACAGCAGCGCGCTCTGCAGCGCGGTGGTGAGGAGCCGGTGGTCCATGCTGCGCGCTGCAGTGCCGAGCACGAGTGCGAGGGCGAGATTCATGGCGCCGAAGCGCCCGGCGATGCAACTGCCGCGAAATTTTCCTCGCTCATGTCCACCAGCTCGGCGACCTCCCGGTGGCTGTAGCCAAACGCCTCCCGCAGGATGAACACCGCCCGCTTCGGTCGGCGACAGTTGCTCATCAACACGAGCAACCCCAGCGACACCGACTCACGCTGCTCAGCAAGCTCCATCGGTCCCAGCGCGCCACCCGCGATCAGTACTCCGGTAGCCACGGCCCGACGTAGCGCTCCCGCCGGGCGCGCGCGGACATGAGCCGGTTCAGGCCGAGGTTGGTGACGACCTTGGCCAGCCACGCCGGCGGGTGTGCAATCGCGGATCGATCCGCGGCATCCCACCGCAGGAATGCGTCCTGGACGACGTCCTCGGCCTCCTCGGCCGACCCGAGCAACCGGTACGCCAAACCGAACAGACGAACCCGGTGCGCCTCGAACTCACCCACCGAGTCGTTCGCCACAACAACAACTCTGCCCGCCTCGGCCGCGCCATCCGTACAGGGTCCAGCACCCGGCCCGCCGGTCGCACTAGACAATTTCGCTCTCAACGTTCGGCGTAGCGCCTGATGCAGCCCGTAGGTGGATCCTTGGGTTCGCGGGACGTTGCTGATGTCGTCCGCACCGGTGTCTCAACAGGCACGACGACGATCGTCTGAGCGGGTGCTGGGCCGACTTCCTCGTAGGCCACTCCAGGGGTTCCGTCGAGGTTCGTCGTGCGGGACGACCGCCCTAGAGCGAAGTGAGTGCCCGGCGCGTCGCGGTTAGTGACTTCGTCGTGGGCCACGGGAGGACACCGATCATTGGGTGCGATAGTCGACACGCAGTGGCGTTCGGACGATCCCCGTGCACATCCGTTGACGGCAGGAGGACTGCATGCATACCAGACGCATCATGGCCAATCTTCGCGTGGCTGACGTTGACACAGCGAAGAGCTTCTACACCGGCTACCTCGGGCTAAGCACCGAGGAGTTCAACATGGGATGGGTTGCCCGCTACACCTCGCCTGACACCGGGGCTAACGTCCAGCTCGTCACGCACGACGCAACCGCACCCGAAGACTCGGTTATCTCCGTCCACACGGACGACGTCGAAGGTGCGTACCAAGAAGCTCAGAGACTCGGCTACGAGATCGTGCAACCAATAACGACAGAGCCGTGGGGGGTGCGCCGCTTCTTCGTCCGAGCACCAGACGGCAACGTGATCAACATCGTGCGCCATCGAGACTGACAGGGCCGTACCGTGCGATCAACCTGCGATCAAGAGCGGTCAGCCACGGGAACCGCGCGACCGTCGGCGGCCGACATCAAAGCTCGTTCGGGAAAGTCAGCGACGCACGCACATGCCGCGAGCCAAGCGTCCCGATGCTGGGGTTCGCTCGCGGGGCGACCGGCGGGACCGCCCCGAAATTGGGTTCTACGCAGGCGCGGTGCGCAGGGGGCGTCCTAGAATGGCCTGCCGGGGTCTCGACCAACGATCGAACTCCGTGGTCAGCGATAGGCAGCGCACCGTGGGCCACTAGCAAACTTCGCGGCGAGTCTGCTGGCGTGGTCGGCGTAGGTGCGTTCTGCGCTGCAACAAACCTTGAGCGGGGGCCCGCACGAACACGGAGATGCAGCCGGAGATCGACTGGGTCGACGGGCTCCAGCGCTGGGACGTGCAGCAAGAGGGCTAGGTTCCCGAGCGCGAAGCGCGCTTCACGGCGATGTTCGACGGGTTGGCTGAGCTGCTGCCCGCATCGTTCGTAGCGTTGGATCTCGCCTGCAGGCCGGGATCGATCAGCGAGCGGCTGGTCGCGCGGCCTCTTCCTCAACGGCGACAACATGGCCCTCGGCCCAGCGTTGCCGACGTTTGCACGCGTGAGCCAGCGTTTCCTCGACCAGCAGTGGACGGACGCCGCCTTTGCCGCACGCGGCATCGAGACGGCGAGGCAAGAGAACGCAGTTGCCCTGTCCGCTTGCCCCCCGACCGCGAAGGCCCTGGTGCCCTCGATCGCCTAGCGCGGACGGGTGTCATTCATCGTCGCCCCGGATCCGGTCGAGCCGGGCGGGTGAACCTGTTCGAACAGTGGGCCACCGCCGAGGACTTTGCCTTACGGTGCGCGACCTTCGCCCCGGCCCCCTCTGCCGTCGAGGTGCTCAGCCATGAGGCGACCCAGTACGAGATCAGCGGCCGGGCCAGTCGTCGCGTGAGCGCGACGTACAGGGGGCCTCAACAGTGAAGGAGGTCAACATGTTCGACACCAGTAGTGCGTCCAGCAGCTTCGCCGTACCGGACGTGGCGTTGGCTAACGCCTTCTTCTATGGCGAGACCCTTGGCATCCCGGTGATCGAGGACGGCGGCCTGTTGTTCCTGAAGCTCAGCGAGGACCGGCAGATCACCGTTTATCCCAAGGTCGACCACGCGCCTGCGACGTACACCGTCCTGAACTTCGAGGTGGACGGCATCGAGGCGGCCGTCGACGCGCTGGCCGAGCGGGGTGTCGTCGTCACGCACTACAGCGGTACGGGCGACCGACACCGACACCGACACCGACGAAAAGGGGATCTTCCGGGTCGGCGACATCGCCCAAGCCTGGTTCACCGACCCGGCCGGCAACTCTCGGTCATGCAGATCTCCGGCGCCAACAACACCACCCGACCGTTGCCCGGTGCCAGCGCGATACTTGACGGCATGACAGCCACGCTGCGAGTGAGCGGGCTGTCGGGGACCTACGGCGCGCGCACGCTCTTCTCCGGGCTCGATCTTGTGATCAGGCCAGGGGATGTGCTCGGTCTCATCGGCGCGAACGGTTCTGGCAAGACCACTTTGCTCAGACTGCTCGCCGCAGCCGGCAGCCAGCCCTCGCCCGACCTGCAAACCGTCTCCGGCACATCCGCTTCCGCCGCGGTGTACGAGTCCTCTGCCGGTGACGGACAGGTCACCACCGAGGGCTCGGTTTCGCTGATTCCATCCGATGCCACGATCGGGTACCTGCCGCAAGAAGCCGACCGGCTGCCCGGCGAGACGATGCGCGACTTCCTGGCCCGGCGGACCGGGGTCGCCGAGGCAGAGCGGCAGATGAACACGGCAGCGGCCGCACTCGCCGTCGGAGGAGGCGACCGCTACTCCGCTGCACTCGAGCGCTGGCTGAACCTCGGCGGAGCCGATTTCGACGAGCGTGCCGAGAAGGTCATGGCCGAGCTCGGCATCGGCGTTGGTCTGGATGCACTGACGCAGACGCTTTCCGGGGGGCAGGCGGCCCGAGCCGGGCTGGCCTCGTTGCTGTTGTCCCGCTATGACCTCCTGCTGCTCGACGAGCCGACGAACGACCTGGATCTCGGCGGGCTGGAACTCCTCGAACGCTTCGTCGCGGGCACCCGTACGGCCGTGGTGCTGGTCAGCCATGACCGTGAGTTCTTGGCGCGCACGGTAACCGGGATCGTCGAACTGGATCAGGCCCAGCAGGACATCACCGTGTACGACGGGGGCTACGACGCATTCCTGGCCGAGCGCGCCCTCGCCCGGCTACACGCCCGCGAGGCATTCGAGGAGTACGCCGAAACCCGGTTCGAGCTCGAACAGCGCGCCCACATGCAGCGCAGCTGGGCCGACAAGGGTGTCCGCGCCGTACGCCGGAACTTCACCGACATGGACAAGATCGGCCGCAGGATGGCGGTGGAATCCTCGGAGAAGCAGGCCTCGAAGGTGAAGCAGACCCAACGCCGGATCGAACGGCTCGACGTCGTGCAGGAGCCACGCAAGGAGTGGGAGCTGCGGATGGACATAGCCGTCGCACCCCGCAGCGGCGCGGTGGTGGCGACCCTCGACGCGGCAGTCGTACGGCGATCCGGTTTCACTCTCGGACCGGTGAGCACGCAGGTCAATTGGGGTGATCGGATCCTGCTGACCGGGCCGAACGGTTCCGGCAAGACGACTCTGCTCGCAGTGCTGCTGGGCAAGCTGACCCCCGACGCCGGGAGAGCCACCCTCGGATCGGGGATCGCTATCGGAGAGATCGACCAGGCTCGCGGCCTGTTCCGGGGCGGCGAAGGGTCGCTGGCCGCCGCGTTCGGGGCCAACGTTCCGGCGTTTTCCGACGACGAGGTGCGCACGCTGTTGGCGAAGTTCGGGCTCCGCGGAGCCAGCGTGCTGCGTCCGGTCGCCTCGCTGTCCCCCGGCGAACGGACCCGCGCGGCGCTGGCCCTGCTGCAGGCGCGCGGGGTCAACCTACTGGTCCTCGACGAACCCACGAACCATCTCGATCTGGCGGCCATCGAGCAGTTGGAGCAGGCGATGGACAGCTTCACCGGGACGTTGCTCCTGGTCACCCATGATCGCCGAATGCTCGCCTTGACGCGGAGCACCCGGCATTGGCAGCTGCGCGAGGGCCAGCTGCACGAGTAACCGGTGGCACGCCCTGATCCAGCCGTGACGGTCGGGCTGTCAACGATGATGCGCCAGGTCATCGTGCACGCCCGGCCCGAGGCCCGGTTCGGCATGAACGATCGCAGCATGCAGCCGTGGAATGTAATGCAGCAGTTCGTGTTCCACCCGATGGCTGAGTGCGTGCGCGGCGCCCAGATCGAGTGCGGGGTCCACAACGATGTTGATCTCGGCGCGCAGGGCGTGTCCGATCCAACGCAGCCGTAGCTCGGCGACGTCCTCGACACCGTGGACACCGCGAGTGACCCGCTCGCTGCGATCAACCAGTTCGGGGTCCACGGCGTCCATCAGCCGGCGGTAGATGTCCTTGGCTGCGCCCCTGAGCACGAACAGGATTGCCACGGTGATCAGCAATCCGACGATCGGATCGGCAAGGGGGAAACCGGCCAGCACGCCCAGCGCGGCGGCGACCACCGCCAGAGACGTGAATCCGTCCGTGCGGGCGTGCAGCCCGTCGGCCACCAGCGCGACCGACCCGATCTTGCGCCCGACCCGGATCCGGTAGACCGCGACCAGTTCGTTTCCGGCGAACCCGACGAGTCCGGCGATCAGCACTGCACCGACGTTTGTGATCGGCCGCGGGTCGATCAATCGGCTGATCGACTCGTACCCGGCCAGCACGGCCGACAGCGCGATCATCGCCACGATGAAGACGCCGGCGAGGTCCTCGGCCCGGCCGAACCCGTAGGTGTAGCGCCGAGTTGCGGGTCGCCGGCCGAGCACGAAGGCGATCCACAACGGCACCGCCGTCAGGGCGTCGGAGAAGTTGTGGATCGTGTCGGCCAGCAGCGCAGCTGAACCGGTGAACAGGACGACGACCAGTTGAGCCGCGGCGGTGACGCCAAGCACGACCAGGCTGATCTTGACCGCTCGGATGCCCTCGGCGCTGGCCTCCAGGGCCGAATCGACGGAATCTGCCGCGTCATGGCTGTGCGGTGCCACGACCGAAGCGAGCCAACCCCGTACGCCGCCTGGATGTACGTGCTCGTGAGCTCCGTGCTCGTGAGCTCCGTCATCGTGAACTCCGTCATCGTGTCTGTGCTCGTGCGGGGCGGCCTCACTCATGGCGGACAGCTTGCTGGATGGCGTCCTGCGCCCGATGTCACGGTGCGTCAACTGCACGCATCCGGGGGACGCGAAGCGTGCAGCGGCGCCTCGCGACGACCCGCAAGCGGCTAGGTGGCCAAGGCCGAGGCGGCGAGTTCGGCGAGGTCGACCTGTGGCCGGGCGCCGAAGTGCGAGATGATCTCGGCAGCCGCGATCGAGCCCAGCCGCCCACACAGCGGCAGGTCCAGCCCGTGGGTGAGCCCGTAGAGGAAGCCGGCAGCGTAGGAATCGCCCGCGCCCGTGGTGTCGACGATCGTTTCGACCGGCTCGGCCGATACTGCGTGGAAGTTGCCGTCGGAAGACACCAGCGACCCCTTCTCCGATCGGGTGACCGCCACGATGTCGCAACGTCCGCGGACAGCTGCGAGGGCCTCGTCGAGGGTCGCCACCTCGTACAGCGCCCGCACTTCTTCCTCGTTGGCGAACAGGATGTCGACGTCGTTCTCGACCAGGGCCCGGAACTCGTCACGGTGCCGTTCGACGCAAAAAGTGTCCGACAGGGTGAGGGCGACCTTGCGATCGCGAGCGTGGGCGGCGGCCATCGCCGTACGGAAAGCCTCTTTGGCCCGAGGGCGGTCCCACAAGTAGCCCTCGAGGTAGGTGATCCTGCATCGACCTACGACATCGGTGTCGATATCCTCGGGTCCCAGCTCGACGGCGGCACCGAGGTAGGTGCTCATCGTTCGCTGGCCGTCGGGGGAAACCATGATCAGACAGCGGGCGGTGCCAGGACCCTGCGTCAACGGCTCGGTCTGGAACAGGGCGCCGGCGTTCCGGATATCCCGGGAGAACGAGTCACCGAGCTTGTCGTCGCGGACTTTTCCGATGAACGCCACGGCGGCGCCGAAGGATGCGGCACCGGCGATCGTGTTGGCTCCCGAGCCACCGGAGATCTCCACGCTCGCCCCGATGTCGACATACAGCGCATCGGCCCGCTCTGCATCGATCAGCGTCATGCTGCCCTTGGGTAGACCATGGCCGAGGATGACGTCGTCGGAGGTGTGCGCGAGCACATCCACGATCGCGTTGCCAATGCAGAGGATGTCGAGATCGCCAGTCGTCAAATCGCGGACCCTATCCCGCTAGGTCCTGTCTTCGGCCGGCCTTCCCTACCTCGACCCGGCTGCATCGGGGTGCGTCGGATACGTCGGATACGTCGGGCAGACGTGCCCCTGCCGGGTTGCGTTGCGGTACACCAGGTGCACCTCTCCTACCGCGCTCAAGGGTGCAGTTTGCGCCTCGCGGCGTGTGAAGTGGCCCATGGTTGGGTAGAGCACCCGAAGTTCCAGCCTCGGTCCTCAACCCACGAAGGGATCCACCCATGGCCAGCAGCGTCGTCACTGTGATCAAGGAGCAGCACCGCGAGGTCGACAAGTTGGTGAAGCAGGTCGAGGCGGAAAAGGGCGACATCGCGGCGACGTTGCAGAAGATCTACGACCTGCTCAAGCCGCACTCCGATGCCGAGGAGGATTTCGTCTACCCGGCGATCGAGAAGGTCGAGCCGGAGACCGGCGAAGAGGTCCACGACGGTACTGCAGAGCACCACCATTTCCTGGGCCTGCTCACCGAGCTGCTGAACCAGGAGCCGGGTGGCCCGGGATTCGACGGTGCGGTCGCGGCCTTCGCCGCCGAACTGCGCCACCATGTGGAGGAAGAAGAGGCAGATCTGTTGCCGGCGCTGCAGGAGAACCTGTCCCGGCCCGATCTGGAGGCCATGGGCGAGCGGTTCGTCAAGGCCACCACCGGCTGAGCTAACCGACATACGGACTGACCGCAGTTACGTACGGGCGGCTCGTACGGCCGGTGCGTAGGCGCGGCACGTAGGCGCGGTACGTAGGCCCGGTCGGTAGGGCAAAAGTTCTTTCAAAAAAGTTTGGCGGTCGTGTCGATCCAGCTCGGGGATGTTCGACGCGTTGGTGAGGCCGGGCAGATTGCCTGGTCGATCCGTCCCGAATGACACCGAAGGAGCTACCACGATGCGATTCATGATCATTCTGAAGTCGAACCAAGACACCGAGGCCGGCGTCATGCCCACCGAGCAGGAGCTCACCGACATGGGCAACTACAACGAGGAGCTGGTCAAGGCCGGCATGATGCTGGCCGGCGATGGACTGCAGCCGAGTTCCAAGGGCGCGCGGGTGCACTTCTCCGGCGGAAAGACCACGGTGACCGACGGTCCGTTCAGCGAGGCCAAGGAGCTGATCGCTGGGTTCTGGCTGATCCAGGTCAAGTCAAAGGACGAGGCCGTCGAGTGGGTCAAGCGCGTACCCATCTCGGCCAGCCAGGACACCGAGATCGAGATCCGTCAGGTCTTCGAGGCCGAAGACTTCGGCGCCGAGTTCACCCCCGAACTGCGCGAACAGGAGAACCGGCAGCGGGCGCAGGCGGAGTCACAGCAGCAGTAGGGCGATTACGGAACCCGCCGAGTTCGGGGTTGTCGGGCTCATCGACGACGAGACGACCCCCGACAACCCCGAACTGGCTGCCCAAACTCAGGCCCGTCCTTCGGACGTTATGCGCATCGTGCTTATCCGGTTGGCTCCGCTGGCCCCGGGACGGATCTGTTCCGGTCAGTTTCGATTAGCGCTCCAGCTCGTGCAGGCGAGTTGGCCCTCGTGCGATCGAAGATCATGAGCGGTTCAGGTG
>JBPCOF010000084.1:0-7180 GCA_051000515.1 Geodermatophilaceae bacterium
CCCCCGGCAACGTCGATGGAGACGAGCACGTCCTTCGCGCCGGTCGGATGCTCGTACGGAACCGAGCTCGGTGCACCGTTGCCGCCGGACGGCTCTCCCTGGAAGACGCTGGAGCAGCTGACGAGCACGAGACCGGCGACGAGGCAGCCGCAGGCAGCCAAGCTCGTACGGTCTGCGCTTCTGCGCCCGGAGAGTCTCATGACCGTTGAGACGTCGAGGGCCGAGCAAAGGTTGCACCCGCACGACAGCGAACGTCGAGGTCACCAGCCGCTCAGGAGTGGATCGGCCGCCGGACAGTGACGCGGTACCGCCTCTAACGGCATACATAAGGGGGGTATCAATTCTACGTTACTGGGCGGTTTGGCCGCCGAACTCACGGAGATGCGAGGAGTCCGACGTGACCAGCCAGTCCTACATGGTGATCGGCATGAGCTGCCAACACTGTGTGAACGCGGTGTCCGAGGAAGTCCGGGCCATCGACGGGGTGACCGACGTGAAAGTTGATCTGGACGGCGGTGGCCTCACCGTCACCTCGACCGGCCCGTTGCCGGCTGCCCCGAGGCCGCCACGGCTGGCGGTGCTGGTTCGGCAGCCATAGCGTCAAGTGCTGTGACCGTCTCGGGATCGCCAGGCCGCCCACCCGCTCCGACCACCGTGGTGGTGCTGGGGGTGTCAGGTGCCGGCAAGTCGGCGGTGGCCAGAGCCCTCGCCGACTACACCGGATGGACGATGGCCGAGGGCGACGACTTCCATACGGAGGCCAATGTGGCGATGATGCAATCGGGCGAGCCGCTCGATGACGAGCGCCGCTGGCCCTGGTTGCGGCGGATAGCCGAGTGGATCGGTGGGCAGGAGCAGGCCGGACACAGCAGCGTGGTCACCTGCTCGGCCCTCAAGCGGAGCTACCGCGATCTATTGCGCGAGGGGCACCCTTCGGTACGTTTCTGCCAGCTCGACGCCCCAACCACCACCGTGCAGGCCCGACTTTCAGGACGGCGCGACCATTACATGACGGCTTCGCTGTTGCCCAGTCAGATGCGCACCCTGCAACCCCTGCAGGAGGACGAGCCGGGCTGGCGGGTGGATGCCGACGGCGATGTGCCCGACGTGGTGCGCCGGGTGCTACAGCTGCTGGCCGCCGACAAAGGCAGCGCCGACGCCAAGTGAAGCTCGAACTCACTCTGACGTTGGGGCTCGAACTTCCTCTGACGTTGTAGCGCTCTTGCCCTTCCGGCGCTGGGCGACCGCTGCCTTCTCGGCGATGGATTTCTGGTTCTCGACGGAAGTTCTGTCGGGTGCGGTGCCAGCCGCGTTGGCGGGGTCGCGGTCGAGTTGCTCGCGTGCGTAGCGCCACGTGATCGCGATCAGCGCGGCAATCGGTACGGCCAGGAAAGCACCCACGATGCCGCCCAGGTTGCCGCCGGCGATCACCGCCAGAATCACCACCGCCGCATGCAGTTTGAGACTCCGGCCCTGCAGGATCGGGGCAAAGACGTTGCCCTCGAGTTGCTGCACGACTACGACGATCGCCAACACGATCAGCGCCGCGGTGAAGCCTGTACTGACCAGGGCGACGAGTACCGCGACACCGCCGGCCACGAACGCACCGATGATCGGGATGAACGCGCCGATGAACGTGAGCACGGTCAATGGCAGGACCAGGGGTACCCCGATCACCAGCAACCCGACTCCGATGAAGACCGCGTCGATCACGCCGACGGCAAGCTGGGTGTGCATGAAGCTGGCCAGGCTGGCGTAGTACCGCTCACCGAGTTCGCCGGCGTGCGGGGCGGCCCGGCTCCCGGTCTGACTCGCCAGCCAGGGGAGAAAACGTGGTCCGTCCTTGAGGTAGAAGAAGACCAGGGTGAGGATCAGGACCAAGGTGATCAGCGCGTTGCCGAGCGTGCTGACGCCGCCCAGGACGATGCCGACGATATCGCCGGCCTTCTCCTGCACGCTGGCCAATCCTTGGTCCAGCGCCGCGCCTACTTGATCATCACCGAGGCTCAGCGGCGGACCGGCCAACCACTCCTTCACGGAAGCAAGGCCGCCAGCGATCCCGTCGGTGACACCCTCGACCTGCGAGGCGACGGGTACGACGATGACTGCGCCGGCGCCGATGACCAGGCCCAGAAAGGCGACTACCACGACGATGGCGGCAAGTGCCGGTGGCCACTTGCGCGCACGCAGGAACCGCGCCGCCGGCCACAGCAGCGTGGTGACGAACAACGCGAGCACGACCGGGACGACGACGAACCACACCTTGCCCAGGAGGTAGCCGATCAAGGCGATTGCGGCCACGACGACCAGCAGTCGCCAGGACAGCCCAGCAACGGTCGACAGCGCCGCCCGTACCCGACGAGAGCGCCCGTCCGGCGCTGTCATGACGCGATCACCCCGCCATCCTCTCCTACCCGCACGGGCCGTACGGTCCAGGAGCGATCATCAGAACGGCCCGCCCGAACGGCCGCCTGAGCGATCACGGGTCTGAGTTCAGCCGTATCGCCGGTCCGTTCAGGCGACCGGAAGCCCGGTGTAGCGAACCGGCAAAGGTCGGAGCGGAACAACGACCAAACTGCAAGGGGTGACGCTGAGGGTCGCTGAGAGGGGTTCGGCATGAAGTACGTCCGACTGGGTACGACCGGCCTGCAGGTCTCGCGGATATGCCTGGGCTGCATGAGCTTTGGTGATCCAGCACGAGGCGCGCACCCCTGGAGCCTGCCGGAGGATCAGAGCCGGCCGTTTCTGGAGAAGGCGCTCTCCTCGGGCATCACCTTCTTCGATACGGCGAACACCTATTCCGATGGCAGCAGCGAGGAGATCGTCGGGCGTGCCCTGAACGACTTCGCCCGCCGGGAGGACGTGGTCCTGGCCACCAAGGTGTTCATGCCTATGCGGCCGGGGCCTAACGGCGGCGGCCTGTCCCGCAAGGCGATCCTGCATGAGATCGATGTCAGCCTGGAGCGGCTGGGGACCGACTACGTCGACCTCTATCAGATCCACCGCTGGGACCCGAACACCCCGATCGAGGAAACCCTGGAGGCGCTCGACGAGGTGGTCCGCTCCGGTCGGGCCCGGTACCTCGGCGCCTCGTCGATGTGGGCCTGGCAGTTCAGTAAGGCGCTCTATACGGCCGGTGAGCATGCCTGGGCGCGCTTCGTGTCGATGCAGGACCAGTACAACCTGCTCGACCGTGAGGAGGAGCGGGAGATGCTGCCGCTGTGCGCCGACCAGGGCATCGGCGTGATCCCGTGGAGCCCGCTGGCCCGCGGCAGGTTGACCCGTGACTGGGACGAGTCCACGAACCGGTCGGGCAGCGACCAGGTCCTGCCGAAGCTGTACGGCATGGACGGCGACCGCGAGATCGTGTCCCGGGTCGCCGAGATCGCCGCCGCCCGCGACGTCTCCCGGGCGCAGGTCGCCCTGGCCTGGGTGCTGGCCAATCCGGTGATCACTGCGCCGATCGTCGGCGTGACCAAGGATGCACATCTCGACGACGCGCTCGCTGCGGTCGACCTGCCACTCAGCCCGGAGGAGATCACCCGGCTCGAGGAGCCCTACACCCCGCGTACGCCGGGCGGCTTCTCCTGAGCGCTGCTGGTCGCCCTGACTGGGTCGTCCGCGACCGGCGAGCTGTCCTGACCAGTTGCGGATCGCGCTGGCCGGAAGAAGCTCAACGCTCTCCGTGCAGAGCCGTTCTTCTGGCGAGCCGGCTTGCGCGCCATCAGTTTTGGCGGGTAGTACTCCAACAGCGCGTTGTTGAACTGCGCTCCGAGGACAATGGCCAGTGAGGCGAGGTAGTAGAAAATCAGGAAAGTGATCGGCGTGGTCAGCGCACCGTAGGTGAGGCCGTTGGAGTACGCGTAGGTCAAGTAGAGCCGCAGGCCCAAGCTGGCGACCAGGAACAGACCGGTCGCGAGCAGGGCCCCCGGCAGGCCCCGCCGCCAGCTGTGGCGCCGCTTGGGAGCCACCTTGTACAACGTGGCCAGCAACAGGATCAGGATGACGCCCAGCGTCGGGTAGTAGCCGAAGGAGACCACCGCTGTGACCTCGTCGCGGATCCCCCCGGGAAACAGCTTCGGCAGCAGGTCCGGACCGATGGCGATCAACGGCAGCAGGAGGATCCCGGCGAACAACGCGATCATGTAGAGGCCGAGGGCGAAGAAGCGCTCCCGCACCGGATGGCGGACCTCGTGCTGCCCGTAGGCGATCGTGATCGCCTCGACGAACGCCGACATGGCCGAGGACCCGGCCCAGAAACTGATCACCAGCCCGACCGAGATGACCCCGCCCTGTGCGGAGTCGAGGATCGTGTTCACCGTCTCGCCCAACAGGTTGTCGGCGACCTCGGAGCTGAAGATCGTCCGCAGGACCCGGTCCAGCTGCTCCTGAACCGTGACGATCGTGTCCGGCCCGAAGAATTCGGCGACCGGACCGACCAGGCCGAGCAGGGCAAGGAGCAACGGGGCGGTGGACATCGCCGACCAGAAGGCCGCCTGCGAGCTGATCCCGAAAAGCGAGTCGTCCCATGCCTTGGACAGGGTCCGGCCGGCGACCTTGCGCCAGCGGTGGACTACCGGTCCGTCGGCGGTCGGGTCCGGGCCGCCACCGTGCCGATGCCACGGCTCGGTCGTACGGGCCGGCGGGCCGCCGCCGTCCGCACCGCCGTCCGCTGTATCCGCGCCGGCCATCCCAACGTTCGACGCTACCGGATCCGCAGCACGGGCATCGGCCATGCCCGCGTCAGCCGTACCGGCGTCCGCCGCCCCCGCGTCTGACTTCGGAGCGGCGTCAGCGGTCACAGGTCAAGGATGCCTGACGTGGACCGCGACATTGCACCTGTACTACCCGGATAGCCGGTGAAGCGACGAGTGCAAGGTGCAGAGGACAGGTGTACTGAGGGGACCGAGAGCACAGGGTCGGGTTATTCGCCGCTGCCGTACGGGCGGGTGATGATCTCCAGAAGGTGACCGCTGGGCTCTTCCCAGTACAGCCCACGACCACCGTCGTTGGTGTTGATCTCAGCCGGCTGTGACTTGTGCGGGTCGGCCCAGTACTGCAAGCCGCAGTCGCGGATGCGGCCGAAGATCTCGTCGAACGCGTGCTCCTCCACCAGGAAAGCGTAGTGCTGCGTGTGGACGCCCTCAGGGTTGTCGAGGTAGTCGAGGGACACGTCGTTGTCCACCTGGGCGACGAGGAATGGGCCGTACGGCGTCGGCGGGGCCAGGCCGAGGATGTCGCACAGGAACGTCGCTGACTCACGCTTGTCCCTGACGTTCACGATGGTGTGGTTGAGCTGGACACTCATGAGAACTCCTTCGATCTCATAGCCAGTGATTGTCGTGGCGCAGATAGAACTCGGCGATTTCCTCGTCGGTGAGCTGCTGTCCTCGCCCGAGTTCGGCAAGCCCCTCGAAGTATTCCTCGCGTGGTGCGCCGGGGGCGAACATCAGCAGCATCGAGGCTGGTGCGCCGGATTCGTTGCGAAAGGCGTGGATTCCACCCTCGGGTACGAATAGGAAATCATCTGGGTGGCCGTCGATCCAGGTGGCGCCGTCGTACAACCGGACGGTCCCGGACAGGACGAAGAAGGACTCCGAGATCGTCTTGTGGAAATGCGGGCCAGGACCGCTGGGTGTTGACCCCATCTCCCAGCGGTACAGCCCGAACTGGCCGTTGGTCGAGGCGGCAGTCGCGAGGTAGTGCACGGTGTTACCGGACGGATAGGTCAGATCCGGTTCTTGGCCGGCGGGTCGCAGCGTCGCGCTGACCTCACCGGTGGTGCCGGAGTATCGAGGCTCTGGATAGGACATGCGGCCGCTCCCTTTCGCTATCAACTCTGCCCGGATCCCGAGGTGGCCTCGACCTCCTGGACCGAGCGCTGGAGCACACAGAACTCGTTTCCCTCCGGGTCGGCCAGGACGACCCAGCTGACGCCCGGGTCTTGTCCCACAGCCACTCTTGTCGCCCCGAGGTCCAGCAGCCGGTCGACCTCCTCGGCTTGGGTCGTGCCGTCGGCCCGCAGGTCGAGGTGCAGCCGGTTCTTCACGGTCTTGGCCTCGGGTACCGGGAATACGTCGATGGACGGCCCGCCGAGTCCGGATGGCCCGGACGAGCCGGGCGGCGCGAGACTCACACCACCCTCGTCGGGATCGGGCCATGCCTCCCAGCCCAGCGCGGCCGCCCAGAAGTCGGCGACGCGGCCAGGATCACGCGCATCGATGGACAGGACCGCGATACGGAGGGCCACGGTTGCATTGTTCACGAATCTGCGCATTATGGTGCGCACTGCGAGTGCAGTGCGCTTGGGCCCGGGACGCTCACGATCATGAAGGTCGATACGGCTGGACGGACGGGTCGGGCATCAGACCAGGCTGTACTGCATCAACACGGTGTCGATCCACCGACCGTGCTTGACGCCGACCTGCCGAAGGCGGCCCGCCTGGGTGAACCCCACCGACGTGTGCAGCGCCTGCGACGCCGGACTGCCGCTGTCCGCGATGACGGCGATGACCTGGCGCGCGCCGGCGGCCGCGGCGCGGACCAGCAGTTCCCGCAGCAGAGCGCGCCCGTACCCGCGTCCGGCGTACTCCGGGGCCAGATAGATCGAGTTCTCCACCGTCTGGCTGTAGCCGGGCTTGGCCTTCCACGGCGTGACGTAGGCGTACCCGATCACGGTCGAGTCGAGGTCGGCCACCAGAAACGGGTGTCCTGCCCGACGCGCGGCCTGCAGCTTGTCGAGGCATTCGGATTCGGTGAAGGGGACGGTGTCGAAGGTCAGCGCTGACTCGAGCGCGTACGGGGCGAAGATCCGGGAGATCGCCGGGACATCATCGGGTTCGGCATCGCGTACGTCGAGTGCATCGGTCACCTGGCCTAGTCTGACGCGCACAGTGTTGAGCCGCGCACCGTGTTGAGCCGCGCACCGTGTTGAGCCCGGGCCGCCATCAAGCGGGACTGGGCCGCGATCTGGCCCTTCTGGCAGCGCATCGTCGCAGCCCGGTGGGCAAGGGGGGAGTTGAACCCCCACGTCCTTTCGGACACACGGACCTGAACCGTGCGCGTCTGCCATTCCGCCACTTGCCCCAGCGGTCGCCCAGCCTAACAGCGAGTGGTGCGGTGCCAGCCTCGCCACGGTCACGGACCGGGGTAAGCATCGCGATCCTCCCTTCGACCGCCC
>JBPCOF010000118.1:0-3454 GCA_051000515.1 Geodermatophilaceae bacterium
CAACTGGTTCGGTGAGCACGTCTTCGAGATCGCGGTGCGCCGTGACCGCCTGCCGGCGGAGCTGCTGGGTGCGCTCGATCGTGAGCCGGTCGTGCTCCCGGCGTGGGATCCGATGGGTGCGCTGGCCGGCTGACGCGTCCGGGGCTGGTTTCGAACGTATGTGCGGATTGTCGGGGGCGCACTCTAGTCTTTGGGAATGGATGAGCGTTCGGCCCCGCAGCTGAGTTCCCCGATCGGGCGTGCGTTGTGCGCCACGATCACCGCACTGGATGAGGTGGCCGACCACCGGTGCTGGTCGTTGACTGATCGCGAGGTCACCGACCTGTCTGCTCTGGCCGATCGGGCCGCCGCCGCTGTCGAGGAGCTTCGCCTGCGGCTGCTCGCCGCCGCCGATGCTCGAGAGGTCGCTGCGGCGGCGGGGGCATCCTCGACGGCGGCATGGCTGACGTCTCGAGGCAAGGTGTGGCGCGAGAGCGCAGGAGGTTCGCTGCGGCTGGCGCGGTCGCTGGACGACCGGTGCGATGGCACTCGCCGAGCGCTCGCAGCCGGTGACATCAACGTCGAGCAGGCGGCGGTGATCACCCGCGCGCTGGCCGACCTACCCGTGGACGTCAGCGACGATGCTCGTGACCAGGCGGAGAGGTGGCTGCTGGGACAAGCCCGGTCCTTCGGCCCGGCCGAGTTGCGGATCCTGGGACGCCGGGTGTTCCAGGTGATTGCCCCGCATGAGGCCGACGTGCGCGAGGGGAAGCTGCTCGAGGCTGACGAGGCCCGTGCCTGGCACACGACCCGGCTGACGATGCGCCGGCGTGCCGACGGCACCACGCACGGTTCGTTCAGCCTGCCGCAGGCCCAGGCCGACATGTTGACCACGGTGCTTCAGGCGTTCGCCTCGCCCCGCCGCGTCGCCACCACTGGTCGGCTCTTAACAGTCGCTGCCGACGAGGCGATACCCGGCGGGAACGACGTGTTTCATCCAGCGGTGTTCGCGGAGCAGCCGACCAACGCGCCGTACCCGGTCCGGATGGGTCGTGCGCTGTGCGAGCTCATCGAGCACCTGCCCGTCGACCGGCTTGCGCGAGCGGCCGGCCTGGCCGCCGTCGTCACCGTCAACCTGGACCAGCAGGCGCTGTCCACAGCGGTCGGCGCTGCCACCCTGTCAACCGGCACGTCGCTGTCGGCTGCTCAGGTGCGCCGCTGGGCTTGTGAAGCGCGAATCATTCCCTGGGTCTACGGCGGCACCTCGCAACCGTTGGACCTCGGCCGTCACCGGCGACTCTTCACCTCCTACCAGCGCATCGCCCTGGGACTGCGCGATGGCGGTTGCGTGTTCCCCGAATGCGATCGCCCGCCCGCGTGGTGCGACGCCCACCACATCGGCCCCTGGTCCGCCGAAGGGACCACAGACCTGGCCAACGGCTGTCTGTTGTGCGGTCACCACCACCGCCTCCTCCATACCGATTCCGGCTGGGAGCTCCGCGTCGGCGCCGACGGTCTCCCCGAAGTATTGCCACCCAGCCGGATCGACCTCACCCGCCGGCCACGACGCAACACCCGCTTCCGCCGACGACCAGCAGCCTGAGCCGGAGTCGCCCCAGCGCCAGC
Organism: Geodermatophilaceae bacterium; assembly: GCA_051000515.1. Lineage (GTDB taxonomy): Bacteria > Actinomycetota > Actinomycetes > Mycobacteriales > Geodermatophilaceae > JACCQS01. The sequence continues at coordinate 1,606 of JBPCOF010000118.1, forward strand.
AGTTGTCCACAGATCGAGGTCGAGGGTTTCGCCGTCCCGCGGAGATGGGTACTTTCTGTCCGAGATCGGATCCGCTGGTGACGGGGTGTCGGATGCGCGCAAGAGGACCAGGCAAGCGAACGGCTGCGGCAAGCTGCCTCGCTGTTGCGCTGGCGATGGCCGGATGCGGCGGCGGAGACCCCGTGGCCCAGCCGAAGGCGAGCAGCTCCGATACGAGCAGCTCGGCTACCACGGTCCCCAGCCAGCCGACGAGCCCGCCGGCCAGTTCGCCCACTCCTTCGCCCACAAGTGACCAGCCGCGGGAGCCGGTCCTGCCAGCGGCGGCAGCCGAGCCCGGCCGGCTTGGCGCGCAGGCGTTCGTCCGCTACTACGTGGATCTGCTCAACTACGCGTCACTGACAGGGGCAACGGACGCGCTTGAAACGGCTTCACAAGGATGCGCGGGATGTGACGCCTATGTGGCCTTGTATCAGAGAGTCTATGACCGCGGCGGCGGATATAAGGGTATGCGCTGGTTCGTGGACAGCAGTTCCATATATCCGGCTTTACATGGGTTCTACGTGCTGGCAAGACTGCATTCCGAGCCTGGAAGCTATGCGCCGCATCCCGGCGCGACTCCTAAGAAGTATGGGAGGGAGCGTTTCCAGTTGCGATTCCAAGTGGATCACAAACTGGGGCGCTGGGCAATGACCGATATGTTGAATGCATCATGAGTCGGCCGGCACGTCTGTTTGTCGGAGCTGTCTGGACGATAGTTCTATTGCTCCTGAATATATCATCCGTCAACGCGGATCCCGACGGCGGTCACGGTCCCGGCGGCGGTCACGATGATATTGGAGGCGGTCCAAGCAACAAGAGCCCAGGCGTCGTCATCGATGGCACTATTCACCTTCGAGGTTTCGATGGCACGGTACCGTCGGGAACGGGCCCAGGGTCTCCATATGAGTACGCCTGGTCGCTCAATTGCTCAGGAAATGGGCCTCTAGACGTCGAGTCGGATTGCGCTGGGGCGCATATGTGCGCAAGACAGGGCTGGCTTTCCTACATGCTTTGGGCCCGAAAAGTTCCCAACGGTCGATGGCTTCCGATAACAGCTCAGTGTCGAGGCGATGACCCAAGGGCCCCGGTGCCGGTGGTGACCCCCGGCCGCGTTCTTGAAGCCGCTCGCCGGATAGGTCTGCCGACGTTGGAAGTCCAGATTCAGCCGGAGAACGCCACGTTGGTCAACTTCGACACCATCTTCTTCGCTCACCCGCAACAGTTCGGACGGACCATCCAGCTCCTGGGTTACCGCGTCGATGTTGTGGCCACTCCGTCGTTGTATCGCTGGTCTTTCGGTGACGGAGCTGTGACCACGACCGACAACCCGGGCGCGCCGTACCCGGCCAAGGACATCGTGCACAAGTACACCGACGCCCACGTGACGCAGCACCCGCGGGTGGACGTCACCTACCACGTCCGGTTCCGGGTGGATGGAGGTCCGTGGCGCGACATCGACGAGCCGATCACGGCCGACGGACCGGCGACCGCTTTGCAGATCAAGGAGGCGACACCGGTCCTGTCCGGCGGCTGAGGCACTTCGGCAACGGGGGACCACATGTTGTTCACCTGCGCCTGGCACGATCACCGCCGTGACTGATGAACATTTCGAGATCGAACGCACCTACGACGTACCGGATGACTTGGTCCTTCCCGACCTGACCGGTGCGCCGGTAGCAGAGTGCCGGGACGGCGGCCGGATCGAGCTGGCGGCGGCCTACTACGACACACCGTCTTTGCGCCTGATGGCGGCCCGCGCGACGCTGCGGCGGAGGGAAGGCGGCCACGATCCGGGATGGCACCTGAAGTT
>JBPCOF010000166.1:0-10613 GCA_051000515.1 Geodermatophilaceae bacterium
CTGAACGCCTTCTCCTTCTGGCTGTTCCTGTTCGGCGGGCTTACCGTCATGTCCTCGTTCCTGACGCCGGGCGGTGCCCCGGACTTCGGTTGGTACGCCTACTCGCCGCTCACGGACATGACCAACTCCCCCGGAGTCGGTTCCGACCTCTGGATCGTGGGCCTGGCGATCGCCGGTCTGGGTACCATCCTCGGCGCGGTCAACATGGTCGCCACGGTGGTCTGCCTGCGCGCACCTGGCATGACGATGTGGCGGATGCCGATCTTCACCTGGAACATCCTGGTGACCAGCATCCTGGTCCTGCTCGCCTTCCCGATCCTCACCTCGGCCCTGCTTGTGCTCCTGGCCGACCGGCATCTCGGTGCGCAGGTCTTCGTGGCCGAGAACGGCGGACCGATGCTCTGGCAGCATCTGTTCTGGTTCTTCGGCCATCCCGAGGTCTACATCGTCGCGATTCCGTACTTCGGGATTATCACCGAGATCATCCCGGTGTTCAGTCGCAAACCGCTGTTCGGCTACACCGGCATGGTGCTGGCCACCCTCTCGATCGGCGGGCTGTCCTTCACGGTCTGGGCGCACCACATGTTCGCCACCGGCGCGGTGCTGCTCCCCTTCTTCAGCTTCCTGACATTCTTGATCGCGGTCCCGACCGGCATCAAGTTCTTCAACTGGATCGGGACCATGTGGAAGGGGCAGATCGAGTTCAAGACCCCGATGCTCTTCGCCGTCGGGTTCTTGGTCACCTTCCTGCTCGGTGGGCTCACCGGCGTCATCCTGGCCTCGCCGCCGCTGGACTGGCATTTGAACGACAGCTACTTCGTTGTCGCACACTTCCATTACGTGCTCTTCGGAACGATCGTCTTCGCGGCGTACGGCGGGATCTATTTCTGGTTCCCCAAGATGACCGGACGGATGCTCGATGAGAAGCTGGGCAAGCTGAACTTCTGGATGACCTTCGTCGGCTTCCACACGACCTTCCTGCTTCAGCATTGGCTGGGCAACATCGGGATGCCGCGTCGGTACGTGGACTACGAGGCGAGCACGGGCTGGGAAACGCTCAACACGATCTCCACGATCGGCTCATTCATTCTTGGTGCCTCCCTGCTGCCGCTCATCTGGAACGTCATCAAGAGCTGGCGGTTCGGTGAACTCGTCGTCGAGGACGACCCCTGGGGCTACGGCAACTCGCTGGAGTGGGCGACCTCCTGCCCGCCGCCACGGCACAATTTCACCGAGATCCCGCGGATCCGATCCGAGCGGCCTGCCTTCGAGGCGCATTACCCGCACCTCGCCGATCGGCTCCAGGCAGAAAGACACGCTGGTCGGCGTCGGCATTCCGAGATACCCGCGGCCGAGCGGGAATCCGATCAGTCCGGCGCCGGCGGCACGCTCAGTCGTTGAGCCCGGACAGTCGTCTGCCGTCGTGGGCTCCGATCACGGCCTGAGTTCCGCAATGCTGGCCGGGTCCAGCCGTAGTGCGCTGCTGACGGTCACGGGTCCCGACCATCCCGGCGTCACTGCCCGTTTGTTCGGCGAATTGGCACCGCTCGACCTCGAGATCATCGACGTGGAGCAGGTGGTAATCCGGGGCCAACTCGTCCTCGGCGTACTCCTTGCCATCCGGGTGCACGAAACCGACATAAGGGCCATTGCCGACCGGGTAGCCGGCGAGGCCGGCGTGTCGATCGAGTTGTCCTTCGACGAGGAAGCAGCCGACCTCGCCGAGCACCGGCGACGCCGCAATCACGTCATCGTGCTCGCAGCGCCGTTGCCCGCAAGCGCCGTAGCCGCAATCGCCCGCGCAATCGCCGAGGTCGGGGGAAACATCGACACGATCTCTCGGCTGTCGACCTACCCGGTGACTAGCCTGGAGCTGATGGTCTCCGGTGCCAAGTCGACGAGGCTTCGCACCGCACTGTCCACCGTGGCCAGTCAGACTGGCGTGGACATCGCCGTCGAGAAGGCCGGACTGCTGCGTCGTAGCAAGCGGCTGATCGTGCTCGACGTGGACTCCACGCTGATCCAGGGTGAGGTCATCGATGCCATTGCCGCCAAGGCGGGTCGGGAGTGCGAGGTTGCTGCGGTCACGGCGGCGGCGATGACTGGGGAACTCGATTTCGGCGAGTCGTTGCGCGCCCGGGTCGCAGTCCTCGAAGGGCTGCCTGCCACCGCGTTGGACGAGGTCTACGACGACCTGGTGCTCACCCCCGGCGCGCGGACGCTCGTCCGGACCCTCAAGGCCATGGGGTACCGCTGCGGAATCGTCAGCGGGGGCTTCACCCAGATCACCGACCGGTTGGTCACTCGGCTCGCCCTCGACTTCTCAGCCGCGAACACCCTGGAGATCGTCGACGGCAAGCTCACCGGGCGCCTGCTTGGTGAGCTGCTGGACCGGCGTGGAAAAGCCGAGGCGCTCAGGAAGTTTGCCGCCGACTTCGGTATCCCGTTGAGCCAGACCGTGGCCGTCGGCGACGGCGCGAACGACATCGACATGCTCGCCACCGCCGGGCTGGGGGTCGCCTTCAACGCCAAGCCGGTCGTACGCGACCAGGCGCACGCCGCGCTCAACCAGCCCTACCTCGACGCGATCCTGTTCGTATTGGGCATCAGCCGCGCCGAGATCGAATCTCTCGACGAACCCGCCACCTACTAGGCGAGCTTTCTCGTCCGCCACTCTCGTCCGCGTTTGTGATGTCGCAGGTTTGCCGAGGACACGCCGTGCGAGTCGCCTGCATAGCTACGACATCTGGTGTCGCTCCGCCGACCTGAGTCACATCAGGGACTGATCCGACCGCCACGAGCCGGGGAGAACGTTCGTGGCGCGCGACTCAGGCCGGCATCTCGACGAACTCGGTGTCGATGGCCGGTTCGCCTCGGGAGAGCTTGCGCCCGGCCGCGGGCAGCGTGGTCATCACGTCCCGGTGGTGGGCCCGGGCACGTTCCAGTTGCGCATGCGGCGAGCTGCCTGGGTCGGCCCTGCGGCCAGCGACTAGGAGTGGGACCCGCAGCTCTCGATCGCCTGCGCTTGCCTCCCCGTGTCCACCCATGGTCACCACCTCTGCGGTCATCACCCCGTTGCCGTCGTGCCGCCGTACGGCGGACTTGCGACCGCCTCGGGACGGTTTTCCGGTGGAGCCCTTGGCCACCGGACGTCCATCCACCTCGACCAACTTGTAGATCAATCCCGCGGTCGGCGCACCGGACCCGGTCACCAGTGACGTGCCGACGCCGTACCCGTCGACCGGTGTCGCGGCCAGCGCGGCGATGGCGTACTCGTCCAGGTCGCTGGTGACCACGATCCGGGTCTCGGTCGCGCCGAGGGCGTCCAACAGCTCCCGTGCCTGGACGGCGAGCGAGCCGAGGTCACCGGAATCCAGCCGGATGGCGCCGAGTCCGGGCCCGGCCGCTCGTACGGCCGCCCGGATGCCGTCCACCACGTCGTAGGTGTCCACCAGCAGGGTGGTCTGCGTGCCGAGTGCAGCGACCTGCGCGGCGAATGCGGCGCCTTCGTCGTCGTGCAGCAGCGTGAATGCGTGCGCGCTCGTCCCGGCCGTGGGTACGCCGTAGCGCTGTCCCGTCGTCAAGTTGGACGTGGCGGTGAAGCCGGCGAGGTAGGCAGCCCGGGCAGCCGCTACCGCAGCTGCCTCGTGGGTACGTCGGGAACCCATCTCGACGCACGGTCGGTCGCCGGCGGCACCCACCATGCGGGCGGCGGCCGAGGCGACGGCGGTGTCGTGATTGAGCACCGACAGGACCAGCGTCTCGAGCAGGACGGCTTCGGCGAAGCTGCCGCGGACGGTGAGGATGGGGGAGCCGGGGAAGTACAGCTCGCCCTCGGCGTAGCCCTCGATGTCACCCGAAAAGCGATGCGCGGCGAGCCACTCGAGCGTGTCAGAACCGACGACCTGCTTCGCGCTTAGCTCATCGATCTCAGCCGGACCGAATCGAAACGAGTCGATCGCATCGAGCAGCCGGTTGGAGCCGGCCACTACGCCGTAGCGCCGCCCCGGTGGCAGCTGCCGGGCATAGACCTCGAAGACGCACCGGCGCTGCGCCGTGCCGTTGCGCAAGGCGGCGGCCAGCATCGTCAGCTCGTAGTGGTCGGTCAGGAGAGCCGTGGACACAGCTGGGCAGCGTAGGCGAGGAGTCCGAGCGGCCGAGGAGGCATGATGGCGGCCGTGAGCGAGGAACGAGCGAGGAGCGCAGCGAACAGAGCGCCCGAAGGGCGCGTACGTGCGGAGCACGTCATGACATCAGCCGGAACCCTCGCCCCGGAGCGGACCGAAGAGGTCGTCGTCGACGAATCCGAGGACACCGATCGGCCCTGGGTGACCATCGTCTGGAACGACCCGGTGAACCTGATGAACTACGTGACCTACGTCTTCCAGAAGCTGTTCAACTACGACGAGCCGACCGCCACCAAACTCATGCTCCAGGTTCATCACGAGGGCCGGGCCATCGTCAGCTCCGGCGCCAAGGAACGGATGGAGTCCGACACGTCCCGGTTGCATGCCTACGGGCTGTGGGCCAGCTACCAGCGGGACTCGTGACGCCTTTCAAGTGGAAGCGGGGGCGCCTGGTAGCCCAGTTCGAACCGCACGAGGCAGCACTGCTGCGCCAGGTCGTGTCCGAGATCCGCGACGTGCTCAGCGGCGCCGGCTCCGACGGCGAATCGGCGGGTGCGGCCCGACCCGACCCGGTTGCCGAGCGGTTGCTTCCGGACGGGCACCGCAGCGACCCGGTCCTGGCCGAGGATTACCGCTCGCTGACCGAGTCGGGCTTACGCCAGGAGAAACTGGCCGACGCCGCGCTGTTACTGGACTCGGTCAGCGACGACGGCGGGCGGGTGGAACTCGGCCAGAGCGACGCCGAGGCCTGGACTCGCACCCTCAACGACGTACGGCTCGCCATCGGCGTACGGATCGACGTACAGGAATCCGACGACCCGATGCTGCGCGCCGAGCAGACCGGTGACCCGCGCTGGGCGGTCTACTCCTGGTTGACCGCAGTGCAGGGCCTCTTGATCGATGCACTCATCGATAAGCACTGATCAGGAAGCACGAACGATAGGCACGACGTGGACGGCCGGACTCGGGACCAGATCCCTAGACTTGGCGACATGCTTCGGATCGGGCAGGCGTTGGTCGACGCGATCACTGCCCATGCCCGCCGCGACCATCCGGACGAGGCATGCGGGGTGATCGCCGGACCGACCGGCAGTGATCGTCCGGAGCGGTTCATCGCGATGCTGAATGCGGCTCGGTCACCCACGTTCTACGAGTTCGAGTCAGCTGATCTGCTCAAGCTCTACCGGGAGCTGGACGACCTCGACGAGCAGGTGATCGTCAACTATCACTCGCACACTGCTACCGAGCCCTATCCGTCCCGTACCGACATCAGCTATGCCAGCGGTCCGCTGGCCGACCCAGCGACGCACTACGTGCTCGTGTCCACCCGGGAGCACGGCAGCGACGAGGGTCCGGTGGAACTGCGCTCGTACCAAATCATCGATGGACAGGTCACCGAGGAGCCGGTCGAGGTCGTCGCGCCTTGAACGCCGCAACCGAACCCCGTAGCCAGCACCCCGTACCCAACAGGCAGGAATCGAACGGGCAGGTCCTGGCGTTACCCAACAAAGCTGCCAATCCAACCGCCGTACCCCCGAGGAGAAAACACCGCATGGCTATCGAGGTCCGCATTCCCACGATCCTCCGCACGCATACCGGCGGTGAGAAGACCGTGCAGGGCTCGGGAAACAATCTCAGTGCGCTCATCGACGATCTGGACTCCCGGCACTCGGGAATGAAGGGGCGCCTGATCTCCGACGACGGGTCGTTGCACCGATTCGTGAACGTCTACGTCAATGACGAGGACGTGCGCTTCACCGGAGCTCTCGAGACGCCGCTCAAGGACGGCGATTCGGTGACGGTGCTGCCGGCGGTCGCCGGAGGCTCCGTGGCGGGCAAGCGCTAGCGCAGCCATGGCCCGTTTCGCTTCGCTGATCGACTCGCTCGGCAATACGCCACTGGTGGGTCTTCCGGCACTCTCGCCCAGTGCGGAAGTCCGCCTCTGGGCCAAACTGGAGGATCACAACCCGACCGGTTCGGTGAAGGACCGAGCGGCCTTCTTCATGATCCAGGCGGCCGAGGCGGAGGGCCGGCTCAAACGTGGCGACACGATCATGGAGCCGACCAGCGGCAACACCGGGATCTCGTTGGCGATGATTGCCCGGCAGCGGGGCTACCAGATGATCTGCGTGATGCCGGAGAACACCTCGATCGAGCGCCGCCAACTGCTGGAGCTCTACGGCGCGCGGATCATCTCCTCGCCGGCAGAGGGTGGGTCGAACGAGGCGGTCGCGGTCGCCAAGAAGCTTGCCGCCGAGAACCCTGACTGGGTGATGCTCTACCAGTACGGCAACCCGGCCAATGCCCGCGCGCACTACGAGACGACCGGCCCGGAGATCCTGGCCGACCTGCCTACACTCACGCACTTCGTCGGTGGTCTGGGCACCGCCGGAACGCTGATGGGCGTCGGTCGGTTCCTGCGCGAGAAGGTTCCCGGTGTCGCCATCGTGGCCGCCGAGCCGCGATACGGGGAACTCGTGTACGGACTGCGCAACATCGACGAAGGCTTCATTCCCGAGCTCTACGACCCGTCAGTTTTGACCACCCGCTTCTCGGTCGGACCCGACGATGCAATCCGGCGGACCCGCGAGTTGATCGACCGTGAGGGCATCTTCGCGGGGATCTCGACCGGCGCGATCCTGCATGCGGCTCTGGGCGTCGCCGAGCGTGAGGCCGCTGCCGGTCGCCGAGCGGACATCGCGCTGGTCGTGTGCGACGGGGGCTGGAAATACCTCTCGACCGGTGCCTACGACGGCACCGTCACCGAGGCCGCCGAAGCACTGGACGGCCAGCTCTGGGCCTGAAGCTGGTGTTGCGCACCAGCGAGTTGGCAGCGGCTCATTACGCTGCGGGACGTGACTGAGGCGGCCGCACCGATCGGAGTCTTCGACTCCGGCGTCGGCGGTTTGACCGTGGCTCGGGCGATCATGGATCAACTGCCCGCGGAATCCATCCGCTACCTGGGTGACACGGCAAACAGTCCGTACGGTCCGCAGCCGATCGCGGACGTACGCGCGCACGCGCTCGCCGCCATGGACCAGCTCGTGAAGTCCGGCGTCAAGATGCTCGTGGTCGCCTGCAACTCCGCCAGCTCCGCATGCCTGCGTGATGCCCGAGAACGCTACGACGTCCCCGTGGTCGAGGTGATCCTGCCGGCCGTACGCCGGGCGATCGCGGCGACCCGCACCGGCAAGATCGGCGTGATCGGTACCCAGACGACCGTACGCAGCCGGGCTTACGATGACGCTTTCGCCGCCGCGCTGCAGATCACGATCACCAGCGCTGCCTGCCCGAGCTTCGTCGACTTCGTCGAGCGCGGGATCACCAGCGGCCGCCAGATCCTGGGTCTGGCGCAGTCCTATCTGGAGCCGCTACAACGCGCCGGGGTGGACACCCTGGTGCTCGGCTGCACGCACTACCCGCTGCTGACCGGCGCGATCAGCCATGTCATGGGCGACGGGGTCACTCTGGTCTCCAGCGCCGAGGAGACCGCCAAGGACGTCTTCCGGGTGCTCACCGACGACGGGTTGCTCCGCGACGGGGGGGACCCGTCAGGTGAGGCCGTGCCGTTGGGTGAGCACCGGTTCTTCTCCACCGGAGATGCCGACACATTCCACCGGCTGGCCGAGCGCTTCCTCGGACCGGCTGTAGGGCCGATTGCGACCTTGCCCGTCGGTCAGACCGCAAGGGCGGCCGAGGACTCCGAGTCACAGATTGCTGCCGATACCGCCGCACCGCCAGATACCGCACCTGACGGCAAAGCGATCCCAGTACCGGCGCAGTACTCGGCGGACAGCATCCCGGTGCCGGATACCGGTGTTCTGCAGTGAGGTTGACGGTTGTGGGGTGCTCGGGTTCGATGCCCGGCCCCAGCTCACCGGCATCCTGTTACCTCGTCGAGCACGACGGGGTACGGATCGTCCTGGATCTCGGGCCGGGGTCGGCAGGAGCATTGCAGCGCTATGCGGCCTTGGACACGATCGATGCGATCCTGCTGTCGCATCTGCACGCCGATCACTGCCTGGACGCCTGTTCGTTCGTGGTGTGGCACCGTTACGCCGAGCGGTCTCGCGGACCGGTGGCGCTCTACGGTCCGGGCGGCACGATGGAGCGGTTGGGCGCCGCCTATGAGCAGCCCGCGGCCGACCTCGGTGACGTCTTCGAGTTCCACCCCTTGTCCTCGGACGATCGTGAGCGCCCAGAGAGCAGTCCGGGTGCACCGCAGACGCTCACGATGATGGACACCGGACTGGAGATCGGCGGATTGCGGCTTTCCTTCGCCCGGATGAACCATCCGGTGGAGACCTACGCGATCCGGGTCGATACCGGGACGACATCGTTGACCTACTCCGCGGACACCGGGATCTGTCCCGAGTTGATCCGGCTCGCCAAAGGCACCGACGTACTGCTGTGCGAGGCCGCGCAGCCCACTGGTGCACCCGGCTACCCGCCCGGTCTGCATCTAACCGGCAGCCAGGCCGGAGAGCATGCGACCGCGGCCGGTGTCGGCCGGCTACTGCTGACCCACATCCCGCCGTGGGTGAACGCCGACGCCCAACTCGCAGCCGCCCGTGCGGCCTTCGCCGCCGCCGAACTGGCGACCGCCGGCATGACCTACACCCTCTGAGCACGCCTCGAAACTCTCAGCCGGGAAAAAAGGACAGCCGGACCTGGCGATCGGGATTGTCGCCGTTGGGATCCACCAGGCAGATCGACTGCCACGTGCCCAGCGCCGGTCGACCGTCCAGAACGGGGATCGACGCGTAGGGCGACACGATCGCCGGCAGTACGTGATCCCGGCCATGGCCCGGTGAGCCGTGCCGGTGCCGCCACCGATCATCAGTGGGAAGCAGCGAGTCCAACGCGCTGAGCAGGTCGTCGTCACTACCTGCCCCGGTCTCCAGAATCGCCACGCCGGCGGTGGCATGCGGAACGAAGACGTGCAACAAACCTTGCTCAGCGTCACAGTCGCGCAGGAAGTCCGTGCACCGATCGGTCAGGTCGACGACGGCCGGAGACCCGCCGCTACTGACGCGGATCAATTCGGAACGCATGCCGCCATCCTCTCCCGGGCAGGGCGGCGGAGCTCGACAGGGGAAGCTGCTAACTACCTATGGTTGCAGGGGTCCCCTGAGTCGCAGACGGCTCGACTAGTGTCGCTGGCCGTGACCCGACCCGAAAACCGTGCCCTGGACCAGCTTCGCCCCGTGACCATCACCCGCAATTGGCTTGATCACGCAGAGGGCTCGGTCCTCGTCGAGTTCGGGCGTACTCGCGTGCTGTGCGCGGCCAGCGTGACCGTTGGCGTACCCCGCTGGCGAAGAGGCTCCGGCCTGGGTTGGGTCACCGCGGAGTACGCGATGCTGCCTCGCTCGACCCATACCCGCAGTGATCGGGAGTCGGTGCGGGGCAAGATCGGTGGGCGTACGCACGAGATCAGCCGACTGATCGGCCGGGCCTTGCGGGCCAGCATCGATCTGTCCGCGCTCGGTGAGAACAGCATCGCTATGGACTGCGACGTCCTGCAGGCCGACGGCGGAACTCGTACGGCGGCAATCACCGGCGCGTACGTCGCGCTGGTCGATGCCGTGGGCTGGCTACGGGACAACGGCAAGCTGGCCAAGCCAGATCCCCTGCACACGTCGGTTGCGGCGGTCAGCGTTGGCGTCGTCGACGGCGAACCGCGGCTGGACCTCGAGTACGTCGAGGACGTCGCCGCCGACACCGATATGAACATCGTCTGTACCGGAACCGGGGACTTCATCGAGGTACAAGGGACAGCAGAAGGTGTCGTCTTCGATCGCGCCACGCTCGATGTCCTGCTCGACCTCGCGGTGGGGGGCTGCGCGACGCTGACCAAGGCGCAGCAGGCAGCCCTTTCATCGTGAGTCCGGTCCGATGAGTCTGGTCGTCGTGAGTCTGGTCCGGTGACCGGCCACCAGCTGGTCCTGGCCACCCGCAATCGGAAGAAGCTGGCCGAACTCCGCCGGATCCTCGAACCGGTCGTCGGCCTCGACGTGCTCGGGCTCGATGACCTTCCGCCGTTCGATGAGGCGCCCGAGTCCGGCGCCACGTTCGCGGAGAACGCGCTGGCCAAGGCCCGGGACGCCGCTGAGGCCACCGGGCTTGCCGCCGTCGCCGAGGACTCTGGCCTCACGGTGGATGCACTCAACGGAATGCCAGGAGTGTTGTCGGCACGCTGGGCGGGGCGGCACGGTGATGACCTCGCGAACCTGGAGTTACTGCTCGCCCAGATCGTGGACGTGCCCGACGAGCGGCGCGGTGCGGCTTTCGTCTGCACGGCAGGGCTTGTCCTGCCCGGCGGCGCGGAACATGTCCTCGAGGCCGAGATGCGCGGCAGGATCATCCGCCGGCCCCGTGGCAGCGGCGGGTTCGGTTACGACCCGATCTTCATCGCCGACGGACACGCCATGACCACGGCAGAGATGACGCCCGAGGACAAGGACGCGATCAGCCACCGCGGCA